>JBAQKU010000536.1:0-8361 GCA_049301315.1 Telluria sp.
CTGCTGTAACGCGCCGAAATTAGGGGGAAGTCATGCAGTGCATGAATTCCCGCCTTCGCGGGAAGTCGGTTTCGCCAATGGCGAAGACGACGGGGGTAAATAGCTAATTAGAGATCTGTGGACCCTTTTGCGACAGCCTCCTTCGCGGAAACGACGTAGGTGGCATTAACTTAGCGGCATTAGGGTGAGGGGGCGCTCTTTCCCGTTACACCGCGCGCTGGCGCAGCCGCCGCATGCCGCGCTTGAGCAGGTGCTCGAGGTCGTCGATGTAGGTGAACACGGCCGGCACCACCAGCAGGCTCAGTAAGGTCGAGGTGATCAGCCCGCCAATCACGGTAACGGCCATCGGCGAGCGAAAGCTCGGGTCCGCGCCCCAGCCCAGCGCCAGCGGCAGCATGCCGGCGCCCATCGCAATGGTGGTCATGATGATCGGGCGGCTGCGCTTGTGGCAGGCGTCGACCAGCGCGTCGAACCGGTTCATGCCGGCCTGGCGCGCCAGGATCGCGTAATCGACCAGCAGGATCGAATTCTTGGTGACGATCCCCATCAACATGATCAGGCCGATCATCGAGGGCATCGAGAGCGCCTTGCCGGTGATGAGCAGCGCGACGAAGGCGCCGCCGATCGACAACGGCAGCGCCGCCAGGATCGTCACCGGCTGCATGAAGTCCTTGAACAGCAGCACCAGCACGCCGTAGATACACAACACCCCGATCAGCATGGCGATCCCGAAACTGGCGAACAGCGCCGCCATTTCCTGCGCATCGCCCAGCTCCGCGATCTTGACCGACGCCGGCAGCGCTTGCAACGATGGCAGCGCGCGCGCTTCGGCGTTGACTTCACCGAGCGAGCGGCCCGACAGTTCCACTTCCAGCGTCACGTTGCGGCTGCGATTGAGCCGGTCGATCTGCGCCGGCCCGCTTTCCATCGTGATGGTGGCGACATTGGCCAGCATCACCGGACCGTTCTTGCCTGGCACCGTGAGCCGTTCGAGCGCGGACAGGTCGGCGCGCACCGCGTCGGGCAGCTTGACGCGGATCGGCACCTGGCGCTCCGGCAGGTTGAGCTTGGTGAGCGCGATGTCGTAGTCGCCGGCGGTGGCCACGCGCACCGTTTCGCCGATGGACGACGCGGTCACGCCCAGGTCCGCGGCCCTGGCGAAGTCGGGCCGCACGATGATTTCCGGACGCACCAGCGAGGCGCTCGAACCGACGTTGCCGATTCCCTTGAGCGTGCGCAGTTCGCGTTCGACCTCGCGCGCAACGGCCGTGAGCGCAAGCGGGTCTTCGCTGCGCAGCACCAGCTGCATCTTGACGCCGGTGTCGGGCGGGCCTACCTTGAATTTTGCGCCCGGGATCTGGTCGAGCCGCGTGCGGATCCGCTTTTCGATCGCATCGAGCGATTCGTCGCGCTCGTTGCGATGCACCGTGGTCAGGGTCAGGATGGCGCGCCGTGCTTCGGCCGCCGCCCCGGGCGCGAACGCGTCGCCGCTGGAGCCGCCGCCGATCGAGCTGAATACGGCCTTGACGCCCGCGACCTGCATCGCGGCCAGGCGCGCACGTTCGGCCACGACGCGCGTCTCGGCCAGGGTGGAGCCGGGCGGCAGTTCCAGGTCGATCTGGGTCTGGGCGCGGTCGGCCGGCGGCACGAAGCCGGTCGGCAGCAGCGGCACCAGCATGATCGAGGCGGCAAAGAACATGGCCGAGCCGATCGCGGTGACCAGGCGGTGACTCAGGCACCAGCGCATGGTGGCCATGTAGCGGCGCATGATCGGGCCGTCTTCCTGCGTCATGTGCTTGGCCGGCTTGAGGATGTAGGCGGCCATCATCGGCGTGAGCAGGCGCGCCACCAGCAGCGAGGCCAGGATCGCGAGCACCGCGGTCCAGCCGAACTGCTTGAAGAATTTTCCCGGAATGCCGCCCATGAACGCGGTCGGCAGGAACACCGCCACCAGCGCGAAGGTCGTGGCGATGACGGCCATGCCGATTTCGTCGGCCGCTTCGAGCGATGCCTGCATCGGTGTCTTGCCCATGCGCAGATGGCGCGAGATGTTTTCGATCTCGACGATCGCGTCGTCGACCAGCACCCCCACCACCAGCGCGAGCGAGAGCAGGGTAACCGTGTTGAGCGTGTAGCCGAAGTAGTACTGGCCGAGAAAGGCGGGTATCACCGACAGCGGCAGGGCGGAAGCGGCCACCAGCGTGGCGCGCCAGTCGCGCAGGAACCACCACACCACCAGCACCGCCAGGATTGCGCCTTCGTACAACAGCTCCATCGAACCGGCGAAGTTTTCCTGGACCGGGAAGGCGTTGTCGATCACCTCCTTGAGCACGATGTTCGGATTCTCCTGCTGCATGCCGGCGACCGCTTCGCGCGCGCCGCGTGCAACATCGATTTCGCTGGCGCCCTTGGTGCGGAACACCTCGAAGCCGACCACTTTCCTGCCATCGTGCTCGGCCAGCGAGCGCGCTTCGGCCACGCCGTCGGTCACGCTGGCGATCTGGTCGAGCCGCACGCGGCGCCCGCCTGCCAGCGGTATGTCGAGCTGCGCCAGTTCGGCCGCGGTCTTCACGGTGGCGATGGTGCGCACCGATTGTTCGGCGCCGCTGACGTCGCCGCGCCCGCCGGGCGCTTCGCGCTGCACTGTGCGCAGCTGGCGCGACACGTCGAGCGCGGACACCTTGAGGGCGGCCATGCGCGCGTCGTCGAGCTCCACGCGTATCTCGCGCGTGACGCCGCCCACGCGCTTGACCGCACCGATTCCGGGCACGCTGAGCAGGCGCTTCGCGACCGTGTTGTCGACGAACCAGCTCAGTTCCTGGTCGTCGGGCCCGGCGCCGCCCTTGGCGGTCGCGATGAACGTCATCACCACCCGCCCGGCGGTCGAGGCCTTGGTCACGGTCGGGTCGCGCATTTCGCCCGGCAGGTCGGCCTTGACGCGCGCAACGGCGTCGCGCACTTCATTGACCGCGTCCGAGATCGGCTTTTCAAGGATGAATTCGATGGTCACGTTGGCCACGCCGTCGAGCACCTTGGTGTAGATGTTCTTCACCCCTTGCAAGGTGGCGACCGCGTCTTCGATCTTGCGTGCGACTTCCGTTTCGAGCTGCGCGGGCGCGGCCCCTTCCAGCGTTGCGCTGACGGTGACGATCGGCAGTTCGATATCCGGAAAGTCCTGTACCGCGTTGGCCTTGTAGGCCAGCAGGCCGGCAAGGCTGAGCAGCACGAACAGCATGATCGCCGGTACCGGGTTCTTGATCGAGAGGGCGGAAAAATTCATGCGCTGTCCTTACCTGGCCGCCGGCACATTGCGTACCAGGTCGCCGTCGTTGAGGAAGCCGGCTCCGCTGACCACAACCTGCGACTCGGGCGTAATGCCTTCGAGGATTTCGATACGGTCGGCCAGGCGGCGGCCGCTGCGCACCTTCTGCTGGCTCACGCGCTGGTCCGGGTTCAGGCGGAACACGTAGCTGAAACCGTCGCGCACCGCCACCGCCTGCTGCGGCAGCGTCATCGCTTGCGAGCTGCCCAGCTCGAAGCGGCCGCTGGCGAACATGCCCGCCTTGAACGGCGCATTCGCTCCCGTCGTGCGCGGCAGGTCGACGTACACCAGCGCCGAGCGGGTTTGCGGATCGATGGTCGGCGCGATCATGCGTACCTGGCCGGTCAGCTCGCTGCCGTTGGCGCCCACCACGCGCGCCTTGGTGCCGGGCTTGAGCCGGCTCAGTTCAGTGGCCGTCACTTCGGCGCGCCATTCGAGGCGGCCCTGGCGGATCATGCGGAACAATTCGGTGCCGGCGCCGATGACCGAACCGACGCTTGCGGTGCGCGCCGAGATCACGCCGCTGTCGGGCGCCACCAGCTGGGTGTACTTGAGGCGCAACTGCTGCGCCGCCAGCGTGGCCTTGGCTGCGGCGATGCGGGCATTGGCGGTCTGCTCGGCCGTAAGATATTGGCTGATCTGCTGCGCGCTCATGGCGCCCGAGCTTTGCAGGGTGCGCGCGCGTGCCGCATTGCCGGCCGCTTCCGCCGCAGTCGCTTCGGCTTCAAGCAGCGCGGCGCTGGCCTGGGCCACATCGGCCTTCACGCTGTCGGCGGAAAACACGGCCAGCACCTGTCCTTTTTCCACCACGTCGCCCACGTTCACGCGTACTTCCGTCAGGCGCAGACCGGCCAGTTCGCTGCCGATGACGGCTTCCTGCCATGCGCTCACGTTGCCGTTCGCGTTCAACTGGATCGGCAGGCTGGCCGGCAGCGGCTTGGCCGTGGTCACGGTCAGCGCCGGCCTGGCAGGGCCGGCCTTCTTGTCGTCGGCGACGTTCGGGCTGCGGGTGGCGACCAGCAGCAGCGCGGCCACGATGGCCAGCGCGCCAGCAACGACGACGGCTGTTTTCGGCTTCAAGGTTTTCATGTTGTTGGTCCGTGTTCGGTATTCGATTGCCGGTGCGCCTTCTCGGCATCGATCATCGCTTGCGCATAATCGACCAGGCGCGCCAGCCAGGTGTCGATGGCCTGCCCGGTATCGAGCAAATGCGGGCTGATCTTGTCGATCACGTCGCGCGTGACCATCATCTGGATCGCCAGGCCGACAATGCAAAACGCGAGCCGCGACATATCGTCGTCCGCCTGCGGCCCCCCTATGTGGCGGTTCAGCACCGCCACCAGGGCGGCGTGCGCCGGCTTGATGCCGTTGTCGATTTCTTCGTTCCACAGTCCGGTCGGCTCGAGCATTTCGCGGAACCACAGGCGCATGCACAAGCGCGCCCGGTCACCCTGCTTGAGCGGGGCGAGCAGGCCGGTGTAGAACGCGAGCAGCGCTTCGCGCAGGCTGCACGCCGGGTCGGTGAAGGCAGCGATGTCGCTTTCGGAATGCGGCGAAGGCTTGCTGAACGCGGCGCGGTACAGGCCCGCCTTGTCCCCGAAGTAGTAGCTGATGGCGGCGACGTTGGTGCCGGCGGCCAGTGCAATTTCGCGGGTGGAGGTCTTGGCGAAGCCCTGTTCGGCGAACAGGCGCATCGCTGACAGCAGCAGCCGCTCGCGCGATTGCGCGCCGTCCGAGCGGATCTTGCGCACATCGTCGGGTCGGGGGAGCGTGGTTTTTTGCATGCCGCAATTTAAGCATATTTGTCAAACGATTGATATAACTAGATCAATCGATTGATTTAAGCCGGTGCAAGTGCGGGCAGTCGTGGGGCAGGCGGGAGGGGAGATGCGGTGCAACATAAATCCGTTGCGGAAAAAAAAGCGCCCGCGAACCTTGCGGCGCGGGCGGTAAATCCAATCTACGAAGAAAATTGGAGGAGACAGCCATAATATATCCCGAATTATGGTGCGCCGCAATACGGTAAAACTACGGTATCGCGTCCTCCTGCAGTGTCTTGAGGGTCAGCGTGAAGGTGCTGCCGACGCCGAAGTTGCTGGTGAAGGTCAGGCTGCCCCCGATCAGGCTGGCAAGGTTCTGGCACAGGTACAGGCCCAGCCCGGCCCCCTCGATATGCCGGGTCGAGGTCGAATCGAGTTGCGAGAAAGGCTGAAACAGCTTGGGCTGGTCCCCCGGCTTGATGCCGGCGCCGCTGTCGATGATCTGGAACTCGGTGAGCAGCTTGCCTGCCTCGGCGCGCTGCACGAGCGTCACGCGCACCGAGCCGCGTTCGGTGAATTTGATGGCGTTATTGACCAGGTTGATGATGATCTGGGTGAGCGCGCGGCGGTCGGTGTCGATCACGATCGCGTCCTTGGGCAGCTGGACCGACAGCGCAAGGCCTTTTTGCTCGGCCAGCGAGTGCAGCGTGTCGCAGGTTTCCCGCACCAGGTCCTGGCACTGTACCGCTTCGGTCGCCAGCGTGACCTTGCCCGCTTCGATCTTCGCCACGTCGAGGATGTCGTTGATCAGCGAGAGCAGGTGGCGTGCGCTCGAGCGGATCGTGTTGAGCTGCTTGTCCTGGTCCACCGTGAGCGGGCCGGGGAGCTTCATCAGCAATGCGCCGGTAAAGCCGATGATGGCGTTGAGCGGCGTGCGCAGCTCATGCGACATGTTGGCGATGAACGCGGACTTCATGCGGCTCGCCTCGGCCAGCTCCAGGTTCTTGAGCGCGATCTCGCGGTTGCTCGTTTCCAGTTCGGCCGCATGCTGGGTAAGCCGCATGTTCAATTCGATGACCTGGCGTTCGCGCGCCTGCAGCTCGCCATTGACCTGCACCGCCTGCTCGTAGGTCGAAATAAGGAGGTCGAGGATCTGCTGGCGGTCGGCGTTGATGACGTGTTTTTGCTCGCCCAGGTACAGCCCGATGCCGACTTCGACATTCGCGTCCTTGCGCAGCTCCTGGTTGAGCAGGATTTGATCGATACGGGTGAGCAGGTAGTCTTCCGCGTACGGCTTGCGGATGAAATTGTCGGCGCCGCATTCGATGCCGCGGATGATGTCCTTCGGATCGTTGAGGGAGGTGACGAGGATCACGGGGATTTCGCGCAGGGCAGGATCGGACTTGATGGCGCGGCAAAGCTCGTAGCCGTTCATTTCGGGCATGACGATATCGGACAGGACCAGATGCGGACGGCTCTCGCGCACCGCGGCCAGCGCCATTTTCCCGTTCGAGGCGACTCTCGCACGATACGATCTGGACTGGATCAGGCGGCGCAGGCGCTCGGCCTGCGTCGGGCTGTCCTCGACGATCAGGATTTCGATTTCCTCGGCTTGTATCTTGTATGTGGGCTCCACAAACGCTATCTCCTTGCTACAGAAAGTCCATGACGGCAGCCGCGTTTTGTCGGGACATGCGAGGTCCGGCGCCCAATGGATTCGGTCGCTATGACTATAGCGGATTTGCCGCAAGAAAAGTGAATTTTCCTATTGTTCGGATGTCACTTTCGATGGCGTCGTCTAAAAGCTCTTGATCATGGCCAGCCGCAGGGAGCGCGGTTCGACCGGATGGACGTGGCGGTCCTGCCTGGCCGCGCTCTCGCCTTGCAGGCGCGAGGCGTAGAAGTATTCGCTCGCGGCGGCGCGCCGGTTGGTCAGGTTGAAGCCTTCGAGCTCGATTCGCACGCCGGCGCCGGCCTTGCAGGCGAGGCTGGCGTTGAGGGTCAGGCTGTGCTGCGCACGCACGCTGTTGTCTTCGAGCAGAGGGCGCGGCCCGACGTAACGCAGGCGCAGCGCGCCCGACCATGGGCCCGCACGCGGGACGCTGAGCGCAAGCTGTGCCACGCCTTCGACCGCGCCGGGGATGAAGCTGGCGGCGGGAGCCAGGCCGCGCGAGCGGGCCCGTGCGAACGCAAGGTCGAGATCGACCGAAAGCCATTTGAGCGGCTTGTACCAGGCCGATAATTCGATGCCGCGGCGCCGGCTCGGGTGGCCCGCTTCGGTGCTGCCGGTGTCGCCCATAAAGGTGAGCTCGGAATCGAAATCGAGGCGGTACAGCGAGAGCGCGGTTTGCAGTGCAGGCACGAGCTGGCTGCGCACGCCGGCTTCGAGCGCGCGCGAGCGCACCAGGCCGGGCACCGGTTCGGCCGCGCCGCCGGATTTCGGGTCGAGCGTGGTGAGGGTGCCGCGTGCATCGTTGCTGTGAAAGCCGTTGCCGGCGTTGAGGTAGTACTCGGTCAGCCGCCAAGGGCCGAAGACGAGATTGAGCGAAGGGCTGGCCAGGTGCGCGTGCGTGGTTCCGGAGTTTCCCGGGCGGTCGCTGCGCACTGCGAAGCGGTATGCGTCGGCGCGGACCCCGGCCAGCGTGCGAAACGCGTCGCTCCAGCGCGTGTGGTTTTCGACAAACACGCCGAGACTGCTTTCCCGGACATGGTCCTGGCGCGTTACCCCAAGGCGGCTGCGGGCCCGGCTCGGGTACAGGCCGTTGAAAATGTTGTCGTTCTGGAGTTGAACGCCCAGCGTCAGGTCCGAATTGCTGGCGCCGGCGTGCGTGTGCCAGGTATGGCTGGCATCGATCCCGCTGGTGACGCGCCGGTCGGGCTGGTTGAACTGGTCGCCGTTGACCGGGTCGTCCAGAAAATAGGTGAAGTTCGAATACAGGTCGAGCCGGTTCCCGATCAGGTACGCGCTGACCTTGGAGGCGGCGTCATTGTCGCCGCGGCGCCACAGCGCCGCCAGGCTGTAGCGCTGCGCGCTTCCGCCATCGGTCGCATCGACGTTGTCGAAGCGCCCCAGCAGGCCGGCATCGAGCGCGCGCTGTGGAATCTGGTCGCTTGCATTCCAGCGCCCGCGGTAGGCCATGGCGCTGACGCTAAAGCCGTTGTTGGCATAGCCCTGGCTGTAGCGCAGCACCGCGTTGGCCTTGCGGTAGTCGTCGGGGCGGGTGAACGGTCCGTCGTTGTGCAGCAGTTCGAGCGCATACAGCAGGCTGCCCTGGCCCA
>JBAQKU010000537.1:0-4002 GCA_049301315.1 Telluria sp.
TTTTGCGCCCATTCGCGCAGGTTCGCGCCCCTTCCTCCCCTGATCTCCGCATTTCAGAATTGATACATATCATGTGAATCTTTTCAGCTCTCGTTGATAATTTGCTGCTAGAAAAAATTAACCGACAGCAACGAGCAAGCTGGACATTCACAAAGAAGAAAGTATCGAACTAAATGGTTTTTAAGAATTTGAAGGTTGGAACACGCTTGGGTTATGGGTTCGCCATCGTCATCGTGCTGCTGATCGGGATTACCGGCGCCGGCGTCAAGGCACTGGGCTCACTGAATGCGAATACCGAACTGATCGCCAAGGATCGTTATCCCAAAGTCGCGATGGCCAATATGGTCCTAAGCGACATCAACGTGATCGCAATCGCGATGCGGAACATTCTGCTGATCGATAACCAGGAAGCTGTAAAGGCCGAGCTCAATGCGATCGCCGCGGCGAGGAGGAATATCGACGCCAACCTCGGACAACTCGACGCTTCCCTGTCGACACCGAAGGGCAAGGAGATCTTCAACGCGATTCGTTCCACGCGCAACGCGTACCGCGCAGGACAAGATGAATTCATCCGGCTCGTGACCGAAGGCCAGAAGGCGGAAAGCGCCACCCTGCTGTTAACCACAGTAATGGCCACGCAACAAGCCTATATGAATGAAGTAAAAAACCTGGTCAGGCTGGGCGGCAAGCTCATGGACAAGGCAAGCGACGAAGGAGACGAGCTGTACCGCCGGCAAGTGCTCATCATGCTCAGCCTTGCCGGTATCGCTATCGTGCTGGCAGGCGGGTTCGCCTACCAGGTGACGCGCAGTATCACCGGTCCCCTGACCGAAGCGGTCGGCATCGCCAAAAACGTTGCTGCCGGCGATTTGACTGGCAACATCGACATCCACTCGAGCGATGAAACCGGGCAATTGCTGCAGGCGCTAAAGGATATGAACAGCAGCCTGATCAGGATCGTTGGCGACGTGCGCGGCGGGACCGCGACGATCGCGACGGCCTCGGCCCAGATTGCCGCCGGCAACCTCGATCTGTCTTCGCGCACCGAACAACAAGCCAGTTCGCTGGAAGAAACGGCTTCTTCCATGGAAGAGCTGACATCGACCGTCAAGCAAAACGCCGACAATGCACGCCAGGCCAATCAGTTGGCCCACAGCGCTTCGCAAGTCGCCATCAAGGGTGGCAACGTGGTCGCGCAAGTGGTCGACACGATGGGCTCGATCAATAATTCATCGAAAAAAATCGTCGACATCATCGGCGTGATCGACGGCATCGCATTCCAGACCAACATCCTGGCCCTGAATGCGGCGGTCGAGGCCGCAAGGGCTGGCGAGCAGGGGCGCGGCTTTGCCGTGGTCGCTACCGAAGTGCGCAGCCTGGCGCAGCGCAGCGCAGCGGCAGCCAAGGAAATCAAGACCCTGATCGGCGATTCGGTCGACAAGGTGGCGGCCGGCAGCGCTCTGGTCGACCAGGCCGGCGCGACCATGCAAGAAATTGTCGACAGTGTCAGGCGTGTGACCGACATCATGGACGAAATCTCCTCGGCCAGCCAGGAGCAGACCGCGGGGATCGAACAAATCAACCAGGCGATCTTGCAGATGGACCAGGTAACCCAGCAAAATGCCGCACTGGTGGAAGAAGCGGCTGCCGCGGCGGGATCGTTGCAGGACCAGGCAGGCAACCTGATGCAGGTGGTCGACGTGTTCAAGCTTGGCGCGGAGCCGGCTGCGCGGCCCGGCAACCCGGCTGTGCCTGGGATTGCGCTCGCCAGGCCGCGCTTGTCGGCCAGCCCAAGCCTTGCGGCGATGGAGCAGTGGGAGCCGATCTAGGAGAGCCGGTCCATCAGAACCCGAAGGCCGCCTTCATCAGGTGGAACACCTTGGTGTTTTCCATGGTGCCCTTGAACACCTGCGCGCCGGCGCCCACGGCATACAGCTTGACGTCGCCGCCGCCGTGCGTCTCGCCCGACAGGCGCACCCCGGTCTCCTGGTGGTAGGTGTCGGCCTGCGCGGCCGCGCTGTCCACGTCGGCGCGCTGCGGCGGGCGATTCGGCCCGTTCCCGAACACCAGCGTGGTATAGGTCTTGCCGTCCGCATCCCTGGCCGGCTGGCCGTCGCTGTAGCTGCGCACGATGTCGAGCACCGGGTTGCCGCGCTTCGGATAACCGTTCATCGTCATCGTGTGGTCATGGTCGGAGGTCACGACAATCAGGGTATGCTCCAGTTCCGGGTCGAGCGCGCGCATCTTGTCGAGCGCCGTTTGCACCGCGTCGTCGAAGGCGACCGTCTCGACCAATGCGTTCTTCGCATTCGAGTCATGCAGCGCGTGATCGATCTTGCCGCCTTCGACCATCAGGAAGAACCCGTTCGGGTTGGGCGCCAGCAGGTCGATCGACTTGGCCGTCATCTCGGCGAGACTGGGCTGGGCCGCACGCCGCACGAGCTCGTAATCGAGGTGGCTGACGTCACTGTAAAGGCCGACCAGCTTCCTGCCCGCTGGAGCGGCCAGCATGTCCGCCTTGCTCGATGCCACCGTGTAGCCCCTGGCCGCGAACTCGGCCAGCATGTCGCGTCCGTCCGGCCGCCCTTTCGGATTGCGCTGCGCGTCGAACGGCGTAAACAAGTTGCGCCCTCCTCCCATCAGCACATCGACCCCATCCCCGAGCGCCGCGTTATAACCGGCGCCGCCGGGCACGATCTGGGCCGCAATCGAATACACCGTGTCGCGGTGGCAGGAGTGCGCGAAGGTCGACGCCGGCGTCGCATGCGTCATTTCCGTGGTGCTGATCGCGCCCACCGCCTTGCCGTGCGCCTTGGCCAGTTCCAGGATGGTCGGCAGCGCGCGCCCGTTGCCGGCCACGCAGCGGTCGATGCTGGCGTTGCCGTTCTGGTCCTTGGCCGGCGAGATCGCCTTCGCATCCTGCATCGAGATGACTTCGTTGTTGATCTTCATGCCAGTCATGTAGGCGCCCATGGACGGCGCGCTGTCGGTCGTCTGCGCGTCGTTCGAGTAGGTCTTGATGCGCGCCACGCGCTCCATTTTCTCGAAATTGAGCAGGCCAGCTTCGCCGTACTTGTAGATGCGGGCGGCGGTGATGGTGGTCGGGCCCATGCCGTCGCCGAGGAAGAAGATGATGTTCCTGGCGGGCGCCGCTTGGGCGAGCGCGCAGCAGGCCGCCAGCAGGATTGAAACAGGGATTCGTGTCATCGTCGGTATTTCCATGAAATTGCCGGGGCGGCTTACCAGCCGGCCGCCGCCTTGATCAGAGCGAACACGCGTGTGTTGTCGATGGTGCCGCGAAAACGCTGGGCACCGGCGCCGATCGCGCCCAGGTAGACGTCGGTGCCGCCGTGGGTTTCCTCGCCTGGGCGCATGCGGATCGTGGCCTCCTGGCGATAGTCTGCGGCGCCCGCGATCGCGTCGGTCAGCAGGGGCGCCGCCGCGCGGCTGCCCTGCACCCGGTGTTCGCCGGTGCCAAATCCGATGATCGTGAACGGGGCGCCGTCCTTGTCCAGGCGCGGCGCGCCGGTGGTAACGTTGCGCACCAGTCCCAGCACGCCCGGCTCGGTCGCGGTGGTCTTGCCGGTGCGGCGCGCATAGCCGTTCAGCAGGAGCGTGTGGTCATGGTTGGCGGTCGCGACGATCAGCGTGTTCTTCAGGCCGGGATCGATGGTGCGCATGCGGGCGATTGTCGCCTCCAGCGCGTTGTCGAAGGCGAGCGTCTCTTCCAGCGCGCGCCTGGCGTTCGTCATGTGCAGTGCATGGTCGATCAGCGCTGCGTCGACCATCAGGAAAAATCCTTTCGGATGCTGCGACAGGATGTCGATCGCCTTGGTCGTCATTTCGGCCAGGCCTGGCTCGCGCTCCGGGTCGCGCACCAGGTCGAAGCTCATGTCGGCGCGCGCGAACAGGCCGATCGCCGGCTGCGGCGAACCTGGGTCGAGCGCCTTCAATTGCGCGCTGTCGGCGACGCGCCGGTAGCCGCGCGCGGCCAGTTCGGCC
>JBAQKU010000538.1:0-5026 GCA_049301315.1 Telluria sp.
CCTCCGACGCCGTGGCCGCCGACATCATCGGCTGGCTGGCAACAGTGGGGCGCCCCAAACAATGAGCGCGCCGGCGGCGACGCATGCGGTGCGCGGCTCGCCGGTAGCGCGCGCCTCCCTGCTCGCCTACCTGCTGCTGATCGTGTACGCGAGCTGGTTCCCGTTCTCGGGCTGGCGCAGCAGCGGGCTGTCGCCATGGACCTTCCTGAACCTGTCGCTGCCGCAGTACTGGACCGCGTTCGATGCGCTGGTCAACATCGTCGGCTATATCCCGCTCGGCACGCTGATCGTGTTTTCGCTCTACCCGCGGGTGCGCGGCGCGTGGGCCGTGCTGCTGGGCGCGGCATGCGGCATCCTGGTGTCGGGAACCATGGAGGCGGTGCAGACCTACCTGCCGAGCCGGGTGCCCTCGAACCTCGATCTGGTGACCAATTCCCTCGGCTGCCTGATCGGCGCCGGCATCGGCGCGGCCTGCGTGCGCGCCTACCTCGAGCAGAGCCACCTGTTCGAGCTGCGCCAGCGCTGGTTCGCGCCGTATGCCAGCCAGGGCCTGGTGCTGCTGGCGCTGTGGCCGCTGGCCCAGATCTATCCGCAAGGCTATTTGTTCGGGCACGGCCAGGTGCTGCCGATCTTCTCGGACTGGCTCTCGAACTGGCTCGGCACCAGCATCGACCTGGTGGCCCTGCTGCGCCCCGATTCCGCCATGACGGTCGAACAATACTGGTTGTCGGAAACAATCATCACGGCCTGCGGCATGACCGGCGCCGTGCTCACCATGCTGTGCCTGCTGCGCAGCGGCGCCCCGCGCATCGTGCTGGTCCTTTGCATGCTGGGCGCGGCGCTGCTGGTCAAGGCATTGTCGAGCTCGCTACTGTTCACGCCCGACAATGCCTTCGTCTGGATCACCCCGGGCGCGCAAGGCGGCTTCCTGATCGGCCTGATCATGCTGGCGGGGCTGGCGTTCGCGCCCCAGGCCGCGCAGCGCCGGCTGGCGGTCGTGACGCTCGTGCTCAGTTTGCTTGTCGTCAACACGATCCCGGTCAACCCCTACTTCGTGGCCACGCTGCAAGGCTGGGTCCAGGGAAAATTCCTCAATTTCAATGGCGCGGCACAGTTCTTATCCCTGCTGTGGCCATTTTTTGCGCTCTGGTTCCTGCTTCTGCCCTCGCACAAGCTCAATCGCCAGTGAGAGCGCGTATTATTGCAGTGGATCTAGCGAAGGAGAAATAAACATGAGCGACAACCCATATTATGAAAAACACGTCTTCTTTTGCATGAACACGCGCGAGGACGGCCGCCCTTGCTGCGGAGAACGCGGCGCCCAGTCGGCCCAGCAGCACGCCAAGCGCCGCATCAAGGATCTCGGCCTGAACGGCCATGGGAAGGTGCGCATCAACCAGTCAGGCTGCCTCGACCGCTGCGAGGAAGGTCCGGTCATGGTCGTGTATCCGGAAGGCGTCTGGTACACCTACGTCGACAACAGCGACATCGACGAAATCATCGACAGCCACCTGGTCGGCGGCGAAGTGGTCGAACGCCTCAAGATCTGAACATTTTCTCCTGCACAAATGAACAAGCATTCTGAAAGATTCAACCTGGCCGGCCCGGCCGGCAACATGGAAGGCCTGCTGGACATGCCGGCGGACGACGTCCCGCCGCGCGGGATTGCACTGGTGGCGCATCCGCATCCCCTGTACGGCGGCAGCATCGACAACAAGGTGGCCCAGACCCTGGCCCGCGCATTCGTCGCGCTCGGCTACGTAGCGGTGCGTTTCAACTTTCGCGGCGTGGGCGCTTCCGAAGGCACCCACGACGACGGGCGCGGCGAGGTCGACGACATGGACTTCATGCTGGCGCACATGCGCAAGCGCTATCCCGGCCTGCCGGTGGCGCTGGCCGGTTTTTCCTTCGGCACCTTCGTGCAGGGCCAACTGCAGCAGCGCCTGATCGCGCGGGGCGAGCCGGCCGAACGCCTGGTGCTGGTGGGAACCGCAGCGGGCAAATGGCCGATGCCGACGGTGCCGCCGGACACCATCGTGATCCACGGCGAACTCGACGACACCATCACGCTGACGCAACTGTTCAACTGGGCCCGACCGCAGGATATTCCCGTGATCGTCATTCCCGGCGCTGACCATTTCTTCCACCGCAAGCTTGGCCACATCAAAAATTTGGTGATTCAATTGTGGCGGCATGACAGCGAAAACGAACCCAAGAGCATATAATTGGGGCTCGTCACTTACGGCAATTCCTGCAAGCATTGCCCGTGCCCTTCTCACACTCTCGCTACCAATCCATGAAAAAATTCTTTGCGGCGCTTGCCGCCAGTGTCTTATTGATATCGGCCGCCGTTGCGCAGTCCGTTCCAGCCCCCACCATCGCCGCCAAGTCCTGGCTCTTGCTCGACGCAACCAGCGGCCAGGTGATCGCCTCGCAAGACCCGAATGCGCGTATCGAGCCGGCCTCGCTCACCAAGATCATGACGGCCTACCTGACCTTTGCCGCGATCAAGGACAAGAAACTCGATATCAACCAGATGGTCAACGTATCGGTGCGGGCATGGAAAGTCGACGCCAGCAGCTCGAAGATGTTCATCGACCCGGCCACCCCGGTCAAGGTCGACGACTTGCTGCACGGTCTGATGGTACAGTCTGGCAATGACGCCGCCGTGGCGCTGGCCGAAGCGGTGGCCGGCGACGAAGCCACCTTCGTCGTGCTGATGAACCGCGAAGCCGCACGCATGGGAATGAAATCGACCCGTTTCGCCAATTCGCACGGCCTGCCCAGCCCTGAAAACTATTCGACCGCAGGCGACCTGGCGATCCTGGCCGCCCGGGTGATCGCCGACTACCCGGATTTCTACAAGATCGACTCGGTCAAGAGCTTCACCTACAACAAGATTACCCAGCAGAACCGTAACCGCCTGCTGTGGCTCGACCCCACCGTGGACGGCATGAAAACCGGCCATACCGAAGCGGCCGGCTACTGCATGATCGCATCGGCGCGTCGCCCCAACGGCAATGCGGGCGAACGCCGCCTGATCTCGGTGGTGCTCGGCACCAATTCCGACCAGTCGCGCACCCAGGAAAGCCAGAAGCTGCTGAACTGGGGCTTCCAGAACTTCGACACCGTCAAGCTGTATTCCAAAGGCCAGGCGATCCAGAGCCCGGAAGTGTGGAAGGGCTCGAGCAGCACGGTCAAGATCGGCTTCACCAGGGACGTGCTGGTGACGGTGCCCAAAGGCGTCGCCGCCAAAATGAAGCCCGTGCTCGAGCGCAAGGACCCGCTGGTCGCGCCGCTGCCGCAAAACAGCCGCGTCGGCACCCTCAAGATGATGGTCGACGGCAAGGCACTGCTGGAACTGCCTGTGGTCGCCCTCGAAGAAGTGTCGCAGGCGACCATTTTCGGGCGCGCCTGGGATTCGATGCGTCTCTGGCTCAAGTAAGGCCCGGCTGCCGGGAGCGGGCGCGCACCGCGCTCGCCCGCCCCAGCTATCCATCGACCGACCCACAACAAGAAAACGATGAACTACGCCCCACCCTCCGGCCTGTCCTGCCCGCGCGCCGTGACCCGTTCGCAGGGCCTGGAACTGTCGCGCATCGTGGCAGGCATGTGGCGCATGAAGCAATGGGGCATGACGGCCGAACAGCGCGTCGCCTTCATCGAGCAGTGCGTCGCGCTCGGCGTCACCAGTTTCGACCATGCCGACGTCTACGGCGACTATGGGGTCGAGGGCCTGTTCGGCCAGGCCCTGCGCCTGAAGCCCTCGCTGCGCGACCAGATCGAGCTGATCGGCAAGTGCGGCATCAAGCTGGTCTCGCCGCAGCGTCCGCAGCACACCGTCCAGCACTACGACACCAGCGCCGCGCACATCGTCGCCTCGGCCGAGGAATCGCTGCGCCAGCTCGGCACCGACCGCCTCGACCTGCTGCTGATCCACCGCCCCGATCCGCTCATGGAATTCGACGAGATCGCCGGCGCCTTCAGCGCGCTCAGGAAGGCCGGCAAGGTGCTCCATTTCGGCGTCTCCAATTTCAGCCGCCACCAGTTCGAATGCCTGGACAAGCGCATTGCGCTGGCCACCAACCAGCTCGAGTTCTCGCCCATGCACACGGCGCCCCTGTTCGATGAGACCTTCGACGGCTTGCAGGACCTGGGCGTGGCGCCGATGATCTGGTCGCCGCTGGCCGGCGGGCGCCTGTTCAGCGGCAGCGAAGCGCAGGCCGAGAAACTGCGCCTGGTCATCAAGGGCATCGCCGACGAACTCGGGCAGCCCTTCGCCAGCGTGGTGTTCGCCTGGATCATGCAGTTGCCGTGCCGCCCGCTCCCCCTGACCGGCAGCGGACGCATCGAAGCGGTCGCAGTAGCCGTGGCCGGCACCGGATTTACCCTCAGCCGTCCCGACTGGTTCAACATCCTGCGTGCGGCGCGCTCGCAAGAGGTGGCGTAAGAACATGCCCGACAAAGAACTCAAGATCGTCGAAGGCAGCGCACTGAGCGCCCCGCAGAAGAAGGACCTGCTGAACCGGCTCGCGCGCATCGAAGGCCAGTTGCGCGGCGTGCAAAAGCTGATCGCGCTGGCCGAACGGCCCTCCGATGCCGATGCGGTGGCCCAGCAGATGGCGGCGGCGCGCAAGGCGCTCGACCGCTGTTTCGTTCAACTGCTGGCCAACAGCATCTCCACCCAAAGCGCGAATGCGCAAGACCTGGCGCAAGCGCAGAGCGCTTGCGCGCACCTGGCCGCCATGCTCGACAAGTTCGCCTGAACCGTCAGTGGCGCTCGTCCACGGGCGCCGCAATGCCGCGCCAGCCCTGGCGCCAGGCGAGATTGAGCAGCAGGGTCGCGCTCACGTAAAACACGAAAAACAGCGCGAAGAAGCGCGTTTGCAGCCACGCCAGCAAACCCAGGCTGAGCGCGATGGCAAGCCATATCCACTTGTTCTTCGGCTGCTTTGAGCTGGGGAAGCGGATGGTCGAGACCATCAGGCTGCCCACGCCCACCATGAGCAGCATCAGCAGGTAAGCC
>JBAQKU010000539.1:0-2680 GCA_049301315.1 Telluria sp.
GGTTTGCAGCGGCAGGGGGCGCTTCATCCCCCTTTTTTGGCCAGCTTGCCCGGCTCCACGCCGAGCTGCTTGAGCTTGCGGTACAGGTGAGTACGCTCGAGCCCGGTTTTTTCGGCCACGCGCGTCATGCTGCCGCCCTCGCGCCCCAGGTGATGCTCGAAATACATGCGTTCGAAGGCGTCGCGCGCTTCGCGCAGCGGCAGGTCGAAACTGAGGTTGAAGGAGGGGCCGTCGCCGCCGACCAGCGCGCCCATGCGCGGGGCGATCCCGGACTGGGCGGCCTGCGCCGCGAAAATGGCCGAGGCCGCCGGGCTGTGCTCCTCCGGCTGCGCCATCAGCACGGGGCGCGCCGCCAGCACCGGTGCGCGCACTGTTTCCTGGGCCCGCGCCAGGCCCTGCTGTACCGCCTTGAGCAGCTTTTGCAGCGCAATCGGCTTTTCCAGGAAATTGAGCGCGCCGATGCGGGTCGCCTCGACCGCGGTATCGATCGTGGCATGGCCCGACATCATGATGACCGGCATCGTCAGCAGCCCGTCGCGCTGCCATTCCTTGAGCAGCGTCACGCCGTCGGTATCGGGCATCCAGATATCGAGCAGCACCAGGTAGGGCGCCCCGGCCGCACGCGCATCGCGCGCCTGCTGCGCGTTTTCGGCCAACTGGATCGCGTGGCCTTCATCGCCCAGTATTTCCGAGAGTAGCTCGCGGATGCCCATTTCATCATCAACTACGAGAATGTTCGCCATCTGTGTTTTGCCTTCCTGATTTCACCCGCTCTAAACGGCATGCCTCGCACGCCCGTAAAACAGCATTGATTTTCCGATTCCAACCCTAAGCCAAGTTCCCCGCAGGCGCTAACTTTAACAGCAAAATCGAGACCGACGCGCCACTTCCGTCGGCCCGGTTCCGAATATCGATGCGCCCGCCGTGCTCGTCCACTATCTTCTTGACCATCGGCAGCCCAAGCCCGGTACCGCGCGACTTCGACGTGACGTAAGGCTCGAACGCGCGCGCCAGTATCTTGGGCGCGAAGCCGGGGCCATTGTCGGCGATCGCAAGCCGCACCGCGGTTCCCGCGCCGCCGCCGGCGCTCTCGTAATGAATCGCCTCGGTGGTCAGCTCGATGCGCGCCGGCGCCGCATCCGGCGCCCGGTCGTTCATCGCATCCTGCGCATTTTGCAGCAGGTTGTGAACCACCTGGCGCAATTGCGTCGCGTCGCCCATCACCGCCGGCAGATCCGGCGCCAGCGCAGCATGAATCATATCGCTTTCATCGCCGGAAAGGTATAACTGAAGTATCTCGCCGATCAATGCGTTCAGGTCGAGCGGCTGCAACTGGGCCGGCGGCGCCTTCGCGTAGTCGCGGAAATCGTCGACCATGCGCTTCATGGCATCGACCTGGTTGACGATGGTGGCGGTGCCGCGCCGCAGCAATTCGGCATCGGCCGGGGCCAGGTGCGCCGCGAGCTTCATCTGCATACGTTCGGCCGACAGCTGGATCGGCGTGAGCGGATTCTTGATCTCGTGCGCCAGGCGGCGCGCCACCTCGCCCCAGGCGATCGAGCGCTGCGCCGAAATCACGTCGGAAATATCGTCGAACACCACGATGAAGCCGCTGCCGGCTCCGACCGGCAGGCGCGAACCGCGCGCCAGCAAGGTCAGGTCGTGCTCGCCCGCGGGCGGCGCTTCCAGCGCGCCGGCGCGGCGCGGGACCTCGATCTGCTGCTGCCAGTGGCTGCGCTGAAGCGCGCCGCTGGCCGCCGATTGCGCGCTCTGGGTCGAAAATGCCTTGGTGATGACGCCGGCGAACGCTTCCAGCCCGTCGATCGCGCTCAGGGGATGGCCCACGTGGCCGCCCACATCGTGCTGCAGGATGCGCTCGACCGCCTCGTTCGAATTGACGACATTGAAATCGGCATCGAGCACGATCACGCCGGCCGACATGTTCGCCAGTACCGATTCGAGGTGGGCCTTGGCGCTTTGCAGCGCGGCGCGGTTGCGTTCGACCGCGCTGCGCGCCTCGAACAACTGGCCCGTCATGGCGTTGAACGACTGGGTCAGCGTGCCAAGTTCGTCCGAGGTGGCCACGATCGGGCGCGGCGACAGGTCGCCCTCGGCCACCGCGCGCGTGCCCTCGGCCAGCACCAGCAGCGGCTGCGCCAGGTTGCCGGCGATCAGGAAGGCGCACGCAATCGCGCCGAAGATGGCCAGCAGCAGCGTCAGCGTGAGCGTTTCGATATACATCTTGCGCAGGCCCACGCGCGCCACGAAGCGCTCCTGGTATTCGCTGTAGGCGGTGCGCAGCACTTCCGCGTTGGACGCCAGGGCGGCCGGCGCCGAGCGCAGCATCTGCAGGTAGCGCGCCGGGCGCTGCGGGCCCGGGATCGGGACGATCACGCGCAGCCGCAGGCCGGTCGCCTCCGGGGTGCCGCCGGGCGAACCGGCCTGGGCGGCCGCGACCCTGATGTCGCGTTCGATCCCGCCCTCGGGTTTGGCGTAGCCGCCCGGCTCGCGCGCCTGCGCCAGCATGTCGGGCGTGGGCAGGTCGGGCTCCTGGCCGACCCGGTGCGGACTCACCGCCGCCATCGCCAGCCGATTGCCGCCGGCGCCGACCAGCATCGCGCTTTGCATGTCCGCTTGCGCGCCGGCCAGGCGCTCGAGCACCTGCTGCGCCGCCTCGCCC
>JBAQKU010000540.1:0-5930 GCA_049301315.1 Telluria sp.
GGCCTGGCGCTTGCGCCATCGCGCCGGCTGCGGTGCAGATCAGCGCGATGAAAATGGATCGACGAATCATATTATTTTCTTTCAATGAAAAGGAAGTCCCGATGACAGGCTGGCAAGGTGGGCGGCAGCGCGCACCTTCATACTATGATAACAAGGCTTCGCCCTGCTGCACAGCATTCGCTGTCGCCGGCGCGCCGGCAGCGAGCTTGCGCAGCAGGTGGGCCGCGGCCACCATCCCGAAACCGGCGGTGACGACCATGCTGGAACCGAAACCGGCGCAGTTGAGCCCGGTGACCCCGCTGCGCTCGTCCGCGTCGAGCGAACAACTGGCCTCGTCCTCGGGATAACGCAGCGGTTCCATCGAAAACACCGCGTCCACGTTGAACCTGTTCTTCTCGCCGCGCGGAAAACCATACTCGCTGCGCAGGCGCCTGCGCACCTTCTTGAGCAAGGGCTCCTGTTCGGTCTTGGACAGGTCGCGCACGTCGATCCTGGTCGGGTCGAGCTGGCCGCCGGCGCCGCCGATGGTGATCAAGGGGATCTGGGCGCGCCGGCAGTAGTCGATCAGGGCCGCCTTGGCCTTGACGCTGTCGATCGCGTCGACCACGTAGTCGTAGCCGTGCGCGCCTATCATCTGGTCGAGGTTGTCGGGCGCGATGAAATCCTCGATCAGGTTGACCCGGCAAAACGGGTTGATCTGCGCGATGCGCTCGGCCAGCGCACCGATCTTGGCCTGCCCGAGGGTGCTGCTCAAGGCCTGGATCTGGCGGTTGATGTTCGATTCGGCGACGTTGTCGAGATCGATCAGGGTCAGTTGCCCGATGGCGCTGCGCGCGAGCGCCTCGACCACCCAGGAACCGACCCCGCCGACGCCGATCACGCACACGTGGGCGGCGCGAAAGCGCGCCAGCGCGCCAGCGCCGTAGAGGCGTGCCACGCCGCCGAAACGGCGCGCGACATCGATGTCGTGCGTGTGGTCGGGAACGAGAGGGGTGTTGATGGTATGCATCCTCCCATTTTAACGGACGCAGCCGTTCGGAGTGCTCTAAAATGAGGCTCCGAGACGATTTAAAGCCACCATCGAAAGCGCACCATGACCTTCGCCCTTCCCAGCAGCGCGCCCGGTTTCGACCAGCCGATCGCCGTGTTAAAACATTGCCACGACCGGATCCGCAAGCAACTTGCCACCATGCAAAAACTGCTGGCTCACCTGCCGCAGCACGGCGCCGACAGCCAGGCCCGGCAGGCGGCCCAAGCCATCCTTGCCTACTTCGAGAAAGCGGCGCCGCTGCACCACGAAGACGAGGAGCACAACCTGGTGCCGATGCTGCTGGCCGTGGCCAAGGACGACGACGCCGCGCTGCTCGATGAACTGGTGCCCGGGATCCTCGAGGACCACCGCCAGATGGATGCAATGTGGCAAAGCCTGCAGGCGCAGCTGGCCGCCATCGCGAGCGGCAGCGCGGCCACGCTCGGCCCGGCCGAGGTGGAGCGCTTCGTGCAGCGCTACACGGCCCACATGGAACGCGAGGAAACCCAGATCGCGCCGATGGCCAAGCGCCTGTTCAGCGCGGCCGACATGGCGCAGCTGGGCGCGGCCATGCAATTGCGGCGCGGCATCGTCACGCCTGCCGCCGGCGAAGCGGTGGCGCACCTGCGCAAGGACTACGGCCAGGCCAGCCTGGACGAAGCCGATGCGCCCGACGATCCGATGGCGCTGTTTAACACCTGGTTCGAGCAAGCGCTCAAGGCCGAAGTGAACGAGCCGAACGCGATGAGCCTGGCCACGGTGGACGAGCACGGCAAGCCCAGTTCGCGCATCGTGCTGGTCAAGCAGTTCGACCGGCGCGGCTTCACCTGGTACACCAATTACGACAGCCAGAAGGGGCGCGAACTGGGCGCCAATGCGCACGCCGCGCTGCTATTCTTCTGGAGCGAACTTGAACGCCAAATCCGGATCGAAGGAAGGGTCGAGCGCACTGCGGCGCAAGAGAGCGACAAATATTTTCACAGCAGGCCGCTCAAGAGCCGGCTTTCAGCCATTGCCTCGGCCCAGAGCACGCCGATCGCGAGCCGCTCTGCGCTGGAGCAACATTACGACGCGACCGCCGCCAGGTTTGGCGAGCAGCCGCCCCGGCCCGAGAACTGGGGCGGCTTTCGCCTGGTGCCCGAACGGATTGAATTCTGGCAGGGACGCCAGTCGCGTTTTCATGACCGTATCGTGTACACGCTGCAAGCCGACGGCAGCTGGACACGGCAACGTTTGCAACCGTAAGGTGCTTCGCCCGCGCGGTCTGTAGCCGAACCGCGTGAAGGCGCGCGACCTGACGCTAACGAGCCGGAGGTGTGCGTGTTCAACCAAATCAGACTAAGCGCCTGGAGCACGGGCGTGCGCAACAAACTGACGGTCCCGCTGCGGGTGGAGCTATGGAACGGGCAGCGGTTCGATTTTTCGTCCGAGCCGCCGCGCGTGACGGTCCGGGTGCCCGAACCGGCCGCGATCCGCTACCTGCTCTCGCCCACGCTGTACAACCTGGGCAAGGCCTATGTCGAAGGCGCCATCGAGGTCAACGGGCGCGCGGCCGACATGATCGCGGTCGTCAACGCGCTCGCCAAGACCACCCTCAAGCACCACACCAGCCTTGCCGGCGCGCTGCGCTCACTCGCCGGCCACACGCACGCCAAGGACGCGGCGGCGATCCGCTACCACTACGACGTATCGAACGAGTTCTACGGCGCCTGGCTCGACCCGGCCATGGTCTATTCCTGCGCCTACTTCGAAAACGGCGACGAAGACCTGGGCACGGCGCAGCGCAAGAAGCTCGACCATATCCTGGGCAAGATCGGCCTGCGGCCCGGCCACACCCTGCTCGACATCGGCTGCGGCTGGGGCGCGCTGGTGATGCGCGCGGCGCAGCGCTACGGGGCGCGTTGCGTCGGCGTGACCTTATCGGAAAACCAGGCGCGCCTGGCGCGCGAACGGGTCGAACAGGCCGGCCTGCAGGACCGGGTCGAGATCCGCCTGCAGGACTACCGCGACGTGCGCGGCCAGTTCGACCGCATCACCAGCGTGGGCATGTTCGAGCACGTGGGACTGCGCAACCTGCCTGCGTATTTTTCACGCATCAACGCGCTGCTGGCGCCGGACGGGGTGGCGATGAACCACGGGCTCACCTCCACCGACATCGACAGCCGCTCGGCGCCTTACGGCGGGGGCGAATTCATCCAGCAGTATGTGTTTCCGCACGGCGAACTGGCGCACCTGGGCACCGTGGTCAAGGCGATCCAGGAAGGCGGGCTGGAAGTGCGCGACGTGGAAAACCTGCGCCGCCACTACGCGCGCACCTGCGCCATGTGGACCGACAATTTCGAAAACCACGCCCCGCAGATCAAGCTGCTGACCGATCCGAAGCGCTTCCGGATCTGGCATGTCTACCTGGCAGGCTGCACCTACGCCTTCAATCACGACTGGGTCAGCCTGTACCAGATCGTCTGCGGCAAGGCAGGACAAGACCCCTCGGCCATTCCGTGGTCGCGGCGCTATATGTATCCCTAGCCTAGCCCGGCTCTGGTTTGAGCCGGTTCGAAAACGTCTTCTTGAACTTGGCCACCTTGGGCGCGACCACGAAGGCGCAATAACCCTGCAGCGGGTGCTGTTTGAAATAATTCTGGTGATAATCCTCGGCCTTGTACCAGGTCGCGGCCGGCTCGAGCTGGGTCACGATGGGCGCATCCCACACGTTGGCCATGGCCGCGATGACCTGGCGCGCGGTGGCCTCCTGCTCGGGCGACTGGTAGAAAATGACCGAACGGTACTGGGTGCCGACGTCGTTGCCCTGCTGGTTCAGGGTGGTCGGATCGTGGATAGTGAAGAAGATTTCGAGGATGTCGCGGTAGCTGATCACGGCCGGATCGAACTCGAGCCGCACCACTTCGGCATGGCCGGTGGTGCCGGCGCACACCTGCTCATAGCTCGGGTGGTCCACCTGACCGCCCATGTAGCCCGACTCCACCCGCGTGACGCCCCGTACCTCAAGGTAGACCGCTTCCAGGCACCAGAAACATCCGCCGCCCAGAACGGCCACTTGCGTAGCCGATTGCATTGTCATCGCACACCTCAAGCATGAAGATTTTGTATGCAGTAACTGTAACGCAAAGCGGCGCGCGGCGCACTCTCATTTGAGCTCGCTGTCGCGCTCCTCTTGGCATGCGGATAACACAGCCTGTTGCACAGCCAGCATCGAATTTTGGCATAATGGGATACATGTCCGAGGCACCGATGAACACAAACTCCCCCCGCGCAGCCGCGCGCGCATTCGACGCGGCGCAGTTTCGCCATGCGCTGTCGCAATTTGCGACCGGCGTCACGGTCATCACCACGCGCCTGGCGGACGGCAGTTTCCGCGGCCTGACGGCCAGCTCCTTCAATTCGGTTTCGCTCGACCCGCCGCTGGTGCTGTGGAGCCTGGGCGAGGCCGCCAACAGCCTGCCGATTTTCAGCGGCAATTCGCATTACGTCATCAACGTGCTGGGAGCCGGCCAGGCCGCGCTGGCCGAGCGTTTCTCGCGCCGCAGCGAGAATCCCTTCGGCGGTGTCGAGTACGAACTGTCGCGCACCGGACAGCCGATCCTCAAGGGCGTTTCGGCCTGGTTCGAATGCCATAACCGAAGCCGCTATCCTGAGGGCGACCACGTCATCTTCGTCGGTGAAGTGGAAGAGTGCGCGCTGCACGCGCAAGCCTCGCTGATTTTTCACGCAGGCAAATTCGGAAGCACCCCTCAGAACCTGTAGCCGATCCCGATGCACACCGACTCGGGGTCCATCCTCATGTCCTGGGTCTGGCCGGTCGAATAGTGGACCCGGGTCCTGAGGAAGGTCTTGGCCACGGCAAGGTCCGCGAACCAGCGCGCGCCGATGCTGAAGGCGATACCGGCCTGCAGCGTTCCGGCAGCCTTGGCGTCGATCGAAAAGGTGGTCGAAGGACCGCCGGTGTTGGTCAGCGCCGTCACCCGGCCGTTTCCGGTTTCCTTCTGAAACGACACATGGCTCAGGCCGAGCCCAAGGTAGGGGCGCAGCCTGGCCTGCGGCGCGAAAAAGCGATACTGGATCAAGCCCGTCGGCGCCAGCACGTCGACCGTGCCGAGCTGGCCGGCGCCTGCGATCGAACCGGCGCCGTACAAGGCGTGCCTGTAAGGCGCGCCGAGGGCAAGCTCGGCTGAAACATGATCGCTCAGGCCGACCGTGACGATGAAGACCGGCTTGGTGTCGCCGCCGGCCGCGGCCTTGGTGCCCGGCAGCGACGGGGGCGACACGTCGCCGCTGTCGACCTTCGGCGTGACCTGGTTGACGCCGGCCTTGAGCGTCCACTGGCCGGCGCTTTGCGCCATCGCCCCTGGGCCCGCGGCCATGGCGCCGGCCAGCGCCAGCATCGTTGCAACACAAGGCACGCGTCGTTTCATTTTATTCTCCTGATGCCGTCGATACGGCGCGCCCGCCATTTACAGCCATCCCTTGATTGCCATCTGCAGCGCCACGAAGCGCGCGGTGAGCAAGCTCTCGAACGGGGTCGGGTGCACGTCGTCGGCGAACATGTAGTGGCTCACGTCGCCGCCGATCAGGTTGCTGCCGTTGCAGCCGAGAGCGGCGCTGCCGAGCGGGTTGGCGCCGCAGGCCGCTTCGGTGGTGTTGGTCAGGCCATAGGGACCGGGATTGGTGATCTGGTCGTGGGTGACGCTGTACAGGTCGACGTACAGGATCTTCGCCTGGCCTGCGGTGCCGGTCCTGAGCTGGTCGTTGAAGGCGGCCACCATGGCCTTGACCAGCGCCTGGCCCGCGCCCGACTCCTTGCGCGCCGATGGGAAAGCTCCCAGGTCCGGCAGGCTGCCGACCACCACGTGGTTGGCGCCCTTGCCGACGATCTGGGTAGTGA
>JBAQKU010000541.1:0-12659 GCA_049301315.1 Telluria sp.
GCCTGGACCGGCGCCGGTACGGCCGAGGAGATCGCGGTCAGCGGATCGTTCAGGGTGGTATCGCGCAGCATGTCGCGAACATTGCGTTCCAGGCTGGCCCAGAAGTTATTCTCGGAGCGGTTGGTCACCGAGGTGGTCGAATTGTTGTTGCCCGAGTTCCCGCCCGGGCTGCCCGCGCTCGTGCCTGGCGCCGTTGGCCCCGCCGCCGAAGAACCGCCGCCGCCGGTGGTGGAGATCTGGGTCGCGATATTGACGCTGCTGTTGGTGCTGCGCGCCATGTTCACGTAATCGATCTTGTAATTGCGCCACACCTGGGTGTCGGGCAAAACGAGCAAGGTACCGCCGTCGATCTCGTAACGCATGTCGACCTGCCTGGAAATGCGCTTGAGCAGCTGCGGCAGGGTCTGCTCGAGTGCGTTCAAGGTCACCGTGCCTTCGATGCCGGGATGGATGTCCACATTCAGCCCGGCGTCGCTCGCCAGTGCGAACAGGAGCGACTGCACCGGCACCTTGTGCACCGTGACGCTGTAGGTTTCCTGCTTGGGCGAGGCCTTGGGCGCATTCAGTGCCGGGCTCTGGCGCACCGGCTCCGGGATGGTGCCGGGCGCGCGCGCCGCTTCGCTCACGTGCGACGGCGAACCTGGCATGCTGGGGCTGGCGCATCCGGCCAACAGCGCGCAGCACACCAGGGGGGCCAGGGGAACAGCGATTGTCTTCATTAAACGGTTTCCGCGCTTGTCTTGCAGTGATGCGATAGGAATTCCACAGCTAAATTAATGACCTGCAGAAAAGCTTACGCGAAATTCTTTTGCCGCGGCGCACTGGCCAAACGTGCGGTGCGGCAAGGTGGTGTGGGGGTGATGCGCAGCCGGCATTGCGGCTGCGCGGATGATGCTGGACATGCTGGTTAACCGATGCAATTGATGAAGGCCTGTTCAAGGTTGTGCGCGCCGTAGCTTGTGCGGCATTCGGCGGGCGTGCCGACGAAGCGCAGCCGGCCCTGGTGCAAGATGGCCATGCGGTCGCAGATTTCCTCGACGTCGGCCAGCGCGTGCGTGCTGAAAAACAGCGTGCCGGCACGCTCGCGCACACGCCCGAGCTCGGTCTTGAAGAGGGCCCGCGCCTTCGGGTCGAGTCCGCTCATCGGCTCGTCGAGCACCAGGGTGTTTTTTTGCGACAGCAAGCACGCCGCCAGGCCCAGCTTTTGCGTCATGCCCTTTGAAAGCGTGCGTACGGGAGCGCCGAGCGCCGCGCCGTCGAATTCGAGTGCGGCCAGTTGCGCGGCGACGCTGTTCGGGGCGGGCGCCACGCCATGCAGCTTGAGCATGTAGTTGAGGAAATCCTGGCCGCTCAGGTAGTAAGGCGGCATGAAGCGTTCCGGCAGGAAGGCCAGCGGGGCGCGCGCCGCCGGCAGGCGGTGCTGCAGGCCGTGGATCTCGATGCTGCCGGCGTCGAGCGCGATGAAGTCGAACAGGCATTTGATCAGGCTGGTCTTGCCGGCGCCGTTCACCCCGGTGAGGGCGAAAAATTCGCCCGCGCGCACTTCCAGCTCAAGCTCCTGCAGCACGGGTGCCGAGCGATAGCGTTTGACGACCTTGTGAAAGCGCAGGGCAGGGATGCTCATGTTAAACAGTTGCATGTTGACGGACTGAAGCGACTGTAGCGCAATCACGTCGCATTTCACAATGTCGGAATAGCACGCAAGCGACAAATCGTCACACAAAAATCCTGGTGAATGTAAAAAATGATGCATTTCTGGAATAGAATGTCCCCGCGGAAATAACAATTCAAGGGAAGTTCATGGCAAGGCCAGAAAAAGTCAGGCTCGGCGAGATTCTAGTTCAGCAGAAATTGCTTTCCGAGGAGCAACTGACGCTGGCCCTGGCCGACCAGAAACGCACCGGGCGCAAGCTGGGGCGCGTGTTCATCGAAAACGGTTTCGTCACGGAAGAACAGATTTCCGGCGCGCTCGCCAAGCAGCTCGACATCCCTTTCATCAACCTCAAGTTCTACAACATCAGTCCCGAGATCGTGCGGCTGCTGCCGGAAACCCAGGCGCGCCGCTTTCGCGCGCTGGTGCTGGAACGGCGCGAGACCGGCCTGCTGGTGGGGATCTCGGACCCGACCGACCTGTTCGCGTACGACGAGATCGCGCGCCTGGTCAAGAACAATATTGAACTGGCGGTCGTCAACGAAACCGAAGTGCTGCATGCGATCGACCGGATCTATCGCCGCACCGAAGAGATCACCGATTTCGCGCGCGAACTCGAGCAGGACATGGGCGACAGCTTCGTCGACTTCGGCGCGATGGCGCTCAACCCCAGCCTGGAAGAAGCGCCGATCGTCAAGCTGCTGCAGTCGGTGTTCGACGACGCGACCCAGGTGCGCGCCTCGGACATCCACATCGAGCCGCAGGAAGGGCGCCTGCAAATCCGCTTCCGCATCGACGGCGTGCTGCACCTGCAGACCGAGGCCGACATCAAGATCGCCACGCCGCTGGCGCTGCGCCTGAAGCTCATGTCGGACCTGGACATTTCGGAAAAGCGCCTGCCGCAGGACGGCCGCTTCGCGATCAAGGTCAAGCAGCAGCGCATCGACGTGCGTATCTCGACCATGCCGACCCAGTACGGCGAGTCGGTCGTGATGCGCCTGCTGAACCAGGGCGGCACCACCTTGCGCCTCGATGCGATCGGCATGCCGGCGCGCCTGGTCGAAAAATTCCGCAAGATCGTGCAGCGCCCGAACGGACTGGTGCTGGTGACCGGGCCGACCGGCAGCGGCAAGACCACCACCTTGTACAGCGCCCTGGCCGAGCTCAATTCGGTCGGCAAGAAGCTGATCACGGTCGAAGACCCGGTCGAGTACCGGCTGCCCGGCATCAACCAGGTGCAGGTCAACGACAAGATCGATCTCTCGTTCGCGCGCGTGCTGCGCTCGGCGCTGCGGCAGGACCCGGACATCGTGCTGGTGGGCGAGATGCGCGACCAGGAAACCGCGCAGATCGGTTTGCGCGCGGCGATGACGGGCCACCTTGTGCTCTCGACCCTGCACACCAACGATGCCGCCAGCACGCCGCTGCGCCTGATGGACATGGGCGTGCCGCGCTACATGGTGGCCAGCTCCCTGCAGGCGGTGCTGGCGCAGCGCCTGGTGCGGGTGATTTGCGAAAGCTGCAGCGCCCCGTACCAGATCACCCCCGCCGAGCACGAATGGCTGCGCGCCGAACTGCGCGACAAGGTCGACGCGCCGCGTTATTTGCACGGCAAGGGCTGCTCGCACTGCAACGGCATGGGCTACCGCGGGCGCACCGGGGTGTACGAACTGCTGGAGATGACGTCGGCCGTGGTGGATGCGGCCAACCACCCCGACCCGGCCCATTTCCTGAAGGCCGCGTACGCCGAAATGGCGGGGCAGACCCTGCGCCGGCATGCGGTCGCGCTGGTGGTCGCGGGGCGCACCACCGTGTCCGAAGCCATGCGTATCAGTAACCAGCTAGAGGATTAAGGTGCCGTTTTTCGCCTACAAGGGCCGCAACTCGCGCGGCGAACTGTTGCAGGGAGTGCTGGAAGCGCCCGACAGCGGCGCCGTGGCCGACCAGTTGTTCAGCACCGGGGTCACCCCGATCGAGATCGCGCAGACCAGCCGCGGCCCGGGCCGCGCCGGTTCGGACCAGTCGCTCTGGGACAAGCTGACCGAAAGGCCGGTGACGTCGATGGACGTGCAGTTGTTCAGCCGCCAGATCTATACCCTGCTCAAGTCGGGCGTGCCGATCATGCGCGGTCTGGCCGGGCTGCAGGAGTCGGCCATCAGCAAGGCGTTCGGGCGCGTGATCAAGGACCTGCGCGAGTCGCTCGACGCGGGACGCGAACTGTCGACCGCGATGCGGCGCCACCCGGAGGTATTCAATAATTTTTACCTGTCCATGGTCAGGGTGGGCGAAATGACGGGCCGGCTCGAAGAAGTGTTCCTGCGCCTGTTCGACCACCTCGAGTTCGACCGCGACATGCGCGCGCGCGTCAAGACCGCGGTGCGCTATCCGACCTTCGTGGTGATCGCCATGGTGATCGCCATCACGATCGTCAACATCTTCGTGATCCCGCAGTTCGTCAAGGTGTTCGCCAGCTTTCATGCGGAACTGCCCTTGATGACGCGCATGCTGATCGCCAGTTCCAATTTCATGGTCGATTCCTGGCCGGCGCTGCTGGTCGGCGCCATCGGTGGCGTGTCCGCGGTGAAGACGTGGATCGGCACCGCGCAAGGGCGCTATACCTGGGACAAGAACAAGCTGCAGATTCCGATCGCCGGCAAGATCATCCTGAAGGCGACCATGGCGCGCTTTGCGCGCAGCTTCGCGCTGGCCAGCAAGAGCGGGGTGCCGATCGTGCAGGCCCTGACGGTGGTCTCGCAGACGGTCGACAACGCCTATCTCTCGGCGCGTATCGAGCAGATGCGCGATGGTGTCGAACGCGGCGAAAGCATCCTGCGCACGTCCATCACCGCCGGCGTATTCACGCCCATCGTGCTGCAGATGATCGCCGTGGGGGAGGAGTCCGGATCGCTCGACGACCTGATGGACGAGATTGCGCAAATGTACGAACGGGAAGTCGACTACGAGCTCAAGACGCTGTCGAGCCAGATCGAACCGATCCTGATCAGTTTCCTTGCGGCGTTGGTATTGGTGCTGGCGCTCGGTATCTTCCTGCCCATCTGGGACCTCGGCAAAGTGGCGCTGCACAAATGACGAGGCGATCCGTTTCGCATAAAAACAACGGAGCAGGGCGAGTGGGAAAGATGTCTGGTTTTACTTTTTTCGAACTGGCGGTGGCCGTCGCGCTGATCGGTGTGCTGTCCGCGATCCTGCTCAGTCGCGTTGTTTTTTACCAAGAGCAAGTCGAGATTGCGCGTGTCCAACGATTGGTCGCTACCCTGCGCAACGCCTTGCAACTAAGGGCTGCGAGGCTTTTTATTAGTCACCGCTACGACCAACTGGAAAGACTCGCCGAGGAAAATCCGATGAGCTGGCTGGTCGAGGCGCCAGCAAATTACGCCGGGGAATATTATGCTCCAGACACACGAAAGATTCCTGATGGAAACTGGTACTTTGACCGCCAGGACCGCACCTTGGTGTATTTGCCAAATTCGAGAAAATTAGCGGGAGGAAAGCAATCTAAATTGCTGAAATTCAATGTAAAATTGCGCAACTTGTTCCCGAATGCGACCATGGTGTCAGGATTCGCTCGCAGTGGCGGCGAGGTTGCCTTGGATCAAGAAATAGAGATGGCTGCCGTAAATCAGTAAGTTGCCGGGCTTCTGGCACTGCGACACCTTTTATAAGATCTGGAGATTTCAATGAACAAATTCAACACCAACGGCAAAAGCGCGCAGGCCGGCTTCACGCTGATCGAGCTGATCGTCGTGATCGTCATCCTGGGTATCTTGGCCGCCACCGCGCTGCCGAGGTTCGCCAACCTGGGCGCCGATGCGCGTGTCGCAAGCCTGGCGGCCGCGAGGGCGTCGCTGAACGCCACGTCGGCGATGGCGCATGGACGGTATCTGGCCAGCAACACAGGTACGCCGCTCACGACTGTTGACGTCGAGGGCGCGACGATCACCTACGCAACGGCGGTTCTTTCCGGCTATCCGCTGGCCGACGAACCTTTCGCCAATGCCGCCGGCCTCGTCGCTACCGACTACGCCAGGATCTCGAACGTGACGGCGACACTGGTGGCCGCCGGGACGAACACCCCTGCGGTCCCTGCGCACAGTCTGGTGATTTACCCGATCGGGCTGACCGGCACGACGACCGCGGTGACCTGTTTCATCAGCTATACCGAGCCGACCGGGCTGAACACCCCGCCTGTGATCAGTGCCGCGCCTGCTGCGACCGATTGCGATTAATCAGCAATAATTGCCCGGGTCTACGGCTGGAAACGATCGTCGGTAGCCGAACATCGTGACCGGTCATGCTGGGATGCGTGGTACCCGCGGTTTCACGCTGGTGGAACTGATCGCCGTCATGGTCGTGGTCGGCATCCTGGGCGCGCTGGCCGGCGCCCGTTTTTTCGATCGCGGCGCCTTCGATGCGGATGCCTTCGCCAGCGAGCTCAAATCGATGCTGCGTTACGGACAAAAGGTGGCGATCGCCCAGAACCGCCCGGTCTATGTGAGCCTCAACGCCACCGGCGTCGCGCTCTGTTTCGCCAATTCCCCAAGCTGCCCGCCAGCTGAGCGCGTCGCGCCGCCCGGCGGCAGCAACAGCGCTACGAGCGCCACATTGAACAACTGCGCGGGCGCTTCAAGCTGGGCCTGCGAAGGCGTGCCGTCCGACGTCGTCCTCGGCGCCACCCCGGCCATCGGCTTCTATTTCGACGCGCTGGGCAAGCCGTTTGCCTCGGGCGATCCGGTCAACGGCCTGGTGTCCACCTTCACCGGCCTGGTGCTGCCGGTGACAACCCCGGGCGTCACCCGCAATGTCACCGTCACGGCCGAGACCGGGTATGTCTTTTAGGCGGGCAGGCGCGCGCCAGCAGGGCCTCTCGCTGGTCGAGCTGATCGCGTTTATCGTGATCGTGAGCATTGCCGTGCTCGGGGTCGTGCAGCTGTTCGGCCTGGGCAGCAGGTTCAGCGCCGATCCGCTTGCCCGCAAACAAGCTCTATCGATTGCGGAGAGTCTGCTTGAAGAAGTGGAACTGGCGCGCTTCACGTACTGCGACCCCGACGACACACGGGCGGAAACGGCTACCGGGGCCTTCGTGGGCGCCGCCGGCTGCGCGCTCACGCTGGAAGATGTCGGCAGCGTGGCCGGTGAAGCGCGGCCCTTCGATAATGTGAACGATTACGTTTCCCAGTATAACCTTGCGCAGGAGAGCTTCAAGGCGGGCGGCGTGCTGGCCGACGCCAACCTGGCCCCGGTCACGCTCGATGCGGGCCGGGCCGGCGCCTACCGGGCCACCCTGACCATCGTTCCGGAAGCCTTGGGCGGTATCGCTTCCGGCCCGGCCCCCGCGGACGCCGATGTGCTGCGCATCAGGGTCGAAGTTTTCTATGGCAGCACCGACAGCGTCGTGCTGGAAGGGTATCGGGTCCGATATGCGCCGAACTGAAGCGAGCCAACGCGGTTTCACGCTGGTCGAGATGATCGTGGTCATGGTCATCACCGGCATTCTTGCCGGCATGGTGGCGGTATTCCTTAAAACGCCGGTGCAGGCCTATGTCGACAGCGCCAACCGGGCCCAGCTGACCGACGCCGCCGACCTCGCGCTGCGCCGCATGGCGCGCGAGATCCGGTTGGCCCTGCCCAACAGCGTGCGGGTCGATGCGAGCGCGCGCGCACTCGAGTTCCTGCCCGCGATCACGGGCGGACGCTACTGGGCCGCCGACGATCCGGTGGCGGGCGATTTCCTCAGTTTCACCGATCCGGCCGACCTCGGGTTCGACGTGATCGGCGCCATGCCTGGCGGCCGCCAGCAAATCCTGGCGGGCTATTGGCTCGTGGTCTACAACCTGGGCGAGGGCATGGCCCCGGGCGATGCCTACGATTGCAGCGTCGCGTGCAACCGTGCGGCGATCGCGGACGTGAGCGGCCAGAAAATCACGCTCGCCAGCAATCCGTTTGCCGCCCAGGATCCGGCGCTTGCCTCCCCAACCAGCCGGTTCCAGGTCATTTCAGGCCCGGTCAGCTACGTGTGCACACCCGGCGCCGGAGGAACGGGCCAGCTGGTGCGTTACGCGAACTATCCGATATCGCAGCTCCAGGGCGACCCGCCGGCCGGACCCGCGCTAAGTACCGCCATCGTCACGAAAAACGTGGTCGCATGTACCTTCGACTACACCCAGCCCGCCTACGGACTGGCCAACGCGCGCAGCGCCCTGGTCGGCCTGACGCTGACGCTGCAGATGCCCGGCACCACGGAAGTGGTGACGCTGTCGCAACAGGTCCACGTGGACAATACGCCATGAGCCGGCGCGCGAGACGGTGCGCGGCGCCGGCGCGCGGGCAGCGCGGCGTGAGCCTGGTCACTGCGATCTTCCTGGTGGTGGTGCTGTCGGCCCTGGGCGTGGCCATGGTCGGGCTGCTCACGCGCCAGCAGGCCAGCTCCTCGATGGACGAGCGCGGCGCGCGCGCCTACCAGGCCGCTCGCGCCGGTATCGAGTGGGGCCTGTTCCAGCAGTTGCGCCTCAATTCGTGCCAGCCGTCGATCCAGCTTGCGATGCCGGCCACGGCACCCACCCTGGCTGGATTTGCCGTCACCGTCGCGTGCGTGGCGACCCCTACGCCCGCCAGCGGGACGGGCGCCTCGCCTGGCGCCGTGCAAGGCACGCTGCAGGCCGGGTCCGCGGACGTGACCGCGATCGCCGACACCGGCGTGCTGGTGGAAGGAATGCGGGTGTCCGGCACCGGCATCGCGGCCGGCACCCGCATTGCCGCCGTTTCCGACACCTACGTGACCTTGACCAATGCGGCGACCGTCACGGGCACCTTCAGCCTGAACTATTCGTCCGCGCTCGAGCGCTGGCAGGTCACCTCCACCGCCTGCACCGAAGCGGGGCCGGGCGGCTGTCCGAACCCGGCTCCCGCCGGCGCCGATTACGTGCAGCGCCAGTTGCAGGTCGAGTTTTAGACGTGCCGGCTGGCACAGGTTGAATATAATCAAGATGACACGCAGCAGATCACATGGAAGGAATGGACCTTGAACGCAGCTAGCCGCTGGATCAGGATGATCACCATCTGCCTGGGCTGCTTGATGGCATGCATCAACGCCCATGCCGACACGCCCCTGGCGTTCTACAAGAGCTTTGCCGGCAACGTCAATTTCGTCGGCACCCAGCAGACCATACGCAACAAGAGCACCGCCTCCGACCCGTGTTCGGTGCTGCCCGACACGCGCAACCTGAGCGCGCAGCTGTCGGGCATTCCCTCGAACGGGACCGTGCTGGCCGCCTACCTGTACTGGGCCGGTTCGGGTTCCCCCGACTACACCGTGACCTTCGAGGGAGTGGCGCGCAGCGCCACCCGCCAGTGGATGTCGTCCTCGACCGGGCTGGATTACTTTGCGGCCGCCGTCGACGTCACCACCGATGTGATCGCAAAGCGCAACGGCAACTACACGGTCACCGACCTGACCGTCGACAGTGGCCTGGCCCACTGCGGCGTGCAGCGCGTCATGGGCGGCTGGTCGCTGCTGGTCATCTATTCGAGCATCAGCCAGCCGTTCCGGGTCCTGAATGTGTATGAGGGTTTGCAGCCTATCCAAAACAGTTCGGTCACGCTTAACGTGGGCAATTTCGAGATTCCGACTCCGATCGGCAGCGCGACCGGCCGCGTCGCCCACCTGACCTGGGAGGGCGACGACGAGCTTTCCGGGCCTGCGGAAAGCCTGAGTTTCAACGGCACCGAGCTGACCGACGTGGAAAATCCCGCCGGCAACCAGTTCAATTCGAACAGCACCTTGAACGGCGACAACCGATCCTATGGCATCGACTTCGACGGCTACACGGTAGGCGCTCCCACCATCCAGGCAGGCCAGACCAGCGCGACCACGGTGTATTCCTCGGGCGACGATATGGTGCTGCTCAACGTCGAGGTCGTTGCAGTGCCGAACGTGCCGGTGGCCGACCTGGCGCTTACCAATGTGTCGGTGTCCACGTTTGCGCGCGGCACCGACGTCAGCTACACGCTCAGCGTCAAGAATAACGGCCCGAACGCGGAACCGGGCCCGATTACCGTCACCGATACCTTGCCGGCCAGCCTGACCCTGGTCTCGGCGGCAGGCACCGGCTGGAGTTGCACGGCGACGGGACAAACCGTGACGTGCTCGAACAGCAGCCCGCTCTCCAACGGCGCCACCGCCAGCACGCTGACGCTCACCGCCACCCTGAGCCCGACGGCCACTGGCACCATCAGCAACACGGCAACGGTCAGCGGCATCGGCTTCGACAACACCTCGGCCAACAATACGGCGGTCGCCAGCAACGCTGTGCTGGCGACCGACCTGGCGCTGACCATGGCGCGCAGCGCGACCCTGATTCCGGGGCAGAGCGTCAGCTATACACTCTCGCTCAGCAATGGCGGCCAGGCCAGCGAGCCGGGCCCGGTCACGCTCACCGACACCCTGCCTGCCGGCCTCGGCTTCATGTCGGCCAGCGGCAGCGGCTGGAGCTGTTCGGCTTCCGGCCAGCTCGTCAGTTGCAGCTACGCCAGTCCGCTGGACAGCCTCGCCAGCGCCAGCCCGCTGGTGCTGACCGCGATGGTGGCGGGCGACGCCTCCGGTCCCTACGTGAACAGCGCGACGGTGACCGGAACCGGCTACGAAACCAATCTCGCCAACAATACGGCCAGCGACGCGTACACGATTGCCGTGGGCGGACAACGGGCATGGTACAAAATGGACGAGCTGGCCTGGAACGGCGCCGCGGGCGAGGTCAAGGATGCTTCCGGCAACGCCCGCCACGGTGTTCGCGTCGGCGCCGCCAATACCGCGCTGTCGACCAATCCGGTGGCCGGCTGCCGGGTGGCGCGCATTCCTTTCAACACCGACCTGGCCAGCCAGAGCGCGGTGAGCGTGCCGGTCAAACCGTCGGACATGGGCCTGGCGGGCACCATTGCATTCTGGTACAAGAGCAACGCGAACTGGAATGACGGCACCGAGCGCATGCTGTTCGACGCCACCGGCGCGGTGTCCACCTATCCTTTCCACCTGATGCGCACTGGCACTGGAGCCTTGCAGTTCAGCATGACCGATTCGGCCAGCGCCATCCCGACCGCCGTGAGCGGCGCCTTCACCCACGCCGCCGGCAGCTGGCACCATATTGCGGTCACCTGGTCGATCGCGGCAGGAAGCGGCCAGAGCGCGATGCAGGTGTATGTCGACGGCGTGCAGTCGGTGCCGCCCGCGGGCGTGAGCCAGACCAGCAGCGGCAGCTGGCCCTCGGGCGGCAATGCCTACCTCAACCTGTACTTCGGCGACAACCGCTCCAGCAGCAGCGTGCCGAGCCAGGGCAGCGATAATTCGGCCGACGGCGACCTGGACGAGATCTATATCTATGCCGGCGTGCTGTCGGCCTCCGAGATCGGGCAATTGATGCAGACCAGCCATACCTGCGGGGCGCTCCACCATTACCAGATGTCCATGCCCAGCAACAGCATTAGCTGCATGCCGACCAGCGTCACCGTGACCGCCTGCGCCGACTCGAGCAGTCCCTGCACCAACCCCTTCCCGGCGGCGATGGGCACGCAGGCGACCCTGTCGATACCGAGCGGCGGCGCGGTGCTGGCCGCAAGTACCGTCACCTTCGACGGCGACGGCGTGGCCAGCACCACCGTCAGCTATCCGAACGCAGGCGGCGGCAGCACGGTCACGGTCAATTTGTCAGGGGAGCAAACGCTCGCCGCCAATCCGCGCGTTTGCTGTCCGGACGGAGCAAGTTGCGTGGTGAGCAACAGCTGCAGCTCCACTTTCCAGAAAAGCGGGCTGATCTTCACCACCAGCGCGGGCGGGCTGGCCGCCCCGATCCTGGACCACGTCGCAGGTGTTGCCTCGCCGACCTATGTCCTGCGTGCCTTGAAAAGCGGGGGCAATTCCTGTGCCGCCGCGCTGGCCGGGGCCCAGTCGGTCGAACTCGCCTACCAGTGCAACAACCCGGATACCTGTTCATCGGGCAGCCTGATGAACATCGTCAGCGGCGCCACGTCGACCCCGATCGCGCCCAACGACGCCGCCGCGGTCGGCAGTTACTCTGCCGTTACCCTGAACTTCGATGCGAACGGCAACGCCCCGTTTGTCTTTAACTACCGTGATGCGGGCAAGGTCACACTACACGCGCGCGACACCATCAACAACGCGACCCTGACGGGCGCCTCGAACGCCTTCGTGGTCAAGCCCTACGGTTTCGAGCTGAGCGCAATTGCGTACGGCGCGACGGCCAATCCGCAAGCGGCCTCGGCGAGCGGGCCGCTGTTCGCGCCTGCCGGTTCGCCGTTCGGCATGAGCGTCAGGGCCACCACTGCGGCTGGCGCCACCACCCCCAACTACGGCAGGGAGATGGTCAGCGCCGGGGTGGAAAAGGAGTCGGTGCGGCTGAGCGTGAGCGCCGATACGGCCACTTTTCCCGAGATGGTCAACCTGCCCGAACTGATGGGCGGTTTCGGCACCTTCAGCGGCGGGGTTGCCAGCGGCTCCAACTTCAGCTGGGGCGATGTCGGCATCATCAACCTGACGCCGAGCGTGGCCGACGGCGACTACCTCGGCGCGGGCGACGTCACCGGCGCGATGAGCCCGAATATCGGGCGCTTCGTGCCGCATCACTTCCGCGCCGACAGTGCGCAGATCGTCAACCGGAGCGCGCTCGCTGCCTGCTCCTCCAGCTTCACCTACATGGGCGAGCCCTTCCGGGCCAGCTTCATGCTCAATGCCTTCAATGCGGCCAGCGACGTGACCCAGAATTATCAAGGCAACTTCGCCAAACTGAGCGCGACCGACTGGCTGGCGGCGGGCGCCGGCGGAAGCATCGGCCTGCGCATGCTCGGCACCATCGCCGCCGGCGCCTCCTTGTGCAAGGCTGCATTCGACCCGCTCGCCCCGTTTCATACGCGGTTCGCATGCAGCTGGGCCGCCCGGGCCGACATTGCGCGCACGGCAGGCGCGCGCGTGGCCGTGGCC
>JBAQKU010000542.1:0-11898 GCA_049301315.1 Telluria sp.
GCCTGGCGCCGGGCGCGAAGTATCCCGAGATGTCGCTGGGACGCGTGCTCAGCGCGCCCGAGGCGCGCGCACGCGGCATCGGGCGCGCGCTGCTGGCGCAGGGGATCGCATACGCGCAGCGGCAGTATCCGGGCCAGCGCATCCGCATCGGCGCCCAGCGCTACCTGGAACGCTTTTACGCCGGCTTCGGCTTCGCCACCACCTCCGAACCGTATGACGAGGACGGCATCATGCACGTCGAGATGCTGCTCCCGTCCGGCGCCACACACCGATCTTCCAACGCCGGTGGTTCGCCGATTACTTCACCTTGACCCTTCGGGCAAAGCCGAGCAGCGCCAGCCCGGCCAGCAGCATGGCGCCGGTTTTCGGCTCCGGTATCGCGCCGATCAGGTCAAGGCGCAGGGCGTGGCATATGTCTCCCTTGCAACCGAGCGCGGCAATTTGCTGGGCGTCGTTGATGCCGGCGGCCTCGATCAGGGTCCAGCCCAGGGCCGGGTCGATCAAGGCATTCAGGTCCATCAGCGCGCCGTCGGAATACAGGAAGGCGTGCCGCTCGAGGTCGCCCTCGACGTCGGCCGTCCCGACCACCTGCCCGAGGCTGTTGATGCCGAACGCGAAGCTGCGCCTGCCGCCGAAGGTGCCCAGGTCGCGCATGGCGCCATCGCTGTACAGGAACGCGCGCTCGGTGCTGGCGCTGGTATATGCGTAGCCGACCACCTGGCCGCACTCGTTGACGTCGGCGGCGCCGCTCAGCCGGCCGCCCAGCGTGCCAAGGTCCGTCATCACGCCATTAAGGTACAGGAAGGCGTGCACGTCCGGGATCAGCGAATCGCCCGGCAGCGAGGCTTCGCCAACCACCTGGCCGGCGTCATTGATCGCGCTGGCCGACGAAAAACTGCCGCCCAGCGTGCCGATGTCGGTCATGGCGCCATCGCTGTAGAGGAAGGCGTGGATCTCGTTGGCGCCCGTGCTGGACTGGCCCACCACCGTGCCGGCCGAATTGATGCCCAGTCCGAAGCTGGCCGCGCCGCCGAGCGTGCCGAGGTCGAGCATTCTGCCGCCCGCGTACCTGAACGCGTGCAGCACGTCATCATTCAATTCCGAGTACCCGGCCACCTGGCCCGCGCCATTGACTGCACGCGCAATACTGCTGCGCCCGCCCAGGGTGCCCAGGTCGAGCGGGACGCCGCCCGACCACAGGTAGGCGTGCGCCGTGCCTTCAACCGCCATTTCCCCGACCATCTGTCCGCCCTGATTGATGTCGCGCGCAAAGGTACCCGCCGGTAACGGCGTGACCGAATAGGCAGGGCCGGCGTGCGCCAGCGGCGCGCAGAGCAGCGACAGGAGCGGGAACATCGATATTGTTGTGCGTAAATGCATGGTCAATCCTTTCGATCTGAAGCCTCGCCTGAAAGCGGCGCCAGCTGCAACAATAGGCGCAAGCGCCAGGTGCGCGCGTGCGCCAGATCACCCGTGGCGCGCCTTTTGGTTGAGCTTAAGGGTGCGTTAGCCGATAATCGGCGTTTCCTGACAGAGGGCCTAAGAGTATGTCCATAAGCGAAGCAAGCGAACAAACCGGCGGCGCGCGCGCGCCACAGGCACTGGTGTCCTGGAGCGGCGGCAAGGATTCCTGCCTTGCACTATGGCGCGCGCGCAGCGCCGGCAGCAATATCCGCCTGCTGATCACGGCGATGGACGAACACGGAGAGAAGTCGCGCTCGCACGGCGTGCCGCCCGCGCTGCTGGCGGCGCAGGCGGCCAGCATCGGCGCGCCGCTCGAGTTCTACGACACCAGCTGGACCAGCTACGAAGAAAAATTCATCGGGGTATTGCGTGCGGCCAGGGAGCGCGGCATCACGCACGCCATCTTCGGCGACATCGACCTGGTGCCGCACCGCGAGTGGGAAGAGAAAGTGTGCGCCAGCGCCGGACTGCAGGCCAGCTTGCCGCTATGGCTGGAAGCACGCCGCGCGCTGGTCGACGAATTCCTCGCGGCCGGCTTCAAGGCGGTGGTGGTGTGCGTGAACGGAACCTACCTGGGGCCGCAATTTTGCGGGCGCGAATTCGACGCCGCCTTCCTGGCCGAGTTGCCCGAGGGCGTGGACGCCTGCGGCGAGAATGGCGAGTTCCATACCTTCGTGTACGACGGCCCCGCCTTCAGCACCCCGGTCGCGTTCGAGCGAATCGCCGTGCAGCGCTACGATTCGCCCCCTCAGCTGGGCGGTGCGACTTTCTATTTCCAGAGCTTGGGGCTGGCGTCCGCCCCCGACTAAGCGCATTGCCTCCGTCATTCCCGCGCAGGCGGGGCAGCGTGCGCCGGCGTCAGACCAGCCCTTGTTCGCGCAGGGCGGAGATGTCCTGCGGCGTCAAGCCGAGCATGCTGGCCAGCACAGCGTCGGTATGCTGTCCCAGCGTCGGCGGGGCCAGCATGGGCGCGGTGGCGTCGCCCGAAAAGCGCACCGGATGGCGTACTTGCGGCACGCTGCCGGCGCTCGGATGCGCTACATCGACCCGCATGGCGCGCGCCTGCACCTGCGGATCGGCGAATACCTGCGCCAGGTCGTTGATCGGGCCGCAAGGAACGCCGGCCGCTTCCAGCGCTTCGGCCAGTTCAGGCCCGCGCCGGTCTTTCAGGCACGCGCCAATCATCGACACCAGCAGCTCGCGGTGCTTGACGCGCGCCGGATTGCTCGCGAAACGCTGGTCCCGGCTCCACTCGGGCCGGCCGAGGACCCGGCAAAAGCTGGCAAACTGGCTGTCGTTACCTACCGCCACCACGATGTCCCCTTCGCCGGTCTGGAACGCCTGATACGGGACAATGTTCGCGTGCGCATTGCCCCAGCGCTTGGGCACGGTTTCACTGACCAGATAATTCATGCCGGCATTGGCCAGCATGGCCACCTGCACATCGAGCAAGGCGACATCGATATAACGGCCCAGGCCGGTGCGTTCGCGATTGGCCAGGGCGGCCAGGATCGCGGTGCAGGCGTACATGCCGGTGGTCAAGTCGACCACCGCGACGCCGACTTTCTGCGGGCCGGCGCCGGGCAAGCCATCGCGCTCGCCGGTGATGCTCATCAAGCCGCCGACGGCCTGGATCGCGAAATCGTAACCCGGCCGCGACGCATACGGGCCGCTCTGGCCGAAACCGGTAACCGAGCAATAAATCAGGCGCGGATTGAGCTGCGCCAGCGCTTCGTAATCGAGCCCGTATTTCTTCAGGCTGCCCACCTTGTAATTTTCAATCAACACATCGGCCTGCTCGACCATCCTGCGCAGCAGCGCCGCGCCCTCCGGCCGGGAAAAATCGAGGGTGACCGATTGCTTGCCGCGGTTGGCCGACAGATAATATGCGGCCTCGCTGGTCAGGTTGCCGTCGGCATCCTTGGCATACGGCGGCCCCCAGTGACGCGTGTCGTCGCCGACGCCCGGCTTTTCGATCTTGATGACGGTAGCGCCGTAGTCGGCCAGGATTTGCGTGCACCACGGCCCGGCCAGCACGCGCGTCAGATCGAGCACCTTGATGTCGGGGAGCAGACTCATGTTGTCGGCCCGGGACAAGGCAAAAATGCCGGCAAGGGCGTGACCCGAACAAGCGAGGCGGTCGGTTTCATGTCTATTCCTTCGAATGCTTTTTGACTAAGAATCATCGCGACGCGTTCCGATATCGCATTCCTTGCAGGTGCAGACGACGATGTGGAAGCGGCCAGCCTCGATGAGCTAGAGGCAATATAGATGAATCGCCCCCACCATGCAAACGCATAATCGGCACCGCCTTGTGCGCGTGGCGCACAAGGCGGTACGGCCAGAGCGCGTGGCGCAGGCTCACCGATCCGGATTCAGATTTCCACCTGGGTACCGAGCTCGATCACCCGGTTGGCAGGAATCTGGTAGTAGTCCGCGGCGCCGCGCGCATTGCGCGACATGGTCACGAACAGCTGTTCGCGCCACGGCGCCATGCCGGTTCCCGGGGTCGAGATCACGGTCTGGCGCGCGATGAAGAACGAAGTTTCCATCATCTCGACCGGCAGGCCGTATTGTCCGCACTGCGCCAGCGCCAGCGGAATATCCGGCTCGTCCTTGAAGCCGTAATAGATGTTGACCTGGAAACAGTTGTGGCCAAGCTCGACCACCCTCACCTGCTCCGATGGCGGCACCCACGGCTCCTCGCGGATGTGCACCGTCAGGAACGCAACGCGTTCGTGCAGCACCTTGTTGTGCGACAGGTTGTGCAGCAGCGCGTGCGGCACGCCGTCGGCCTCGCCGCGCAGGAAGATGGCGGTGCCCATCACGCGTACCGGCGGACCGACGAACAGCGACTGCAGGAAGTCGTCGAGCGGAATCGCGTGCTTTTCGAGGTTCTGGTACACCAGTTCACGCCCGCTTCTCCAGGTCAGCATGACGGTAAACAGGACCGCGCCGAGCAGCAGCGGGAACCAGCCGCCGTGGAACAGCTTGAGCGTGCTGGCCGAGAACAGCATGATGTCGATCGCGAGGAAGAAGCCGGTCGCGCCGATGCACACCGCCAGCGGCAGGTGCCAGCGGTAGCGCGTCACGAAGAAAGTGAGGATGGTGGTGGCCAGCATGGTGGCCGTGACCGCAATGCCGTAGGCGCCGGCCAGTTTGTCGGACGAGCCGAAGCTGATGACGGCGATCAGCACCACGATCAGCTGCAGCCAGTTGACCGCCGGGATGTAGATCTGCCCGATCTCGCTGGCGGAAGTATGCAGCACGCGCATGCGCGGCAACAGGCCGAGTGCGATCGCCTGCTTGGTCATCGAGAAGGTGCCCGAAATGGTGGCCTGCGAGGCAATCACCGCAGCCATGGTCGAGAGCAGCACAAGCGGATAAATGCTCCAGCTGCCAAGTTGATGGAAGAAGGGATTGGAGACCGCCTCGGGGCGCGCGATCAGCAGCGCGCCCTGCCCCATGTAATTGAGCGCCAGCGCCGGGAAGGTGATCATGAACCAGGCCGCGCGGATCGGCTTCTTGCCGAAATGGCCCATGTCGGCGTACAGCGCCTCGGCCCCGGTGAAGGCCAGCACCACGGCGCCCAGCGCGACGAAGGCCGTGAAGCGGTTCTCGAGCATGAAGCTGAACGCGTGCAGGGGATTGAGCGCGGCCAGGATCCGGGGCGCGGCGATGATATTGATGACGCCCATCACGGCCAGCGCGGCAAACCACACCAGCATCACCGGACCGAACCAGCGCCCGATGCCGGCGGTGCCGCGCCGCTGCACCGAGTACAGGCCAACCAGGATCACGATCGAGAGCGGGACCACATACGGGCTGAACGCCGGCGTCGCCACTTCCAGGCCTTCCATCGCACCGAGCACCGAGATCGCGGGCGTGATGACGCTGTCGCCGTAAAACATGGTGGCGCCGAACACGCCGATCATCATCAGGGGGTAGTGCCAGACGGAGAGCTTGCTGACCGAATTGAGGGCCAGCGCCATCAGGGCCATGATTCCGCCCTCGCCGCGGTTATCCGCGCGCAGCACCAGCGTGACGTATTTGAGCGAGACGATCATCGTCAGGCCCCAGAAGATCAGGGAGATCACGCCCAGCAGGTTGGGGGTATTGAGCACCAGCCCGTGTTCGGGTGCGAAAATCGTCTTGAGGGTGTAGAGGGGGCTGGTGCCGATATCGCCATAGACGATGCCAACTGCCGCCAAGGTCAGGGCGACCAGGCTGCTTTTTTGGGGTTGCGAGGTCAAGGATGCACCATATTGTTGTTCTGGTGCGTTGCACAATATGCCATCCCGGGGCAAATTGCAAGCGCGTCCGTTTGGCTTGCGCCAGCGCTCGGACGGCGCGTTTTTCCCCTGTCCGGGCAGCTCGCGCAGGGCTCGGCCAGCAGGCGCATTTCCGGGGGGCATCAGCGGGGCCGGGCCGATTCAAGCATAATGTTGGCCTAACGAATTTTTTGATTGTCCCCCATGCGCACCGGCATCGTGTACGCGGCCCTGGCATTTCTGTGCTGGGGGCTGTTTCCCCTTTATTTCTTCGCACTGCACGATGTGTCGCCGACCCAGGTGCTGGCGCACCGCGTGCTGTGGTCGGTGCTGTTCCTCGCGATCGTCATGACCGTGCGGCGCCAGTGGAAATGGCTGGTTCCCCTGATGAGCCAGCCACGCGTGATGGCCAGCTTCGGCGTCAGTTCCGTCCTGCTGAGCGGCAACTGGCTGCTCTACATCTGGGCCGTCAACAACGGCCACGTGATCGAAGCGAGCCTGGGCTACTTCATCAACCCGATGGTCAACGTCATGCTCGGCTACGTGGTGCTCAAGGAACGCCTGCGCACCGGACAATGGCTGGTGCTCGGGCTGGCCGCCTGCGGCGTGGCGTGGCTGGCCTGGGATGCCGGGCGCATGCCCTGGATCGCGCTGGCGCTGGCCGGCTCCTTCGGCGCCTACGGGCTGATGCGCAAGACCGCCGCGCTGGGCGCGCTCGAAGGCCTGTCGTTCGAAACCATGCTGCTGTTCCCGTTTGCGCTGGGCTACCTCGTGTGGCTGAGCGTGAATGGCGCCAACACGTTCATCAATACCGATTCCGACCTGACGCGCTCGCTGCTGGTGGCGGCCGGACCGATCACCGCGATTCCGCTGCTGCTGTTTGCGGCCGGCGCGCGCCGCATTCCGCTCACGGTGCTGGGGCTGCTGCAATACATCGGCCCCACGATCCAGTTCGCGCTGGGCGTGTTCCTGTTCCAGGAAGTGGTCACCCAGGCGCGCCTGGCCGGCTTCCTGCTGATCTGGAGCGCGCTGGCGCTGTACGCCGCCGAAGGCCTGTGGCGCCGCAAATAAGACCATGCGGGGAAGCTGCCGGTGCCCCAAGTATTGTATCCTGTTGACCTTTCGTTCCATACCTGAGAAACCGCAATGGCAAATTACGTCTATACCATGAACCGCGTGGGCAAAATCGTTCCGCCCAAGCGCCAGATCCTGAAGGATATATCGCTGTCTTTTTTCCCGGGCGCCAAGATCGGCGTGCTGGGCCTGAACGGCTCGGGCAAGTCCACGCTGCTCAAGATCATGGCCGGCATCGACACCGATATCCAGGGCGAGGCGGTGCCGATGCCGGGCCTGAACATCGGCTACCTGCCGCAGGAACCGCAGCTCGACCCCGAGCAGACGGTGCGCCAGGTGGTCGAGTCGGGCCTCGGTGAAGTGTTCGAGGCGCAAGCCAAGCTGGAAGCGGTGTACGCGGCCTACGCCGAAGAGGACGCGGACTTCGACGCGCTCGCCACCGAGCAGGCGCGCCTGGAAGCGATCATCTCCACCTCCGACGGCGGCAACCTGAACCTGCAGCTGGAAATGGCGGCCGACGCGCTGCGCCTGCCGCCGTGGGATGCCAGGATCGGCATCCTGTCGGGCGGCGAGAAGCGCCGCGTGGCGCTGTGCCGCCTGCTGCTGTCGAAACCGGACATGCTGCTGCTGGACGAACCGACCAACCACCTGGACGCCGAATCGGTCGACTGGCTCGAACAATTCCTGCTGCGCTTCCCCGGCACCGTGGTCGGCATCACCCACGATCGCTACTTCCTCGACAACGCCGCCGAGTGGATCCTGGAACTGGACCGCGGCCACGGCATTCCGTGGAAAGGCAACTACAGCTCCTGGCTCGAGCAGAAGGGCAACCGCCTCAAGCAGGAAGAGGCGACCGAATCGTCGCGCCAGAAAACCATCGCCAAGGAACTCGAATGGGTGCGCCAGAATCCGAAGGGGCGCCAGGCCAAGAGCAAGGCGCGCCTGGCGCGCTTCAACGAGCTGTCCGAGCACGAATACCAGAAGCGCAACGAGACCCAGGAGATCTTCATCCCCGTGGCCGAACGCCTGGGTAACGAGGTGATCGAATTCAAGAACGTGTCCAAGGCCTTTGGCGACCGCCTGCTGATCGACAATCTCTCGTTCACCATCCCGCCCGGCGCCATCGTCGGCATCATCGGACCGAACGGGGCCGGCAAGTCGACCCTGTTCAAGATGATTACCGGTAAAGAGCTGCCCGACAGCGGCGAAGTGGTGATCGGCCAGACCGCCAAGGTCTCGATCGTCGACCAGAACCGCGACAGCCTGGCCGACAACAAGAGCGTGTTCGAAGACGTCACCGGCGGCGCCGACATCCTGTCGGTGGGCCGCTTCGAGATGCCTTCGCGCGCCTACCTGGGCCGCTTCAACTTCAAGGGCTCGGACCAGCAGAAGATCGTCGGCAACCTGTCCGGCGGCGAACGCGGGCGCCTGCACCTGGCCAAGACGCTGCTGATGGGCGGCAACGTGCTGCTGCTGGACGAACCGTCCAACGACCTCGACGTGGAAACCTTGCGCGCGCTGGAAGACGCGCTGCTCGAGTTCGCCGGCAGCGTGATGGTGATCTCGCACGATCGCTGGTTCCTCGACCGCATCGCGACCCATATCCTCGCCTTCGAAGGCAACTCGCAAGTGAGCTTCTTCGACGGAAACTACCAGGAATACGAGGCCGACAAGAAGAAGCGCCTGGGCGAAGAAGGCGCCAAGCCGAAACGGATCCGCTACAAGCCGTTGACGGTCTGAGCGCAGGCGGGTCCGGCCGCCATCGAAAAGCTCCCCTTCGCAGGGGAGCTTTTTTTATGCGCGCTGCCAGTTCAACCGTACGTCACGGAAATATATCTCTGTGTAAAATTTGATAATGTTGAGATCGCTTGTGAGGCGCTCTTTTGCGCTAATCGATATGGAGTTATGCCTGAACTCGGCACACTGGCCCTAAATGAACGACTACCGCAACAATCGGGTCCCGGGGGGGACGTTTTTCTTCACTGTGCGCCTGCTCGCTCCCGGCAGCTCGCTGCTGACCGACCATATCTCCGCATTCGGCGAGGCAATCCGCCAGGCGCGCACCAGGAAACCCTTCCATGTCGATGCCTGGGTGGTGCTGCCCGATCATGCCCACTCGATCTGGACCTTGCCGCCCGGCGACGACGATTGCGCCACGCGCTGGCGCGCGGTCAAGATCGCTTTCTCGAAAGCGTTGCGCAAGTCGAATGCGGCGCACGCCGACAGCGCCATCTGGGCCCGCCATTACCAGGACCACGCCATCGCGGACGACGCGGAGTACCGGGCACTGGTCGATTACGTCCACATGAACCCGCTGCGCCACGGCCTGTGCACGCATGTGCAGGAGTGGCCCTGGTCATCGCTGCACCGTTTCCTGGCAGCCGGTTTCACGGCTCCCGGCGAGCATGTGTATCCGGCGCTGGCGCCGCAGCATCCCCGCCCCGGCCAGGCGCCGCACTGAGGCGGCGGCAGGCCCGGCCTCGCCCGGACGCAAAAAAGGGCCCGCGGGCCCTTTTTGATGCTACAACAGCTTCTGCGATCAGAAGCTGTAGCGCGCGGCAACTGTCCAGACATCGGCCTTGGCGCCGAAATCCTTGCTCTTGCCATAGCGTTCGTATTCCAGGGTGAGCGCGACCTGCTTGCTCAGGTTGTACTGGCCGCCGAGTGCCCCGTACAGTTCGGTCTTGCTTTCGTCACGGTTCAGCGAGACCGTGGTGGCGCGCAGGGTCGACTTGTTGTGAGCGGCGCCCAGCTTGCCGTACACCGAGAACTGGTCGTTGATCGGCGCTGTTGCCTTGCCGGCAATGTAGAACGAGTTGCCGTCCGTTTCGGCGCGGCCAGGCACGTTGTTGAGCGTGTAGCCGTAATCGGCGCTGCGCTGGTCGGTGTAACCGGCCTCAACGCCCCAGCGCTGGTCGATCTCATAGCCGCCGAACACCTTGCCGGAAGCCTTGTAGCCGTCGCCGCTTACATTGGTGGCGCCAGCGATATTGGCGCTGCGGTCAGCCGAAGCAATACCGACACCCACGTACGGGCCCTGTGCCTGGGCGGCGCCCATCGCGCTCGCTCCAGCGATCAATGCAAAAATAAGTTTTTTCATGCGGAATCCTTTTGAAGTGATAATCGGGCTGGTCCGCAATTCGTCGAATCGCGGAATAGCCAAGATAACATCGTCAAAAAGGCAAGTGCGTGCGGAAACGGTAAGACATGTAACGAGATGTAACCGGAAAACCGCCGATTCCGGCAATAGCCGACCGGAAGTTCATCAATTACTTAGCTGAAATTGCTGAGATAAGGCGTGAATTAGACGATATAGCGGAAGGTAAGGTTAACCCGGGGGCCTTTCGCCTTCGCCTCTTTGTTAATTCCATGCAGCCAGTTCTTTTGGGTCTGGCCAGTCATCAGCAACAGGCTGCCATCCGTCAAATTGAGCTTCACGGTCTGCTTGTTGCGTTTGTGCTTCAGGATAAAGGTGCGCGTGGCGCCAAAACTGACCGAGGCGATCGCCGGTTCCGGCCCCAGTTCAGGCTCGGCGTCGCTATGCATGCCCATGCTGTCGCGCTCGTCGCGGTAATAGTTGAGCAACACGCTGTTGAAGCGGCGCCCGCTGGCCTGCTCGACCGCGGCCTTGATTTCCTGTTGCAGGCAAGTAAACGGCAAGGGCTCGAGCGTCAGGCCCGCATACGTGTAGCGCGCCGCGCCGTGCCAGGCGGTCAGGCGCGGCTGCCGGTGCTGCTTGCCCCATACGGTGACGAGCTCGGCCCGCCATGCCGTTTCGGCAATGAGGCGGGCCAGCACCTCGGCATTGCCCAGGCTAAGCTCCAGCTGTTCCAGCAAGGCCAGTTCACCATCCTCGAGCGGGATGGGCCTCAATATATTGCTTGAGGAAAACAATTCCATGGGATTTGATGGCGCCGCATGCTTGCGGCGACTGTATCACGTTCAGGCGTAGGCTTCCGCCAGGGTCATGACGCGCGGGCTGACCTTGATGCCGATATTGCTGAACAGCGCATCGATCGCCGCCAGGTTGGCGCTGCACTCTTCGGTTTTCCATCCATGGAACAGGTCGGTGCCATTCTTCTGGAAGTGCAGGTCGAGCACCTTGCCCTTGTCCTTGTGGGTGTAGGCCTGGCGATAGGTGTTGTGGAAACCGAGTTCGGCCAGCGATGCAAGCACTGCCGCAGGCTGGTTGTCCGGATCGGTTGCAAGAAAAATCCCGAAAGTCTTGCCGGGCGGCTTGGCCGCGACGTCGACTTCGTAGATGCCCGGCGCCTTGGTGACGCTTGTCGTTTTTAGAAATAGCATGCTGGTCTCCTTCTTTCAATCGCCCTAGCTTATTGTGAATTCTGACATTTGTCGATGCTTGAATGCATCTTTTTTGTCGCCCCGGAGCCGCACATCGCGCTGCGGGCCGCGGGTCACGGGAGCACACCGGTGTTCCTGCGCCGGCGCAGCGCCAGCGCCGTTGTCGCTTGCGTCAGCGCCCGGTACAACTGGCCGGTCGGCGCATCCCAGCGTTCCAGCGCTTCCTGCTGCCGCGCCACCGTTGCCATGTCGCCGCGCGCGATCGGTCCGCTCAAGGCCGCCTCGGTCCCGATCCGGAACACGTTGTCGAGCGTTTCCGTCGCCAACGGGCGCGCCAGTTCGCGCGCCAGCTCCTCGGGTATCCCGGCCGCCTGATAGGCGCGCAATGCCGCATCGAGCACCGTCACCAGATAGTTGGATGCGAATACCGAGGCCGCGTGATACACGGTCTTGGCGGCGGCGTCGATCGGCACCGCCCGTGCCCCGATGGCCGCCAGCGCCGGATTCACTATGCCGAGCGCGCGCGGGTCGCCCTCCACCCCGCAGAAGGTCCCGGGAAAACTGCGCGCGACCTGGTCCGGGTCGGCGAAGCTGCGCACCGGATGCACGCTGGCGGTGAAGGCGCCCGCGCGCGCCGCCTGGTCGAGCTCGGCGGACGACCTGGCGCCGCTGCAGTGGAATACGATTGCCCCGCGCAGATCGCGCGCCGCGGCCAGCTGCGCGCATACCGGCGCGATCTGGTCGTCGCCCACGGCCAGCATCCAGGCGTCGGCCGGGCGCATCT
>JBAQKU010000543.1:0-2759 GCA_049301315.1 Telluria sp.
GATTGAGGCTGTTCTGCGCGCGGCTTTTCCCGTCGCCCTTGTCGCCGTGGCATACGGAACAGTAATTATGGTAGAGCACGGCGGGCCGGATCGGGGCGGCGGCAACAGCCTGCGGCAGGCCGCCGGCCAGGCACAACGACAGCAGGAAGGCGCCGCGTCGCACGCGGCGCGGCGCCAGCTTGCGCGCCCAGGCAATGAGAAGGTCTCGGTTCATAATGAAGACTTGGTTGGCACTGGCGGGTGACCCAATGTCACCCCCGTTACAGCTCGACTAATGCGTCAAGCAATTTTAATGCCTAAAGCACGCCAACGACTGGAACGCTATTTGCTTGTTTCTTGCCGTTGGACATTTGCTTCCGCTTGCCCGTTAACCTAGAGGATCGACACCATGAACATCAAGGCGAACAGCGCCGGCCGCCTGCTGGCCGCTGTGCTTACATTCGGCGCAGCGCTGCTGCTGGCCGGCTGCGCGGCCGACGGCCCGGCGCCGAAGCTGCAGCCGCCTCCGGTTTTTCCCGCCCCCCCGGATGAGGCCCGTTTCATCTACGAGCGCACCCTTTACAGCAGCGCCGACGTCGTCAAGGATGGCAAGAATGCCGAGCTGCGGCGCATGCTCACCGGCGAAGGGCGTGCCGGCGAGGGGCTCGGCAAGCCGTATGGCGTAGCCGCCTACCGCGGGCGCGTCTACGTGAGCGACACCGCGCTGCGCGTGGTGGCCGTGTTCGACATTCCCGGGCAGCGCTTTTTCAAGATCGGGGAGGACGAGCTGGGTCGGCTGGTCACCCCCATGGGGATCGACGTGGACGGGCAGGGCAATGTGTACGTGGTCGACAACAGCGCCAGGCAGGTGCAGGTCTATGACATGGACGGCAAGTTCCTGCGCACCCTGGTCGGCTCCAAGTGGTTTACGCGGCCGACCGGGATTGCCGTGGACCAGGCCGGCACCCGCGTGTACGTGGTCGACACCGGCGGCGTGAGCAGCCCTGACCATCGGGTGCGCGTGTTCGACGTCAAGGATGGCAGCCACCAGTTCGACATCGGAAAACGCGGCTCGGAACCGGGCGAGATGAACCTTCCGCGCGACGTCGCCATCGGCGCCAATGGCAATCTGTACGTCGTCGACGGCGGCAATTTCAGGGTCCAGGTATTCGCCCCGGACGGCAAGTTCCTGAGCGTGTTCGGCAGCGTCGGACGGCAGGGCGGGCAGTTCTCGCGCCCCAAGGAGGCGGCCATCGACAAGGACGGCAATGTGTATGTGGTCGACAGCGCCTTCGGCAATTTCCAGATCTTCAATGCGGGGGGCGAGCTGCTGATGTCGGTGGGCAGCCGCGCCGAGAAAGATGGCCTGGCGCGCTACATGCTGCCCTCGGGCATTGCGACCGACAGCGACGGGCGCGTCTACATGGTGGACCAGTATTTCCGCAAGATCGATATGTACCGGCCGGCCAAGCTGGCTGCGGACGCAGGAGTGGCCGTGGTTAAGGTTGCCCAAAAGAAATAACAGCGCCGGATTTTTCCAGTAAACAGGAAGCGCTTCCTGATTTTGGGAGGCGGCCCGGCCGGGGCGGCGAAAAAAGGCCGGGGCGGACCCGGATCCTTGACCTGGCTTAGTTCCGTTGCTGGCCCGGAAATTGCATACCTGATTGTCGGAACAGGAAGACCTGGGCTCGCATGAGCGGTTTTTTTTGACAGTGTCAATTAAAGAAAGGAAGGAACTATTATGGATAGGATGTTGCGACACGTAAGCAGGCGCTGGATCCAGCGCGCGATGGCGCGCCTGGCTGGCGCGGTGGTCGTGATGGGGCTGGGGCTGGGAATGTTCAGTCCGCAGGCGCTGGCAGCGATCAAGGACACCAAGCACAACCTCGGCTCCACGACCGGATTGGGCAACAACAAGTTCGACGGCACGACCGAGATCTGCGTGTTCTGTCACACCCCTCACGGGGCGGCCGACACCAAGGTGCCGTTGTGGAACCGGACCTTGCAGACCACCACCTACACCACGTACAACAGCCTGGGTACCTCCAGCCTGGATGGCGGCACCGCGCCGGTCGGCTCGGTCTCGCTCGCTTGCCTGTCCTGCCATGACGGCGGCCAGGCAATGAACGTGATGATCAACACGCCAGGCTCCGGCACGGCTGCGCTGGCGGGCACCTGGACCGGCGCCAACCAGACGACCGGCGCGATCAGCGGTGCGATGACCAACCTGGGCGTGAACCTGCAAAACGACCATCCGATCGGCATCCAGTACGCGGGCGGACCGAAAACCGGGGTGAGCGTCCCTGCGGCCGGTGCCGCGTACGACAACACCATGTTCAAGGATGTCGATTTTGCGGCGGCGCCATCGGCCACGCTCAACGGCAAGCAGGTGTGGTGGGTCGATTCTGCCGGCGGCACCGTCGGTACCCGCGAGAAGACCGACATGGCGCTGTACACCCGTACCGGGCAGAGCGTGACCTACCCTGACGGCACCACGGCGACGCTCGCCGGCGATCAGCCATTCGTCGAATGCGCCAGCTGCCACGATCCACACTCGACCAACGCGACGTTCCTGCGGATTCAGAATACCAACAGTAACGTTTGCCTTGCTTGTCATACCAAGTAATCGACACACAGTTCGCCCGGGGCGGCGCGTACAGGCAGCTTGCCAGCCTGTGCGTGCGGCACCCGGGCATTTAACAGGAGCCTGGCGAGCATGAATCAGTTACCAAAGCAATCGGGCAGGACGGTCGCGCTGGCGCTCGCGCTCGCGTTCGGCG
>JBAQKU010000544.1:0-11031 GCA_049301315.1 Telluria sp.
CGTCATCTCCCCAGCTCCATGCTAAATGAGACAACTGTAAACCTCGCTTCCGCACCGGGCCGGTTTTAGGTGACAAACCGGCCAAGATAGTTGTCGTCTACCGGCCAAGATAATTGTCGCTCACCAATCATCGCCAAAAGTAGTGCGCGCCCATTCTTCGAACTTGTGGAAATGATGCACGAATCCCTTGCCGTAAAGGGGTTGCGTAAGATTACCCGTCGCAGCGATCGCCAGTTTCGCCGATTGCAGGAAGCCTTCCGCTTTGGACTGCAAGTCGCCAACACCTGGCAGTGTAATTACTCCTCGCGATTGAGGGGCCGCGTGTGGTCGCGCGAGAAACCGGTTTCGTTCCTCAGCCATTTCGGCGGCTACGCTTTCCCTGATCTCCACGCACTTAAGTAGGTGGCGTTGCAGGTCGAAGAATTTTTCCAGGACCTGTTCCTTTTGCGCGTCGGGGCAATGAAAAAAGTCAATTATGGGCTTTGCTTGCAAAACCGTGCGGGCGACAGCGGGCGTACTGGTACCAAAGTTGGATAACTTTTGGAACTTGAACATGTGGATCCTGTGCCTTTGCGATTCAGAAGTGGGTCGAGCAGACCTGACTTAGGCCATTCTTTGAAATTGTAGAACACCAGTAACAATTGTAGAACGAAAAAAGGGCTTGCATCTCTGCAAGCCCTTGATAATCTTGGTGGCCCGGGGCAGAATCGAACCACCGACACAAGGATTTTCAATCCTCTGCTCACCAGACATCCCATCTTCGCAAAGACCGCGCTGCAACTAAAAGACGTGCTGTCGATCACGCTGGTCAGAGTTCACGACTCTAATGAACCGTTTTCGACGTTAATGCGCGGGAATATCTGGTTGCCGCGCCCACACAGTTATTCGACAGTGACCGACTTGGCCAAGTTACGCGGCTTGTCGACATCGGTCCCACGTGCCAGTGCAGTATGGTAGGCCAGCAGTTGCAGGGCTGCCACGTGCAGTATCGGCGACAGCATGCCGTAGTGTTCCGGCAACCGGATCACGTGCACCCCGTCGCCCGAGGTGATGCGCGAATCGACGTCAGCGAACACGAACAACTGGCCGCCGCGCGCCCGCACTTCCTGCATATTGGACTTGAGCTTTTCGAGCAGTGCGTCATTGGGCGCAATCGTGACGACCGGCATTTCGTCGGTGACGAGCGCCAGTGGACCGTGTTTCAGCTCCCCGGCCGGATAAGCTTCCGCATGGATGTAGGAGATTTCCTTCAGCTTGAGCGCGCCTTCGAGCGCGATCGGGTAGTGCATGCCGCGGCCCAGGAAGAGGGCGTTTTCCTTGCGCGCGAACTCTTCGGCCCAGGCGATGATCTGCGGCTCGAGCGCCAGCACGGCGGCGATCGCCACCGGCAGGTGGCGCATCTGCTTGAGGTGCTCGGCTTCTTCTTCGTCCGTCAGGCGCCCGTTGACCTGCGCCAGCGTCAGCGTCAGCAGGAACAGCGCAACCAGCTGGGTGGTGAAGGCCTTGGTCGATGCAACCCCCACCTCAACTCCGGCGCGAGTAATGTAAGCGAGCGCACACTCTCGCACCATGGCGCTGGTGGCCACGTTGCAGATCGTCAGGGTGTGCACCATGCCGAGGCTGCGCGCGTGCTTGAGGGCGGCCAGCGTGTCGGCCGTTTCGCCGCTTTGCGAGATCGTCACGACCAGGGTGTCGGGGTGCGGCACGCTGTCGCGGTAGCGGTATTCGCTGGCGATCTCGACGTTGACTGGCACCTTGGCGACCGATTCGATCCAGTACTTGGCGGTCAATCCGGCGTAGTAACTGGTGCCGCAGGCCAGGATCAGGACCCGGTCGACCTGCTTGAACACCTTGTAGGCGCCATCCCCGAACAGCTCGGGCATGATGCCGGTCACGCCTTCGAGCGTGTCCCCGATCACGCGCGGCTGCTCGAAGATTTCCTTTTGCATGTAGTGGCGGTAGGGGCCAAGCTCGGCCGCGCCGGTGTGCGCGTGCACGGTCTTGACTTCGCGCGTGACGGCGCGCCCGGCGCCGTCGACGATCCAGCAGCGCGCCAGTTGCAGGTCGACCACGTCGCCTTCTTCAAGGTAGATAATCTGGTCGGTGGTGCCGGCCAGCGCCATGGCGTCGGAGGCGACGAAGTTCTCGCCCTGGCCGATGCCGACGATCAGGGGCGAGCCTTGGCGCGCGGCAACCACGCGGTGCGGCTCTTCGCGGCAGAACACGGCAATGGCGTAGGCGCCGCGCAGGCGCTTGACGGCTTGCTGCACCGTTTCGAACAGGTCGCCGTTGTACATCTGGTCGACCAGGTGGGCGATCACTTCGGTATCGGTCTGGCTCTGGAACACGTAGCCGAGCGCGCTCAGTTCGGCGCGCAGTTCGTCGTGGTTTTCGATGATGCCGTTGTGTACCAGCGCGATGCGGGCCGTTTCTTCGCTCGGCGAAAAGTGCGGGTGGGCATTGTGCGACAGCGGCGCGCCGTGCGTGGCCCAGCGCGTGTGGGCGATGCCGGTGAAGCCTTGCAGGTGCGCGCTCTCGATCTGGGTTTCGAGGTCGGCCACGCGCGAGGTGCTGCGCGAGCGCTGCAGGCGCCCGTCCACGTGCAGGGCAACGCCGCAGGAATCGTAGCCGCGGTACTCAAGGCGCTTCAGGCCTTCGACCAGAATAGGGGTGATGTTGCGTTGCGCTACTGCTCCGACGATGCCGCACATGGAAACCTCGTTTTTTAAAAAATTAACATGCTTGGATCGTAGTGGAGCGACGGTGAAATAAGCTTTCTAAATCAGCCTGTTTTTGATATATTATTTCATCTTCGATTTCAGATGAAATATTATTTCATTTTGATCGAAATATATTCCAAACTGGACGCCGCGCCATGCCCGATACCAACCCGATACTTGACGATCTTGATCGTCGCATTCTGAACGCCGTGCAACTTGATTCATCGCACACCAATGCTGAGTTGGCTGAGCTGGTGCACGTGTCGGCGCCCACCTGCCTGCGCCGGGTCAAGCGTTTGTTCGCGCTGGGGGTGATCGAGCGCCAGGTCGCCGTCGTCGCGCCTGAAAAGGTGGGCGCGCGCCTTACCGCCATTGTCGAGATCACGCTCGATGTGCAGGCCGCCGAGCGCATGGACGAGTTCGAGCAGCATGTGGCCGCCGAGGCCGCCGTGCTGCAGTGCTACCGGGTGGCGCCCGGCCCCGATTTCGTGCTCATCGTCCAGGTGGCCGACATGCCCGCCTACCATGCGCTGGCGCACCGGCTGTTTGCCGCGCACGCCAACGTGCGCAACGTAAAAACCTATTTCTCGACTTTCCGCAGCAAGTTCGAAACCCGCATCGCGCTCTGATGGTTGCCGTTGAGCAATCTCAACCTTGACTTAGCCGAAAAAGCGTCTACTAGCAACTCGTAACGCAGAGCCCATTCCGGAGCGCTGCCGCAGCAACATTGTGATGCGAGGTGTGAGGCAATGGATGCAATATTGACGAGCGGTCCGGCGCGGGGCCAGACCCGCGCCCCTCTCGAACTGGTGCGCCTGGTTGGCGTGCACAAACATTACGGCAGTGGCGCGCACGGGGTGCACGCGCTGCACGATATCAACCTGCAGGTGAACGCGGGCGAGATCGTCGCCATTTACGGCCCTTCAGGCAACGGCAAGACCAGCCTGCTCAATATCGTCGGCATGCTCGACAGCCCCAGCAGCGGCAGCGCGGTCATTGGCAGCCTGCTGGTCTCGAAGCTGTCGGAGCAGGCACGCGCCGACCTGCGCTGCGAAATGATCGGCTATGTATTCCAGTCGTTCAGCCTGATCCCTGTGATGACTGCGCTGGAAAACGTGCTGCTGCCGCTGATGCTGCGCTCGCGCATGAGCAAGAGCGAGCTGGCAGCGAAGAGTGCGCTGGCGAACGACCTGCTGGCCCAGCTTGGCCTTGCCACCCAGGCCAGCCACTATCCGCCCCGGCTCGACGCCAGCCAGAGCCAGCGGGTGGCGATCGCGCGCGCGCTGGTGACGCAGCCGCGCCTGGTCATTGCGGACGAGCCGACCTCGCGCCTCGATAGCGGCTGCATCCGCACCATGATGGATTTGTTCTCGCGTTATCAGCGCGACCATGGCACCGCCTTCCTGATCTCGACGCGCGATCAGCGCCAGTTGAGCCGCGTCACGCGTACCCTGCAGCTTAACGATGGCCGCTTGATCGGCAACCCGGCCGACAACGGGCGCCAGCCGCTGCGGGCGAAACGATGAGTCCGCAGCGGCTGGCCTTGCGCACCATCCTGCGAGCGCGCCCGCGCAGCGTGGTGGCAAGCCTGATGATCGCGGCCAGCCTGAGCGTGCTCGACCTGTTCGCCGGCCACATCGCCAGCGTGCGCGCGCAGCTCGAATACCAGGCTGTGTTCGGCGAGCGGCTCGGGCACCTGGCCATCTTCCGTTCCGGCACCGCGCATGACGGCCGCCCTCAGAGCAAGGCGTTCGGCCCGGCCGAAGCGGTGCGCGTCAAGCGCATCGTGGCGGCAAGCGCGGGCGTGGCGGGCGTGATGCCGCAGATGGCCGTGAGCGGGATCGCTTCGACCGGCAAGCGCTCGGCCCTGTTTTTCGGGGAGGGAATCGGCGCCGATGTGGCATCGCCGGAAGTGCCGGAACTGCCGGGCAAGCTCGACCCGGCCAGGCGCAACGGAATCGCGCTCGGCAGCGGACAGGCGCGCGCGCTTGGCGTCAGCAGCGGCAGCAAGCTCACCCTGACCGGCGTGCCGCCCGATGCGGCCCCCGTGCCGCTCGACGCGCAGGTGGTCGACGTGTTCAGCACCGAAGGGCTGTCCGCCGGGGCGCGTCCGCTCCTGATGCCGTTCGAGATGGCGCAGAGCCTGCTCTACACGGAACGCACCGAGCGTTTCGTGGTATTCCTGAGTAATCCCGCCGAGCTCGAGGAACGCCGCATGGCCTTGCTGTCGGCCTTGCGGGTGGACGGCATCGATGCCGAGATCCGCAGCTGGAAGGATCAATCGGTCGCGTTCGGGCAGCAGCGCAGCGCATCCGACCTGGCGTTCGACAGCGTGGCGGGCATGGTGTTCGCGGTGATCGCGGCCACGGTTGCCTTCACCATTTCGATGAATGCGCTGGAGCGGCGGCGCGAAGTAGCCACGCTGCGCGCGTTGGGAATGCGCTCCAGCTCGGTGTTCCTGATGTTTTCGATGGAGGCGCTATGGCTGGCCGCGATCGGAATCGCGATCAGCCTGGTGGCAAGCGGCCTGATTGCATGGGTGGTGAACCGGGCCGCGCTGTCTTACACCACCCAGCACGCGCTGGGCCGAACACCGATGCTGGTGGAGCTCGATTTCAACCGGATGCTGATGGCGGTCGTGACGGTGCTGGCGGTCACCTTGATGGCGGCGCTGCTGCCGTCGTTCAAGGCGGCCAGGCTGGGGATTGCCGAATCGATGGCCAAGTGAAGGTGCGGCCGGTGTTTCCGGCCGCGCTATTTCTTGGTCTTGACGGGCCGTTGCCAGCCGTCCAGCGTGACCTGCCTTGCGCGCGAGATGGTCAGTTTGCCGGCCGGCGCGTCTTTCGACAGTGTGGTGCCCGCGCCCAGCGTCGCGCCCTTGCCGACTGTTACCGGCGCAATCAGCTGGCAGTCGCTGCCGATGAAGGCGTCGTCTTCGATCACGGTGCGGTATTTGTTGGCGCCGTCGTAATTGCAGGTGATCGCGCCGGCGCCGATGTTGACCCGTGAACCGACTGTCGAATCGCCAACATAGGCGAGGTGATTGGCCTTGCTGTGCGCCGCGACCTGGCTGTTCTTGATCTCGACAAAATTGCCGATATGTACGTCCTCGGCCAGTTCGGTGCCCGGACGCAAGCGTGCATAGGGTCCGATGATCGACTTTTCACCCACCACCGCTTGTTCGATGTGGCAGAAAGGCTTGACCTGCACGCCCGCGGCCAGCGTGGCGTTGACGATCACGTTATGTGCGCCAATGGACACGCCGTCGCCCAGCACCACGCGGCCTTCGAACACGCAGCCGACATCGATCGTCACGTCGCGCCCGCACACCAGTTCGCCGCGCACGTCGATGCGCGCCGGGTCGAGCACGGTCACGCCTTGCTCGAGCAGGGCCTGCGCGATATTGAGCTGATGCCTGCGCTCAAGCTCGGCCAGTTGCACCTTGCTGTTCACGCCCGCCACTTCCCACTCGGCTGCGGGCTGCGCCGACACCACCTGCATGCCCTCGGCCACGGCTTGCGCCACGATGTCGGTCAGGTAGTACTCGCCCTGGGCGTTGTTGTTCGACAGCGCCGCCAGCCACTTCTTGAGCTGGCGCGTCGGCGCGACGATGATGCCGCTGTTGATCTCGCAAATGGCGCGCTCGGCCTCGCTTGCATCCTTCTCTTCGACGATGCGCACGATCTGCCCGTCCTCGCGCACGATGCGGCCCAGGCCGAACGGATTGGCCTGTTCCACCGTGAGGATGCCGAGCTTGTCGCCGCCGGCCGCTGCCAGCAGGCGCTCGAGCGAGGCGGCGCTGGTGAGCGGCACGTCGCCGTACAGGATCAGGGTGGGTACATCGTCGTCGAGCTGGGGCGCGGCCTGCATCACGGCATGGCCGGTGCCCAGCTGCGGCTCCTGCAGTGCGGTATCGATAGGGGCGCCGCCCGCGTCATTGTGCTGCAGCACCAGTTCGGGCACCGCTGCGCCCCCATGTCCATAAATGACGCATAATTTGCTCGGCGCAAGACGCCGTGCGGTATCGATTACATGCAACAGGAGCGGCTTGCCAGCCAGCGGGTGCAGTACTTTGGGTAGCGCGGACTGCATGCGCTTTCCCATGCCGGCGGCGAGGATGACGACATTCATGGTTTGTGCATCGGAAGAATTGAGAAGATGGAAAAGTTTAACACGCAAGGTCGTTTCTTCCGCCGTTTTCGCGCGTTGTGCCTGATCGTTGTCATGCTGCTGGCGGCCGGCTGCAGCAGCATGCGTCTGGCGTACAACCAGGGCGATACCTTGCTGTACTGGTGGCTCAACGCCTATCTCGACCTCGACGCCGACCAGGGCGAATGGGTCAGGCAGGACATCGACCGGATCTTCCAATGGCACCGCAAGAGCCAGCTCAAGGATTATGCGCAACTGCTGGCGACCGGCCAGCGCCAGTTGGCCGGCAACCTGACCGAGGCCGAGCTGATGGCCGATTACCGCGAAATCAAGGCGCGCACCGACGTGCTCGCGCTCAAGGCCGTGCCCGAGCTGGCCGAGCTGGCGCACTCGGTGCGCCCCGAGCAAATCGCGAAAATGGAAAAGAAGTTTAGCTCCAAGAACGAGGACTACCGCGACAAGTTCCTGAGCGGCGATACCGAAAAGCGCCAGAAGCGGCGCTTCAAGAAATCGATGCAGCAGTTGGAACTGTGGTTCGGCAACTTCTCCAGCGCGCAGGAAGCGGTCCTGCGCAAGGTCTCCGACGCCCGCCCGCTCAACAACGAGATCTGGTATGAGGAGCGCCTCTTGCGCCAGAAAAAAATCATCTCCCTGCTGCGCAAGGTGCAGCAGGAAAAGCTTGGCAAGGAGCAGACCGCGGCCCTGGTCGAACAACTGGTCAAGGACATCCTGGGCCGCTTCGACGCGCCCGAGCGCAAGGTTTTCTTCGACGCCTCGATCGGCGGCACCATCCAGATGATCCTGACCGCGGTACGTATCGCCACGCCAGAGCAGAAAGCCCATGCGCAGCGCCGCATGCAGGGCTGGATCGACGACTTCAAAGAACTCGCGGCCGAGCCTCAATAAGCGGGCAGGGCGCATCGGCGGGCGCTAGCGCGGCGCATGCTATAGTGCCGCCGATCCGATTCCCCGAGTTCCGCCATGCAAAAGAAGCCTCCCAAGACCCCGGTCCACCGGGCCCCGCCGCCGCAACAGGTGCGCATTATCGGGGGCGCGTGGAAGCGCACCCCGCTGCCCGTGCTCGACGCGCTCGGTTTGCGCCCGACCCCGGACCGCGTGCGCGAAACCGTCTTCAACTGGATCAGCCACCTGTGGGACGGCGACTGGTCGGGCGCCGCCTGCCTCGACTTGTTCGCCGGCAGCGGCGCACTCGGCTTCGAGGCGGCAAGCCGCGGCGCTGCCTCGGTCACGATGGTCGATTCGCATACTCCCGTCGTCCGCCAGCTCGAGGCAATCAAGGTCAAGCTGAAGGCCGACACGGTCGAGCTGGTGCGCGGCGACGCGCTTGCCGCTGCCCAGGGCATGGCCCTGCGCGGCCAGCGCTTCGACCTGGTTTTCCTCGATCCGCCCTACCATCAGGATTTCCTGAGCAAAATGCTGCCGCTGTGCATCAACCTGCTGAAGGAGGACGCGCTGGTGTATGCCGAAGCGGGCGCCGCGCTGCCGTTCGGGCCGGACGACGGCAGCGCCATGCCCGACTGGCTCGCCCCGTGGGAACTGCTGCGTTCGGGCAAGGCCGGAGGCGTGTTTTTTCATCTACTAAAGTTGCGCTAGTTGTAATAAAACACCGCATAGATCATGCATATCGTGGCATGGTCCTGCCGAGCTGGCCCGAAGGCTGGCCGCCGCCTGAATTTCAGGCATAATGCCCCTTCTATATTGTGTGCGTCTCTAGGAGCTGTGATGGTTGTAGCCGTTTATCCAGGAACATTCGATCCGCTCACACGCGGCCACGAAGATTTGGTGCGCCGCGCGTCCGGGCTGTTCGATCGCCTGATCGTCGGTGTGGCGGACAGCAAGAACAAGCGGCCCTTTTTCGACCTGGACGAACGCCTCGAGATCGCCAACGAGGTGCTGGGGCACTATCCGAATGTGGTGGTCGAGAGCTTTTCCGGCCTGCTCAAGGATTTCGTACGCAAGCACGATGCGCGCGTGATCGTGCGCGGCCTGCGCGCGGTCTCGGACTTCGAGTACGAGTTCCAGATGGCGGGCATGAACCGCTACCTGCTGCCCGATGTCGAAACCATGTTCCTGACGCCGTCCGACCAATACCAGTTCATTTCGGGCACCATCGTGCGCGAAATCGCCATCCTCGGCGGCGATGTCTCGAAGTTCGTGTTCCCCTCGGTGGACCGCTGGCTGCAGAAGAAAATCGCATCGATGGCGCCGCCTGTCGAATAAGCTGGAATAGCGAGCATGGCTTTACTGATTACCGACGACTGCATCAACTGCGACGTGTGCGAGCCCGAGTGCCCGAACGAAGCCATCACGATGGGTCTTGAGATCTACGAGATCGATCCGAACAAGTGCACCGAATGCGTCGGCCACTACGATGAGCCGCAATGCCAGCAGGTGTGTCCGGTCAGCTGCATTCCGTTCAACCCGGCCTGGCGCGAAACCACCGAAGAGCTGCGCGCCAAGTACGAGCTGTTGCAGGCTGCCAAAAAGTAATCGCTGCTCAGTCGGCCAGTTCCCATTTGCCGTTCCTGTCGTTCTTCCGGTATTTCTTCTTGACGGCCGACCACGCCACCTTGTGGGCGGTTTCCTCGCGCCCCTCCGGGCCGCGCTCCTTGTATTCCTCGTAGGCGCTGTTGAACGCTTCCTTGTAGATTTCCTGCGCGTGCACCGGCAGGTTGTCGCGCACGCTGTCTGGCAAGTCCGATATTGCTTTATAAGGCATGGCCCCTCCCCGAATCAGGATTGCAACGCTATTCGCGCTTTGTTCTCCTATTGTGCTCGACTGACGCAAACCTTGTCGCACGTGCCACACCAGTCTGCTGAATGACCGGTATCATGAAATTCAATAACTTAATGGCTGGAATGGCAATCTTTCGGCTAAAAGTGTCTGATCTGCGTTGAATTAGTGGATATCCTTTAATTTTCTTGCAATGAGTGATGGTATATTTGCCTCTCGGTTTTAGCACGCTCATACTATTTTTCGAATCGCCTGGCAGACCGTGCCGGGGACCAGCGAGGGGTTCACGATGATGAATATTAAAAACATGAGTATCGGCCAGCGCCTGGCGATCGGCTTCGGCGTGGTGATCGCCTTGCTGCTGATGCTGGCCGGCCTTTCCTACACCCGCATCGCGAGCCTGAACCGGGAAGTCGGCACCATGGTCGACACGCGCTATCCCAAGACGGTGGCGGCCAACCGCATCAGGGCCGACGTCAACGAAGTCACGCGCAGCATGCTCAACGTGCTGATCATGACCGATCCGGCCCAGATCAAGAAGGAAGTCGAGAACATCGACACCCATAGCGCCAGTGCCAGCGCCATCATCGATGAGCTTGCCACGCAGGTAAGCACCCCCGAGGCCCATGAAATCCTGAACGCGATCATGGCCATCCGCGACAAATTCGTTCCCGCGCAGGGCGTCTTTATCAAGCTCATCAACGAGGACAAGAAGGATGACGCGATGGTCAAGTTCATGTTCTCGCTGCGTCCGCAGCAGGGCCAGTATTTCACGCGGCTCGACCAGTTCATCGCCTACCAGAACGAGGTGATGGTCAAGGCCGGCCAGGACGCATCCAAGGCGACGGGCAACACCCAGCTCCTGATCCTGGTGCTGGCGCTGGGCGCGAGCGCGCTGTCGCTGATGGTGGCCTTCCTCGCCACGCGCAGCATCACCGGCCCGCTTAATGAAGCGGTCGGCATCGCCAGGCGCGTGGCCGACGGCGACCTGACCAGTATCATCGAGGTCGCCAGGCGCGACGAGACCGGCCAGATGATGGAGGCACTGCGGCACATGAACGCCAGCCTGATCAAGATCGTGGCGGAAGTGCGCGCCGGCACCGAGTCGATCGCATCGGCTTCCGGGGAAATCGCCAGCGGCAACCTGGACCTGTCGTCGCGCACCGAGCAGCAGGCCGCTTCGCTCGGCCAGACCTCGGGCGCGATGCGCGAACTGACCAATACCGTCCAGCAAAATGCCGACAATGCGCGCCAGGCCAATGCGCTTGCGGCAACCGCGTCCGAGGTGGCCCTGCGCGGCGGCTCGGTGGTCTCGCACGTGATCGACACCATGGGCTCGATCACGGCATCGTCCAAGAAGATCGCCGACATCATCGGCGTGATCGACGGCATTGCCTTCCAGACCAA
>JBAQKU010000545.1:0-3861 GCA_049301315.1 Telluria sp.
CCTGGCGCGCGGCGAACTGACCATCGCCAGCGGCAGCGTGATCGAGAACGCGATCGGCGGCAGCGGGGCCGACACGATCCGCGGCAACGAGGTCGCCAACCTGCTGCGAGGCAACCGCGGCGACGACACGCTCGACGGAAAAGGCGGGCTCGACATGGCACAATTTACCGGCGCCAGGGCCAACTACACGATCGTCAAGACCAGCACCGGGTTTAGCGTCACCGACAAGGTCGGTTCGGAAGGCGTCGACCTGCTGGCCGGGATCGAGCGCCTGTCGTTTTCCGACACGCTGTACGCGCTCGACGTCGACCCCAGCGGCACCGGCGGACAGGCCTTCCGCATCTACCAGGCCGCCTTCAACCGCACGCCGGATGCGGGCGGACTGGGCTACTGGCTGGGCGTGATGGACCAGGGCGTCGCGCTCACCGACATCGCCTCCGGCTTCATCGGTTCGGCCGAATTCAAGACCGTCTATGGCGCTGCCCCGACCAACCGCGATCTGGTCACCAAGTTCTACGAGAACATCTTGCACCGGGCACCGGAGCAGGCCGGCTTCGATTTCTGGTTCGGGGTGCTCGAATCGCGTGCGGCGCCGCTGGCGCAGGTGCTGGCCAGCATCAGCGAAAGCAATGAAAACCAGGTCGGCCTGGTCGGCGTGATCGGCAACGGCTTTTCGTACATGCCATTTACTGGCTGACGCGGCCCATCGCAAGGCATGAATGCGGGCAGGGGCGGGCTGATCATCTGTCAAGATCCGTGCCGACCCTGTATAATCTGCCGCTCGTGTGTCGCCATCGCACAATGGATAGTGCAATCCCCTCCTAAGGGATAGATGCAGGTTCGATTCCTGCTGGCGACACCAGTGCCCCAGTTTCACACCCCCATCGTCGAATTCTTCCAGAAGCCGGACTCGCGCTGCAAACTGGTGTCGCCCCGCCGTCTATCGGTACAATGCGTGCTTCTTTCATTTTTTCGGCCGTGTTTTTCGCACAGGAAAACGTCGCTGCCGGGCACTCTCTCACTCATTATGGCTGTCATTTCCCTCTCGTCGGCGCAACTCGCGTTCGGACACGTCGCGCTGCTCGATCATGCAGAATTTTCCCTTGAGTCCGGTGAACGCGTCGGCCTCATCGGCCGTAACGGCACCGGCAAGTCCTCCCTGCTGAAGGTCATCTCCGGCAAGTTCAAGCTCGACGATGGCCTGTTGGTCATGCAGCAGGGCATCAAGATCGCCTATGTCGAGCAGGAGCCCACGTTCGATCCGGCCATGTCGGTGTTCGACGCGGTCGCCGCCGGCATGGGCCAGCAGCAGGCCATGCTGGCCGAATACGAAGCGCTGACCGGCCAGTTCGGCCAGGGCGACGACGAGGCCCTGATGGAGCGCATGCACGAGCTGCAGGTCAAGCTCGATGCGACCGACGGCTGGAGCCTGGTCAACAAGGTCGACACCACGCTCGACCGCCTGAACCTGACCAAGGATGCGCTGATGGGTACGCTCTCGGGCGGGATGCAAAAGCGCGTCGCGCTGGCCGTGGCGCTGGTGTCCGCGCCCGACGTGCTGCTGCTCGACGAGCCGACCAACCACCTCGACTTCACCTCCATCATGTGGCTCGAAGGCCTGCTGCGCGACTTCAAGGGCTCGGTGCTGTTCATCACCCACGACCGCAGCTTCCTCGACAACGTGGCCACCCGCATCATCGAACTGGACCGCGGGCGCCTGCTTTCGTATCCGGGCAACTTTTCGGCCTACCAGGTCAGAAAGAGCGAGCAGCTCGAGATCGAGGAAGTCGAAGCGGCCAAGTTCGACAAGTTCCTGGCGCAGGAGGAAGTCTGGATCCGCAAGGGCGTCAAGGCGCGCCGCGTGCGCGACGAGGGCCGCGTGCGCCGGCTCGAGGCGCTGCGCCTTGCGCGCGCCGCGCGCCGCGAACAGCAAGGCCAGGTCAAGCTGGAAGTGGGCGCCGGCGAGCGCTCGGGCAAGATCGTGGCCGACCTGGAAAACGTGTCCAAGAGCTACGGCGAGAAGCTCATCGTCAACGATTTCAGCGCCACCATCCTGCGCGGCGACAAGGTCGGCCTGATCGGCGCCAACGGCGCCGGCAAGACCACCTTGCTCAAGATGATACTGGGCGAGGAAGAGGCCGATGCGGGCAAGGTGCGCCTCGGCACCAAGCTGCAGGTGGCCTACTTCGACCAGATGCGCGCGCAGCTGAACGAGGAAGCGAGCCTGATGGAAACGATCGCCCCGGGCAGCGACTGGGTCGAGATCAATGGCCAGCGCAAGCACGTGATGACCTACCTGAACGACTTCCTGTTCGCGCCGGAACGGGCGCGCTCGCCCGTCAAGTCGCTCTCCGGCGGCGAGCGCAACCGCCTGCTGCTGGCGCGCCTGTTCGCCAAGCCGGCCAACTGCCTGGTGCTCGACGAGCCGACCAACGACCTCGACATCGACACCCTGGAACTGCTCGAAGAGTTGTTGGAAGACTACGCCGGCACCGTGTTCCTGGTCAGCCACGACCGCACCTTCCTCGACAACGTGGTGACCCAGGTCATCGTGGCCGAAGGGCAGGGCCTGTGGCGCGAGTACGTGGGCGGCTACAGCGACTGGGAACGGGTCAAGGCGCAGGCGCCGGCGCCGGCCAAGTCCGGCGCCAAGGCGGCGCCAGCCCCGAGCACGGTACAAGGCACTATTGCGAAAAAGCCAAAGTTGAGCTACAAGGAACAACGTGAACTCGAGGAGCTGCCGCAGCTCATCGCCAGCCTCGAGGACGAGCAGTCGGCCATCACGCAGCAACTCAACTCGCCGGATTTCTACAAGACAAACCCGGCTGACGCAAAGCGCATCAACGCGCGCTTTGCGCAAATCGAGGAACAGTTGCTCGAAGCACTGGAAAAATGGGAGCAGATCGAAGCCCGTTCCAAAGGATGAGCACGACCATGTGACCGACACGAAGGCGCCGCGGCCTGACAAGGAGACTTATGTCTGAAAAAGATGAGTACCTGAAGGCCGCCGCCCAGCGCTCTGCCACCGGTGCGGCCGCCGCGCCCGCCGACACCGCCCTGTTCACGCGCGCCGCCTGGGCGCGCATCCTGCCTTTTCTCACTTATATTTTTTTCATCTTCGCCGACGACATGCTGCAGCGCATGGGTTGGGCCGCGCAGGAGCTGCGCTGGTTGTATGCGGTCAAGATCGGCGCGGTGATGCTGTTGCTTGTTGTGTTTTGGCGACAGTACACCGAACTTCGCGATGCGCGCCTGGCTCTGCCGGCCGCCTGTGTCGCGCTCGCGACCGGCCTGCTGGTGCTGGTGCTGTGGATAAACCTCGATGCCGGCTGGATGCTGGTCGGCTCCCCGGCCGGGTTCGACCCCCACACGGGCGGGCGCATCGACTACCTGATGGTGGCGGTGCGCATCTTCGGCGCGGCGCTGGTGGTGCCGGTCATGGAAGAGCTGTTCTGGCGTTCCTTCCTGATGCGCTGGATCGAATCGGCCGATTTCGAGCGGGTCGACCCCGCGCACGTTAGGCTCAAGAGTTTTATTGTCACGGTGATACTATTCGGCTTCGAACACAATTTGTGGCTGGCCGGCATCGTCGCCGGCGCCGCCTACAGTGTCTTATATGTACGCTACCGAACACTATGGTCGCCGATCCTGGCGCATGCGGTGACCAATGGCTTGCTGGGTGTCTGGATCGTCGCCACCGGTAGCTGGACTTACTGGTGAAGCGGCTCCGGCCGATTGATCATCTCCTTGGACGGGTAACACATGCTGAGTTCCTTGCAAAACGATAGAGAGCGCAGGCCGACCCCGCTTGCCATCCCGGCCCGCTGCAGCGTTCTCGCGCTGGCGCTCGCGGCGCTGCCC
>JBAQKU010000546.1:0-4292 GCA_049301315.1 Telluria sp.
GCGAAACCCTGGCCATCATCGAGGCGGCGCGCGCGGCCGGTTTCCGTTCCGTGAGCATTGACCTGATCTACGGACTGCCCAAGCAAAGCGTGGCGACCATGGAGCAGACCCTGGCCAAGGTGGTCAAGGCCGCGCCGGACCGCATCGCGATCTACAATTACGCGCACCTGCCGCACCTGTTCAAGCCGCAACGGCGCATCTTGCAGGAAGACATGCCGAGCGGCGAGGCCAGGCTCGACATGCTCTCGCTGAGCATCCGGCGCCTGACCGAGGCCGGCTATGTGTACATCGGCATGGATCATTTCGCGCGCCCGACCGACGACCTGGCGATCGCCCAGAGCCAGGGCCTGTTGCACCGCAATTTCCAGGGTTACTCGACGCATGCCGAGGCCGAGATGGTCGCCTGCGGCGTATCGGCCATCAGCGCCGTGGCCGGGATCTACAGTCAGAACGTGAAGACGCTCGAGGCCTATTACGAACTGCTCGACAAGGGCGAACTGCCGATCGAGCGCGGCATCCGGCTCGACATGGACGATGAGCTGCGCCGCTCCGTCATCCAGATGCTGATGTGCGATTTCGAACTGTCGGTGGCAAACGTCGAACAAGCCTATCCGGTCAGGTTCAACGAGTATTTCGCCCCCGAGCTGGAGAAGCTCGCGGCGCTGGTGCAGGACGGCCTGCTGAGCGTGGATAAAGAGCGGCTCTGCGTCAGTCCCAAGGGACGCCTGCTGATTCGCAATATCTGCATGGTGTTCGACCGCTACCTCAACAGCAAGGCCGAACCGCTGCGCTATTCCAAGACGATCTGAGCCTCCTTACCCAAACCACCACCACAGGCAGAAAGACCACACCATGTCGATTGCTCAATTGCGCAAGGATTACAGCCTTGCCACCCTCACCGAACACGATGCATCGCCCGATGCAATCGCCCAGTTCAGCAAATGGTTCGACGAGGCCTGCCGGGCCGAGCTGCCGGAGCCGAACGCGATGAGCGTCGCGAGCGTGACCAGCGACGGCCGCCCCTCGTCGCGCATCATGCTGATCAAGGGAGTCGACAAGCGCGGCTTCACCTGGTTTACCAATTACGAGAGCCGCAAGTCGCGCCAGCTCGATGCCATCCCCTACGCCTCGTTGTTGTTTCACTGGCCCGAGCTGGAGCGCCAGGTCAGCATCGAAGGCCGGGTCGAACGCATTGCGGCGGCCGAAAGCGACGCTTATTTCAACAGCAGGCCGCTCAAGAGCCGGATTGGCGCGATCGCCTCCGCGCAAAGCCGGCCGATCGCGGACCGCGAGGCGCTCGATGCGCAATTTGCGGCGGCCGAACAAAGCTGCGGCGATGCGCCCGTGCGTCCGGCCTCATGGGGCGGCTACCGGCTCAGGCCGGAGCGCATCGAATTCTGGCAGGGACGCAGTTCACGCCTGCATGACCGGCTGTTGTACACCCGCCAGCCGGACGGCAGCTGGGACCGGGTGCGCCTGCAGCCCTGAGCTTGCCTGACGCGTTTGCCGACCTATAATTAAATGACTCGCGTCAATGAAAGTTAACAATCAGGCGACCACACTGATCGTGTAAGCCTGCCCGGTCCGGCGGATCGGACGAGCAGGGCGTCCGGTGCATTCTTACAATAACTGTAAAAGAGGAAATGACATGTTCAAACATATCCTGGTCCCGACCGACGGCTCCACCACCTCGGAAAAGGCGATCAATGCAGCTGTCGCATTCGCCAAGGAAACCGGCGCCACCATCACGGGTCTGTACGTGATGCCGGCCTTCCACGTGCTCACGTATAACACCGAGATGCTCGAAGACACCGCCCAGCAATTCGAGAAAGACTCCGAGCGGCATGCGGCGAAATTTCTCGGCTTTATAGAAAACGCAGCGAAGGAGGCCGGGGTGGGGTGCGCGACGATGCGGCTGACCTCGGATTATCCGTTCGAAGCGATCATCCAGGCCGCGCGCGAGAACGAGTGCGACCTGATCACGATGGCCTCGCACGGCCGCAAAGGCATGAAAGGCTTCCTGCTCGGCAGCGAAACCCAGAAGGTGCTGATGCACAGCACCATCCCGGTGCTGGTCTACCGCTAGCGGCGTAAAGCGGCACACACGGCAACACCGCCGGCATGCCGGCGGCGCGCGTTCCTGCGCTCAATCAATGGACAGGTCCGATCCGATTGTAAGCTGAGTCCTGCCCATTATTTCAACACTTTCCCACACCACCATGACCATTCCCCTGCACATTGTTTTCAGAAATATGGATTCCTCCGAAGGGATCGAAGCGGCAATCCGCAAGCACACCGAAAAACTCGAACATTTTTCCGAGCACATCATGCGTTGCAACGTAACGGTCGAGACAGTCGGCAAGCACAAGCAGCAGGGCCGGCTGCATGAAGTGAGGATCGACCTGACTGTGCCGGGAACCGTCATTGCGATCGGCCAGAACCAGGGCCACGAGGACGTGTACGTCGCCATGCGCGATGCGTTCGATGCGCTCACCAGGAAACTGCAGGATATCGCGCGCAACCAGCGCGGCGAGGTCAAGGCGCGCAACGTGCCGCCGGCCGAGTAAGCAGCGCGCGCTCGCATCGGACAAAAAAAAGGCTTTCCGCCTGCGCGGAAAGCCCCTTCTCAGCCCTCAGGCCGACTATCAGAACGAGTGACGCACGCCCAGCGCGAACGCGCGCGAATTATTACCAGCCGCAACGACCATCGGCACACCCGCGGCGGCGGCCACGCCATAGCGCGCCTTGTCGTCGTTGCGTACCGTGGAGAAGCCGCCATACACGATGGTGCGCTTGGACAGGGTGTAGTCGTAGCGGATGCTGGCGCTGATCGCACCGGCGTTGTCGATCACCTTGTTCTCGATGCCGCCGATGTCGAGCATCAGCGCGCCGCCCGTTACCGGCACCGCGGCGCTCAGGTCCCAGTAGTTGTTGCGCGTCAGCTTGGCATCGTCACGGCGCTGCGTGTACAGCAAGCCCACCTTGGCTACCTTGAAGTCGTAAGAAGCGCCCAGGCCCTTCCAGTCGTCGGTATTGGCGAGGGTGGTCTTGCGGCTCATGTACGACAGGTTCAGCGACAATGCACCGGTGGTGTACGTGCCCGACGCGCTGTACGCGTTGCCGACCGTGCTCATGCCCGGGGTCGAATTCTCGCCCAGCGCATACAGCACCCTGGCGCTGAAGCCGCTCATGTTCGGCGTGACGTACTGGACCGAGTTGGTGGCGCGCGATACGGCGCCTTCGAACCAGTAGTTGGCCGACGTGCCCCAGCCCATCGCACCCGTCGTGAACAGCACGTGGGTCATGAAGAGCGGGGTATATTGGCGGCCCAGTGTGACCGAACCGAAATTGCCGGTGAGGCCGACCACGGCCTGGCGACCGAACAGGATGCCGCCCTGGGCCGCGGTGCCGTCGTCGACGTTGGCGCCGTTCTCAAGGTTCCAGACCGCCTTCAGCCCGCCGCCCAGGTCTTCCTGTCCGCGAAAGCCGATGCGCGAAGGCGTGGTGCCGCCGGTCTGGATCTTGGTGATGTTGTTCTGGCCGTTGTTGCCGATTTCAACGAAAGAATCGAGGATACCGTAGATGGTGACATTGCTTTGTGCCTGAGCCGCGCCGCCGTAGGCGCCGAGCACTGCCAGTGTGATGAGTAATTTCTTCATGTCTCTTCCAAGTTTATTGTTGTAAAAATACGGGGAATGCCCCTTGCAACAGCTTCTCGCTTTTCTTGTTTCCTTCGCCCCAGCGGGCCTGGAAATCTGTTGTATTTTGGCGACGACCGGCAATCCTCTGATGCCGGCCGGCCCTGCCCGGGCATGCGCCGCCGCTTGCTTCATCCCCAGGCGCCCCACAGGGCAGGAGTGATGAAACGAGCGAGAACGGACCCGGTCAGCCGAACTAAATTAAAACCCAGCTAGTTTTATGTCAATCAATTTTCTGGAAATCAATAATTTTCATGCTTTCGCTTAGGTTTTTTACAGTTCCGGAAACCACTTGATATTTGAATACTTTAGGCTTAAAGTAATACTTCCAGCCGGGTATGCACCGCCACGCTGGCCTCAGGAACCACACACCTACCGACCGATTGGCCACACGAGACATGACCGAGACCGCATACCTGGACAGCTTCGCCAACGACAACCTGCCGGCGCGCGAACTGTGGCCGGAGCTGCTGTTCGAGCTTGACGAACTGTCCTAGCCCGAGCGCAGGAACTGCGCCGCCGAACTGCTCGACAAGAAGGTCGCCGCCGGCCACGGCGCCTCGCCCGCGATTCACGGCGCCCACGGCAGCTGGA
>JBAQKU010000547.1:0-3987 GCA_049301315.1 Telluria sp.
GCCGACACCCTGGCCGCGCGCACCGGCAGCGAGCCCGGGCAGCTGAGCGCGCAGTTGCTGGTGCTGGAACTGGCGGGACAGGTCGAACGCCTGCCCGGCGGACTGTTCCAGCGCCTTACCCCGTGAACTGGCGTACGGGGCTTGTGTCATGCCGAGCTTAGCTGCTAAAGTAGAGCCATGTTCGATATCCTGGTTTATCTCTACGAGACATATTACCGCCCCGACGCCTGCCCCGAGCCGGCTGCCCTGGCACGTAAGTTGTCCGCTGTCGGCTTCGACGACGTCGAGATTTCCGAAGCGCTGCTGTGGCTGACCGACCTGACCGAGATGGCCGGCGCCGAACAGGGCGCGACCTGGTCCTCGAGCGGCACCCGCTTCTACCTGGAGCAGGAATACGACGCCCTCGGCAGCGGCGCGGTCGGTTTCATCCAGTTCCTGGAAAGCGCCAAGGTGCTCAGCGCCATGCAGCGCGAGATCGTGGTCGAACGCGCGCTGGCGCTCAAGGAATCCCCGGTCGGGCTCGGCAAGCTCAAGATCATCGTCCTGATGTTGCTCTGGAGCCAAGGCAAGGAGCCTGACGCGCTCATGTTCGACGACCTGTTCGGCTCGGACGACGAGCAAGTTCCGCGCCTGCTACACTAGTCGCCGGCCGGCCCGGCCCGGCAACAACAAGCGGCAGGCCCTCGCAGAATGGTTGCAGAGGCCACTTGCGGATTTCCCAACAACCCGCTTATCATTGGCCGCTAATTCATTGTTACAAATTCGATATCATTATGGCAAAACCGCGATTGCGGTCGCCAAGCATGTATGATGCGCGTGCCGAACCACTAATATAAGTACGACGAGAAACCCTATGACCAAAACCCTCATCATCGCCGAGAAGCCCTCCGTCGCGAACGATATCGCCAAGACGCTGGGCGGCTTCACCAAGCACGATGAGTACTTCGAGTCAGACCAGTACGTGCTGTCCTCGGCGGTCGGCCACCTGCTCGAGATCGCGGTGCCGGAAGAGCACGACGTCAAGCGCGGCAAATGGAGCTTCGCGCACCTGCCGATGATTCCCCCGTACTTCGCGCTCAACCCGATCGCCAAGACCGAGTCGCGCCTGAAGGTGCTCAACAAGCTGATCAAGCGCAAGGACGTGACGGCCCTGATCAACGCCTGCGACGCGGGCCGCGAAGGCGAGCTCATTTTCCGCCTGATCGCGCAAAACGCGAAGGCCAAGCAGCCGGTCAAGCGCCTGTGGCTGCAGTCGATGACGCCGGGCGCGATCCGCGACGGCTTCGAGCACCTGCGCAGCGACGAAGAGATGCTGCCGCTGGCCGATGCCGCGCGCTGCCGCTCGGAAGCGGACTGGCTGATCGGCATCAACGGCACCCGCGCCATGACCGCCTTCAACTCGAAAGAGGGCGGCTTTTACCTCACTACCGTGGGCCGGGTGCAGACCCCGACCCTGTCGATCGTGGTCGAGCGCGAAGACAAGATCAAGAAATTCGTGGCGCGCGATTACTGGGAAGTGCGCGCCGAATTCGTGTGCGCGGCCGGCGTGTACGAAGGGCGCTGGCTCGACCAGTCGTTCAAGAAGGACGAGAACGATCCAGAGAGGCGCCCCGAGCGCCTGTGGAGCCGGGCCGCGGCCGACACCATCGCCATGGCCTGCAAGGGCCGCCAGGGCAACGTTACCGAGGAATCGAAGCCGACCACCTCGATGGCGCCGGCCCTGTTCGACCTGACCAGCCTGCAGCGCGAAGCGAACGGCCGCTTCGGCTTTTCGGCCAAGAACACGCTCGGGCTGGCGCAGGCGCTGTATGAAAAGCACAAGGTGCTGACCTACCCGCGTACCGACTCGCGCCACCTGCCGGAAGATTACATCGCGACCGTCAAGGAAACCATGACGGTGCTGGCCGAGAACAACAACTACCACCAGTTCGCCAAGCAGATCACCGACAAGGGCTGGGTCAAGCCGAACAAGCGCATCTTCGACAACACCAAGATCTCGGACCACTTCGCGATCATCCCGACCACGATCGCCCCGAAGAACCTGTCCGAGCCTGAACAGAAGCTGTACGACCTGGTGACGCGCCGCTTCATGGCGGTGTTCTTCCCGGCCGCGGAGTTCCAGGTCACGACCCGCTACACCGAAGTGTCGGGCCACCAGTTCAAGACCGAGGGCAAGGTCATGACCAACGCCGGCTGGCTCGCGATCTACGGCAAGGAAGCGGCCGGCGACGACAAGGAAGACGCGGGCACCCTGGTGCCGGTCGCCAAGGGCGAAAAGGTGCAGACCGAGAAAGTGACCGCGAACGCGCTGGTCACCAAGCCGCCCGCGCGCTACACGGAAGCGACGCTGCTGTCGGCGATGGAAGGGGCCGGCAAGCTGATCGACGACGACGAACTGCGCGACGCGATGGCCGGCAAGGGCCTGGGCACGCCAGCCACGCGCGCGGCCATCATCGAAGGCCTGCTGACCGAGCGCTACCTGCTGCGCGAAGGGCGCGAGCTGATCCCGACGGCCAAGGCCTCGCAGCTGATGACCTTGTTGCGCGGGCTGGGCGTGAACGAACTGACCGCGCCCGAGCTGACCGGCGAATGGGAATACAAGCTGTCCCAGATGGAGAAGGGCAAGATCTCGCGCGAGGAATTCATGCGCGAGATCGCGCAGATGACGCAGATCATCGTCAAGCGCGCCAAGGAATACGACAACGCCACGATCCCCGGCGACTACGCCACGCTCAAGACGCCATGCCCGAACTGCGGCGCGGTGGTCAAGGAAAACTACCGGCGCTTCGCCTGCACCAAGTGCGATTTCTCGATCAGCAAGACGCCCGGCAGCCGCCAGTTCGAGATCGCCGAAGTCGAAGAGCTGCTCAAGAACCGCACCATCGGGCCGATGCAAGGCTTCCGTTCCAAGATGGGGCGTCCGTTCGCCGCGATCCTGCGCATCGTGCGCGACGAAGAGATCAACAACTTCAAGCTCGAATTCGATTTCGGCCAGAACGACGAGGAAGGCGAGAACGGCGAAGGAGTCGACTTCACCGGCCAGAGCGCGCTCGGCCCCTGCCCGAAATGCAACGGCAATGTCTATGAAATGGGGCTCGCCTATGTGTGCGAGCACAGCGTGGCCAAGCCGAAGACCTGCGACTTCCGCAGCGGGCGCATCATCTTGCAGCAGGAGATCCTGCCCGAGCAGATGGTCAAGCTGCTCAATGAAGGCAAGACCGATTTGCTGCCGGGCTTCGTATCGCAGCGCACGCGCCGACCGTTCAAGGCCTTCCTGGTGAAGGGCAAGGACGGAAAGATCAGCTTCGAGTTCGAGGAGCGCAAGGCCAAGGCGCCGGCCAAGGGCAAGGCGGCCGCCGCGCCGGCCGAGGGCGAGGCGGAGGAAGCGGCGCCGAAGACGGTCAAGAAAGCCGCAGCCAAGGCGGCGCCGGCAAAGAAAGCGCCGGCCAGGAAGGCTCCGGCCAAGAAGGCCGCCGCGAAGAAATAGGCAGGCGAAAAATAAGCTGGAAAAAAACGCGAATCCGATGGTTCGCGTTTTTTTTACTACGGTTTTTCACGCGGTCCGCGCTTCTTAGCGCACATCGACCTCGATCATGTTGTCGTTCGGCTTGCGGTCGATCAGCTTGTTGTCCGGGTCGATGCCGGCCCTGGCCGGCCGCCCGCCGACGATCATGCTCACGCCGACGTCCTTGCTGTCGACCAGCCGGCGCTCGCGCAGCAGCGCGTTGCCGTCCTTGTCGTCCACGCCGAACTCGATGTAGTCCCTGAGCGGCGCTTCCTTCTCGTCGCCAAGTCCGCCCGCGCGCACCTTGCCGGCCTGCGCCGTCACGCTCACCTCATACTTGCCGTCCGCACGCCTGCGCGCGCTGGCGCCGGTCGCGCGGTTTTCGTACAGCACGATCGACTCGAACAGGTCGTCGATCAGGTAAGCCTGCTGCGGCGGCGTGATCGCGCGCAGCGCATCGATCAGCGCCGTCACGCCAGGGT
>JBAQKU010000548.1:0-4003 GCA_049301315.1 Telluria sp.
CACCTGCAGGTAGCGCTCGAACAGGCCGGCCGTGCGATATTGGGGCAGCAGCGCGAACACTTTGGCCCCGATCATCCCGGAACGCGCCAGCCCGGCCATGGCCGCCAATTTGTCGTTCATGTCCACGCAGATGAAGTCCTCGATCTTGCCGCTCGCGCCGCGCCACGCCTTCAGGAACAACACGCCATCCAGGCTGCCCTCGGACGCCGCCCGCAGCATTGCCTGTGCCTCGTGCGCGGCGCGCATGCTCGCGTGCAGGCGCGCGCTTTGCCTCATCAGCAGCGCGACGACTGCCAGGATCAGGGTGGTCGCCGCCAGCGCGATCCAGGTGTACATCGAACGGTGCCGCTCGAAGGTATTCATCTTGCTGCTTTCCGGGATGCCGACCACGGCCACCAGCGAATAACGCGCCATCTCGCGGTAGCTGTAGATGCGGGGCACCTTGTCCAACGCGGTGTTCGGAACCACTTCGTCGGCGTGGCGGCCAGGCTCGTCCGCCGCGGAAAATTGCGGCTGTTTGCCCACGAATACGCGTTCGCCCGCACGTCCGACCACCAGCCTGGCGCCGGGGTTCACGAGCACGATGGCGCCGTCGTCGTCCAGGTTCAGGCGGTCGTAGTCGTCCACGAAGACGCGCGGGTCGATCATGATCACGATCGCTCCGGCGAACTTGCCGTCCCGGTCATTGAGGCGGCGTGCCACTTGGATCAGCCATTGCCCGCTGTCCGGGTCAAGCAGCGGGGTCGAGAACCGCGCCGTATCGGAGGCATGGCCCGCGAGGGACTCGATAAGCGCGTCCACGCCGGCCTTGTCGCGCCTGAACTGGTGCGCGCTGCCCCGCACATTGCCGTCCTTGTCGATCAGGGCCACCGGCAGCTTGAGCGCAAGCGGCAGCACGCCGTCCATCAAGCCTTCCGGGCGCATGAATTCAGGCAGCCGCAGCGCGCCGCCGCTTTCCTCGTATTTGAGCTTGAACAGCTGCGTCGCATGGTCGGCCTTGCGCAAGATGCCGCCCGCGTATTCGGCAAGGGTGTGAGCCAGCCCCCGGCTGTGCGCCACGGCCTGGCTGCGGGTCGCCTCGCGCTCCACCTCGATCTGGTGAAACAGCGCGATCCACATCCCGACCAGCAACAGCAGCGCGAAAACCGGAAGCGGCGCCGCCCGCAGTAGCCCTCGTGCCGAGTGTCTTGCTAAACGGGCTAAATTGATCACGCGCTCCCTCATTGGGCATAAGTCGTCGACAGGCGGCTGGCATACCGAGAAAGCCATTGTTACTTTGTGTGTATTTCTATTCTGCACGGAAATCGGGCTCTTTTGTCCGGCATGGCTAAATTTTTTTTGGCGGCGGTGAGATGGGAATGCCGAATCGTCACTAGAATGCGAAGGATGACCGAACTCACCTTTTCCGTTGCCGCGGCGCGTGCCATGCACCTGGCCGCCCAAGGCCTGCTGGCCCCGCCCGGGCGCAAGGCCGCCAAGGGCGACGTTCTCGATACCATTCGTCGGCTCGGCGTGCTCCAGATCGATACCATCAGCGTGGTTGCGCGCAGCCCTTACCTGGTCTTGTGGAGCCGCCTTGGCGACTACGATTCTGTGTGGCTGGAGCAACACCTGGCCGAGGGCAGGCTGTTCGAGTACTGGGCGCATGAAGCCTGTTTCGTGCCGATCGAGGATTACGGCCTGTACCGGCACCGCATGCTGGACCCGGCGGCGATGGGCTGGAAATACCCGGAAAGCTGGATGCGCGAGCGCGCCGCCGAGGTGGAAGGCGTGCTGGCGCACATCCGGCGCCACGGGCCGGTGCGCTCGTCCGACTTCGGGCGCACCGACGGCCAGGCCGGCGGCTGGTGGGAATGGAAGCCGGAGAAGCGCTCGCTCGAGGCGCTGTTTACCGCAGGCGCGCTGATGATCGCGCGGCGCCACAATTTCCAGCGCGTGTACGACCTGGCCGAGCGCGTGCACCCGGCCTGGGACGACAGCCAGATGCCCTCGATGCAAGAAACCCAACGCCAGTTCGTGCTGCGCGCGGTCAAGGCGATCGGCCTGTGCAAGGCGGGCTGGATCGCCGACTATCACCGCACGCGCCGGCCCCATCTCGACCCCGAGACGCTGGTGGCCGAGGGGGCGCTGGCGCGCGCGCGGGTGCAGGGCTGGGACGAGCCGCTGTACATCCACCCCGACCAGCTGGAACTGGCGCGGCGCGCCGCCGCCGGCATGCTGGCGCCGAGCGTGACCACGCTGCTGTCGCCGTTCGATCCGGTGGTGTGGGACCGCAAGCGGGCCTTCGAGCTGTTCGGCTTCGACTACCGCCTCGAATGCTATACGCCGGCCGCCAAGCGCCGCTACGGCTATTTCACGCTGCCGATCCTGCGCCGCGGGGCGCTGGTGGGGCGGGTCGACGCCAAGGCGCACCGGCGCGATGGCGTGTTCGAGCTCAAGTCGCTGGTGCTCGAGCCGGGCGTGCGCATCAGCGGGCGCTTCACGCGCGACATCGCCGGCGCGCTCAAACGCTGCGCGCGCTGGCATGGTTGCGGCACCATTGCCGTCACCCAGGCCATACCGGGCAGCTTTGCCGGCGCGCTTGAGGCGGCGCTCCATGCCAGCGTCGACGAAGCGCGCATTGCCGCGTAGGCGGCTTCAGTCCAGCGTTTCGCGGTAGCGCAGCATGGCGACGGCCCCGGCGGCGAGCATGAACAGCGCAATCGGCCACAGGTTCGGCGCGATATCGGCCAGCACATTGCCCTTGAGCAGGATGCCGCGCACCGCGCGCAGGAAGTGCGTGAGCGGCAGCACTTCACCGATCACCTGGGCCCAGCGCGGCATGCCGCGAAACGGGAACATGAAGCCGGACAGCAGCATCGAGGGCAGGAAGAAGAAAAAGGTCAGCTGCATCGCCTGCAGCTGGTTCCTGGCAAGCGTGGAAAACGTGAACCCGACCGCCAGGTTGGCCGCCATGAACAGCACCAGCGCGAGCGAGAGCAGCACCAGGCTGCCCACCATCGGCACCTGGAACAGCAGGTGCGCCGTGACCAGGATCACCAGCACCTGGACGTAGCCGATCAGGATATAGGGCACGATTTTCCCGATCATCACCTCGGCCGGACGGGCCGGCGTGGCCAACAGGTTCTCCATGGTGCCGCGCTCGCGCTCGCGGGTGACCGCCAGCGCCGTCATCATCACCATCGTCATGGTCAGGATCACGCCGATCAGCCCCGGCACGATGTTGTAGCGCACCAGGCCATCGGGGTTGTAGCGGCGCTGGATGCGCACCTCGAACGCGGGCTCGGTTGCGCGCAGCCGCGCCAGCGGCCCGTTCAGGTCGCGGTTGAGCACCTGGCGGCTGATGTTGCCCAGCGCGGCCAGTGCGTTGCCGGAGGCCGAAGGGTCGGTTGCATCGGCCGCCAGCAGCAGCGCCGGGCGTTCGCCACGCACCAGGCGGCGCGCGAAGTCGGGCGGAATCACGAGCAGGAACTGGACCTGGCCGGTGTCGAGCATGCGGCTGCCCTGCGCTTCGTCCGCCGCCAGCGCGGTCACATTGAAATACTGGGAGTTCTCGAGGGCGCGCACGAAGCTGCGCGAAAACTCGCTGTGGTCGGCGCCCACCACCGCCAGCGGCAAGTGCTTGGGATCGGTGTTGATCGCGTAGCCGAACAGCACCAGCTGCATGATCGGCACGCCCACCATCATGGCGAAGGTGAGGCGGTCGCGCCGTATCTGGCGAAACTCCTTGATCAGGATCGCCATCAGGCGCGCCCAGCTTATTGGGTATGAACGCATGGCGTCACCCTTTGCCGGCGCCGACATTGTCGTCGGCGTCCTGCATCAGCGCGATGAACACGTCTTCGAGGTTCGCTTCGCACGCTTGCGCACGCAGGCCGTGCTCGGCCATCAGCGGGCGCGCCCGCGCCAGCGCCGCCGCCAGCGCCTCGGGCGAGGCCGCGCTCACCCTCAGTACGGTGCCGAACGAGGCCACGCTGCGCAGCGCGGGATCGTTGCGTAATGC
>JBAQKU010000549.1:0-1788 GCA_049301315.1 Telluria sp.
GACTACAGCGTGCTGCCGCCCTTCCTGCGCAACTATCGGGCCCAGTATCCCCAGGTCCAGATCGTGCTGCAGGAGGCCACCACCGACCTGCAGATCGAGGACCTGATGCACGGGCGCATGGACGCCGGCCTCCTGATACCGCCCCTGCCCGACAAGGCACGCCTCGCGCTCGACTACCTGAAGGTGCTGTCCGAGCCGCTGATCCTGGCCGCCCCCAGCGGGCTCGACGCCCTGCGCGGGGGCGGGCCGGTCTGGCTGAAAGACCTGCCGCCGCTGCCGCTGATCATTTTCCCGCGCCCGATCGCGCCGGCGCTGCACGACGCCATCCTGGCCTGCTTTCGCGCGGCCGGGATCACTCCCGAGATCGGCCAGGAAGCGATCCAGATGCAAACCATCGTCAGCCTGGTGTCGGCCGGCATGGGGATGGCACTTGTGCCACAATCGGTCTCCAACCTGATGCGCCCCGGCGTAGAATACCGCTCGTTGCATGACGCAACGCCGCAGGTCGAAACCGGGCTGGCATGGCGCCGCGATAACAGCTCGCCGGTCCTGCAAGGCTTTTTGGAATCACTAAGAAAGAACACACTATGCTGACCCACCCGATGCCGGACCCTGTCGCCTTTTCAATCGGCCCGGTGCAAGTGCACTGGTACGGCCTGATGTACGTGCTCGCGTTCGCGCTGTTCCTGGCGCTGGGCCGGGTGCGGGTCAGGCAGCCGCACATCGCCGCGCTGGGCTGGAAAAACGAAGACCTCGACGACATGCTGTTTTACGGCATGCTCGGGGTGGTGATCGGCGGGCGCCTGGGCGAAGTGCTGTTTTACCGTCCCGGCTTTTTCCTTGCCAATCCGCTCGAGATCTTCATGGTCTGGCATGGCGGCATGTCCTTCCACGGCGGCTTCATCGGCGTGCTGATCGCGATGGCGCTGTGGGCGCGCAAGGCCGGGCGCAACCTGCTCGACGTCTATGATTTCATCGCGCCGCTGGTGCCGCTCGGCTACGCGGCCGGGCGCATCGGCAACTTCATCAATGCCGAACTGCCCGGCCGCGTGGCCGATGCAAGTTTGCCGTGGGCCATGCTGTGGCCGGGCGTGGAAGGCCCGCGCCATCCGTCGCCGCTGTACCAGGCGCTGATCGACGGCATCGTCGTGTTCGTGATCCTGTGGCTGTATGCGCGCAAGGCCCGCCCGCGGCTGGCGGTGGGCGCGATGTACACCCTGCTGTATGGCTGCGCGCGTTTCTTCACCGAGTATTTCCGCGTGCCCGATTACGAAGTGACGTTCGCCGGCATCACCATCACCTCCGGCCAGATGCTGTCGCTGCCGATGATCGGCGCCGCCATCGTGATGCTGCTGTGGGCCTACTCGCGCCCGGCGCGCCAGGGCGCGCGCGACCCGGCCACGCTTACCTGAACGCCTTCCACAGCATATACCCGGCCAGCGCATACAGGATAAAGGCAAAGATCCGCTGCAGCTTGCGCACCGGCATCCGGTGCGCCACGCGCGCCCCCAGCGGCGCCATGGTCACGCTGGCGGCGGCGATCACCAGCAGCGCCGGCAAATAGATAAAGCCCAGCGAATAAGGCGGCAAACCCGGCTCGCCCCAGCCGAAATAAATGTTCGACAAGGTCCCGGCCAGCGCAATCGGAAACCCCAGCGCGGCGCTGGTGGCGACGGCATTGTGAATCTTGATGTTGCACCAGCTCATGAACGGGATCGAGATGAACCCGCCCCCCGCCCCCAGCAATCCCGACACCACGCCGACCACGCCGCCGGCGGCAAACATGCC
>JBAQKU010000550.1:0-5405 GCA_049301315.1 Telluria sp.
GTGCGTGAGCGCCGCCTCCAGCTTGGCGCGCGGCACCGCGCGCAACAGCTCGGCCAGCCCGATCTCGCGGTCGAACGGCAGCACCGCGCCCGTCATTGCGTGGCCCCGATGGCGGCCAGGAATGCCGCACACGACACGCCGTGCCCGGCCTCCAGCGAAAACTCGGCATCGAGGCGCGCGTAGACGCGTTCGAGCAGGCTGTGGAAGGTCGCGATCACGCCGCGCCCTTCCAGCGCGCACGCATACAGCAGCGGCCACGGGGCGTCGCCCCAGCGCTGCGCGATCTCCGCTTCGCTGAGGATGTCGTCGCGGTCGCGCTTGTTGAACTGCACCACCAGCGGCAGCGTGGCCAGTTCCATGCCCAGCGTGCCGACATTGGCGGCCAGGTTGTCGAACGAGGCGCCGTTGTTGAGCGCCTGGTTGCGCTGCGAATCGGCCACGAAAATGACGCCGTCGGCGCGCGAGAGCACCGCCTTGCGGGTGCCGTCGTGCGCGACCTGCCCCGGCACCGTGAACACCTTGAACTTGATCAGCAGTCCCGAGGGCGCCGTAAAGCCGACCGGAAGCAGGTCGAAAAACAGGGTCCGGTCGCCATCGGTCTCGAGCGTCATCATGTCGCCGATCAGTTCGGCCGCCAGCAGGTCGTGCAGGCGCGTCAGGTTGGTGGTCTTTCCCGACAAGGCCGGACCGTAGTAAACCAGCTTGACCGTCAAGCGATTGCGTTGCGTATCGAGTTCAGCCATGAATCGCTTCCGTGTGACATTCCCGGCTTGTCAAGCGTGCACCAGGCGGATGAAGGTAATCAGTTTCGCGTGCGCGCATTGTTCCTTTCCCATGCCGCGCGCGACGATATCGTAGCGTACACCATCGAGCTCGACAATGCATGTTTGCGCCTGCCCTGCCGCGCGCAGGGCCTGCAGCACCGGCGCCATGAACTGCTCGGCGCGCATTCCGGCCAGGCTGCCGGCGCAGCTGAACAGGGCGTGCGCGGCCGGGTTGGCAAATGCCACCGCCTGCTCCTGGTCGAGGCAGATCATGGGCGCGTTCCCCAGCGCCGCGCCCAGCAGCTCGAGCGCAACGCGATCCTGGGCGATCTGTTCGCGCTGCTGGCGTATTCCTTCCTCCATCTGGCGGTTCAGCTGCGCCAGGCCGTGATTGGCGGTGCGCAGTTCCAGGTCGAGGCGGCGGTTGTCGTCCGCCATCTCCTTGTGCAGGAACGCCTCCTCGATGTGCGCGCGCAGTTGCGCGTCATCCCATGGCTTGGTGAGGAACTTGTAGATCGCGCCTTCATTGATGGCATCGGTCACCAGCTGCAAGTCCCCGAATCCCGACAGCACGATGCGCACGGTGTGCGGGTACAGCCTTTTCACGGTGCGCAGGAACTCCACCCCGCTCATACCCGGCATGCGCTGGTCGGATAAGACCACGTCCACCTCCTGAGTGGCCAGCAAGCCGAGCGCGGCTTCTGCGTGCGGGGCGGTGAGCACCAGGTAACCGGCGTCGCTCACGCGCCGCTTGATGGTGTTCAGGATGCCCGGCTCGTCGTCCACCAGCAGCAAGGTGCGTGCGCGCTTGCGTACGCGCAGCAGGCGCTCAGGCAGGCACCGCTGCTGCGCCAGCAGCTGCGCCATCTCCCCTGCCGGCAGCGGCCGGGAAAACAGGTAGCCCTGGATTTCGTCGCACATGTTGCGCGCCAGGTAGTCGCATTGGGCCTCGGTTTCGACCCCTTCGGCGATCACGCGCATGCCCATGCTGTGGGCCATCGAGATGATGGCGTCCACGATGGCCGCCTGGCTCGCATGTTCCGCGATTTCCCGGACAAAGGACTGGTCGATCTTGAGCACGTCGATCGGGAAGCGGTTCAGGTAGGCCAGACTGGAATAGCCCGTGCCGAAGTCGTCGATCGACAGCGTCAGCCCGAGTGCGTGCATGCTGGTGAGGATCTCGACCGCGCGAGCGACGTCGGTCATCACCAGGCTCTCGGTCAATTCGATGTCGAGGCAGCGCGCCGGCAACCCGGTGTGCGCGAGGATCGCAGCGATCGAGTCGACCAGGCCGGCCTCGTTGAACTGGCGCGCCGACAGGTTGACCGCCATCCGTATTTCGCCAAGTCCGGCTTCGCGCCAGGCCTGGGCCTGGGCACAGGCGCTGCGCATGACCCACGCGCCGATCGGCACGATCATGCCGGTTTCCTCGGCCAGGGCGATGAAGCGGCCCGGGGCGACCATGCCCAGCTCAGGGTGCCGCCAGCGCAACAGGGCCTCCATGCCCACGATGCGCCCGCTGCGCAGGTCTACCTGGGGCTGGTAATGCAGCTCGAACTGCTGCGCCTCGAGCGCATTGCGCAGCGCCCCTTCCAGGCGCAGCCGCTCCTGCGCTTGCGCGTTCATCTCGGCGGTGTAGAACTGGAGGTTGTTGCGTCCCAGTTGCTTGGCGCGGTACATGGCAAGGTCGGCAAACTCGATCAGGCTGTCCGGGTCGTCGCTGTCGGCCGGATACGCCGCAATGCCGGCGCTGCTGCCGATGAAAAATTCATGGCCGTCGATGGTGACCGGCTGCGCGATCGCCGCGACGATGCGCTCGAGGGCGGCCTGGTTCAGCGCGCCGTGTGCGCCTTCCCTCAGCACCAGCACGAACTCGTCGCCGCCGTGGCGCGCCACGGTGTCGCCGTGGCGTACCGCCTCGCGCAGGCGGCGCGCCATCACGCACAGGAACTTGTCGCCGGCGCTGTGTCCAAGGCTGTCGTTGACGAACTTGAAGTGGTCCAGGTCGACGAACATGACCCATACCGCGCGCTGCTCGCGTGCCGCGCCGACGATCGCCTCGCGCAGGCGCTCGCGCAGCAGGGTGCGGTTGGCCAGTCCGGTCAGGTTGTCGTGCCTGGCCTGGCGTTCGAGCTCCTCTTCGTAGCACTTTTTCTGCGTGATGTCGTAAATGGCCACCACGAAGTGCTCGACCTGCCCGTCCTCGTTCCTGACCGGCGCGAAGTAGGCCTCGGACCACAGCAGCGTACCGTCCTTGCGGCAGATGCGCAGCAGAGCATGCCCTTGCTGCTGCGCGTCGGCGCACGCCACCAGCGCGCGCACCCCGTCCTGGTCTGCGTCGTCGCGCCACAGCACGCTGAAGCCGAGCCCGATCATCTCGGTCGTCGCATAGCCGGTCATTTCCTCGAACGCCGGATTGACATATTCGATCGCATGGTGCGGCGCCCTTGCGCTGGTGATGATGATGCTGTTGACGCAGGCCTCGATCGCGCGCTCGCGCACCTGCAGCGTCGCGCTGGTCTCGTGCAGCGCCGCGGTGCGCTCCCTGACCATGCGGTTGACGCTGCGCGAACGCGCCGCCAGCACGCGCAGGTAGGCTGCAACGAGCAGGCTGGTGCAGAGCCCGCCGGCCAGCACCAGCAGCGAACCGAGCCTGTCGTCGAGCAGCGCCGGCTTGGATGCCGACACCACCACGTACCAGGGCTGGCCGGCGATCTCGAAGCTCTGGTCCAGGCGGTCGGGATGGCGCCTCAGGATCGAACTCAGGAAGGAGGCGTCCGGCGCCGGGGCGGGCGCCGCCCCGTGTCGGAACGCCAGGTTTTGTTCCCTGGGTCCGCGTCCTGCGTACACGCTCACGTCGAATCCCGTGCCCAGCGCGCGGCGCGCGGCCAGCGCTTGCGCAAACAGCCGGCTGCTGCTGAAGGCGGCCGAGGTGTAGCCGCTCACGTGCGCGCAATTCGACCCGGTGCGGGCGAGGACGGCGCCGTCCCGATAGACCGGCGTCAGCAGCACGGCTCCCTTTTGCAGGGTATTGTCAAGCATGACCGGATACAAGCCGGTCATGGACGCCTGTCCGGTGGAGCAGGCGCGCCGCAGCGCGCCATCGAGGTCCTTGCGCGAGAAGGTGTCCAGCCCGAGCACATTCTCGTTGCCTGTCATGGGCTCGAGGTAATCGATCACGAGGTAGCGGCTGCGACTGGCGGCGCGCACCTTTGCGCCGTGCGCCAGTTCGCCGATCTCGAAGCCGGGGAATTGCGTGCGCCGTTGCGCTTCGAACCGGTCGCGCTCGCCCTCCTCGACCAGGCGCTGGAAGGTGAGCAGGTGTATTTGCGGATTTTGCGCAAGCATCGGCCGGGTGAAGGTGTCGAACTGCGCGCGCCCGACCTGCGGCACCGTCATGAACAGGCGCGTGACGGTCGACAGCACGTTGATCGAGTCCTGCAAGCCCTCGCGCACGGCGGCGAAGCGGTTGTTGGCACGCCGTTCGAATTCGGCCTCACCGCTATGGCGTTCGAACGCGTTAATGCTGAGAAACAGCAGCGCCGTGACCAACAGGCCCAAGGCGAATGCGACCAGCGCCGACGCGGGCAGGAAAAACCGGCTACGCGAATCGGGGCGGCAGGAGCGATCGTGCACCAGCGTCCCGTCAGCTGACGCCGGCTTCGCATGTCACGCTGCGCCGCGACTCGAATTCGTCGACAGCATGGCGCGCCGCCAGCATCGTATCGCGCGCCAGCGAGGCATTCGCGCGCACCAGCCGTTCGCATGCGGCGGCGGCCGGCTTGTTGAACAGGTAGCCCTGCATGTCGTATGACCGGACACTGGCCACGACGCGCTGCGCGCAATCGAACGGCAACGCGAAGCGCTCGCTCCGGAATTCGGGCTCGATCAATGTCATGGCGCTGCTTTCATACGTCAACCTGCCAATGGTGCCTTTTAACAAAAAGCTTGGTTTAAATCAATTTAGGTTTGTATCTTACGCAACAATTGGCGATGCAGTCCACGACATTTTTTACAAGGTCACAGGAAGGCTCTTCGCGTTTCTGGGGAAAACTGTCAAAACGCCGCAACAGTTTCGGATTTTCGACGGCGCATGGGGACAACCGGACGTTGGGCCATGGCAGGAGACGCACCAACGCCCCACGCATTATTCTAAAGCAACATCTGCGGGCGCGTGGAAGTGGGTAACACCAGGACGGAACAGCGAACCGATCCGCCCTGCAAGCAAGGAAGCGGCAGGTCAGCCGTCGCGCCCGTCGAGCCGGGCGCGCCACAGGTACGGCGCGTAGACCACCGCGAACAGCGTGAACGCGAGCGTCCAGCAGACGGTCGCCGCCAGCAGCGACGCGCGCTGCAGGCTGTCCGGACCGACCGCAGCGCTCAGGCGTGCCAGCGCGCCCAGCTGGATCAGCCAGTACATCGCCACTTCGCTGCGCCCGGCCTTGAGCGCACGACCGGTGTGGCCGAGCGTGGTGCGCGTCATCATGCCGATGATCAGGCCGGCCGTCGAGCCGACCGCGAGCGCATGAAACGGCGCGCTCGCGCCCACCATGCCGAGCTCGGCCAGTGCGAGCAGGACAAAGCCGACCGGAATCCACGCGTACGACAGGTGCAGTATCCACAGCAGCGGCACATGCAAGG
>JBAQKU010000551.1:0-3420 GCA_049301315.1 Telluria sp.
GCTGCCGCTGCAGCCGAGCACCATCAGGGCGAGTCAGAGTAAGCGCTCTGGCAAGTCAATGAAAACGGCGCCGAGGAGAAATCCCGGCGCCGTTTTTTTCTAAGCCATCCATCAAGTTCAGTCACCCCTACAGGCGAGCGCTCGATACCGGCGCTGGCCTGCGGCGCCGGCCGCGATATTAAAGTTGCGCATTTTTTGGGTACAGGTTACGCTGCGCGCTCATAGTCCAGTTTCAGTGCTCCAACACTCCATCCACGACCACAATGAACAAGCTTTTTGCAGGCGCCGGCAGCGCCCATACCGGCACCGGAGAAACCCACACGAATCCTGCCTGGTCCTTCATATTCGCTGCATGGCTTAGCGCCACCGGCTCGACCATGGGAGCCTTATTCCTGGGCGAGGTGATGGGATTTTCGCCATGCGTACTGTGCTGGTACCAGCGCATTTTCATGTTCCCGCTGGTTTTTATACTGGCGGTCGGACTGTTCCCGCTGGACCTGAAGGTGGTGCGCTACGCGCTGCCGCTGGCACTGACCGGCTGGGCGATTGCGCTATACCACCTGTTACTTACCAAGGCTTATATCCCGGAGTCCGCCTCGCCTTGCGTGCAGGGCGTGCCTTGCTCGCAGGTGCAAGTCGAATGGTTCGGCTTCGTGACCATTCCGCTGCTCTCGCTGGCCGCATTCTCCGTCATCATCGTGTTGCTTATCTCAACCTACTTTACCTCCCGCAAATGAAACAGAAGACTATCTTTATCGCTGCAATCGTCGTGCTCGCCGTCGCTTTCGCCGGCGCCACCCAGGTCTACCGGAGCCAGAAGGCGCAGCAGGCAGAACAGATGGCCGCAAAAAATCGCGAGGCGCTGGTGCGCCTCCATTCCCCCGCAAAGGGCAACGCCGAGGCGCCGGTCCATATCGTCGAGTTCCTCGACCCGGCATGTGAAACGTGCAGCGCGTTTTACCCGCAGGTGAAAGAGATGCTCGCTGCCAATCCGGGCAAGATCCGCCTGTCGCTGCGGTACGCGCCGTTTCACCAGGGCTCGACGGAAGTCGTCAAGCTGCTCGAGGCGAGCCGCAAGCAAGGTAAATACTGGGAAGTGCTCGAGACCTTGCTGGCACGGCAGGGCAGTTGGGTGCAGCACCACACGGCCCGCGTCGATCTGGTATGGCCGCAGCTCGAAGGCCTGGGCATGGACCTCGAGCGCCTCAAGAACGACATGCAATCGCCGGAAATCGCCCGCGTGATCGAGCAGGACCTGGCCGATGCGAAAACCATGAACGTCACAATGACACCCGAGTTCTTCGTCAATGGCCGCCCCCTGCCGTCGTTCGGCTACGAACAACTACAGAAATTAGTTGCCGACGAGTTAGCCAAGTAGTTAACTTGGGGCAACACTGTCTGGTTGATCCCGTGCGGTTCGCTTTCATCGCAAACACCCGCATCGAGCAGGAAGCGAAAAAATGCCGCTCAGCTTGAACTGAGCGGCATGTCGGTGAACCGCGTGGTTGCCGCTTACTGCGCGCGCGGCTTGCCCAGCGGATCGCCCGCTATCCATGCGGGCATGTTGGGCGCGTTCGCGATGGCGCGGCCCAGGTTCAGCGTGAACTGCGCCTGCTGCACCATGCCCGACAGATCCCAGCTCGGGTCGAATTCATCGGTCACCTGATGGTAGCGCGCACGGTAGGCCTGGGCCTTCGCTTTTCCGGCCTCGGCATCCTTGACGTAATCGCGTCCGCCCGAGATCGAGAAGGCCGGCACGCCCGCCTTGGCGAAGCTGAAATGGTCGCTGCGGAAGTAGCCGCCGGACAGATCCGGGGCCGGCGCCGATACGCTCAGTCCCATCGACTTGGCGGTAGCGGCCGCCATGCCCGCCAGCTCGGTGCGCTCGCTGCCCTTGGTGCCGATGTCGCGCGTGCTGCCGACGAAATTGAGGCTGTCCAGGTTCAGGTTGGCTGCGGTCTTGGCGAGCGGCCACAGCGGGCTCGACGCGTATGCCGCGCTGCCCAGCAGGCCTTGCTCTTCAGCCGCGACCCACAGGAACATCTGGCTGCGCTTGGCCGGCGCCCGCATCGCCGCTTGCGCCATCGCCAGCAGGCCGGCCGTGCCGGAGCCGTTGTCGACCGCGCCGTTGTAGATGGTGTCGCCGCTCTCGCCCTGCTTGCCGAGGTGATCCCAGTGCGCGCTGTAGATCACGACTTCATCCTTGAGCTTGGGATCGGTCCCTGGCACGAGTGCGGCAATGTTGAATTGCTCGATCGTGCGCACCGCCGCCACGGTCTCGCCCTTGACCCTGGCGCCCAGTGCGACCGGCTTGAAGTCGCCGCTCTCGGCGGCTGTGCGCAGCGCATCGAGGTCGTGGCCGGCGGCCTTGAACAGGGTACGCGCGCTGGCGTCGGTCATCCAGCCTTCCATGCCGCTGCCCAGTGCGTCCTCGGCCAGCTGGAAGCGCTCGGCCATCCAGCTGTTCTGCACCACGCTCCAGCCGTACGAGGCAGATGCATCGGTGTGGATCAGCAGCGCACCGGCCGCGCCAAGGCGCGCCGCTTCTTCGAACTTGTAGGTCCAGCGCCCGTAATAGGTCAGCGCCTTGCCGCCGAAACGCTCGGGCTCGGCGGCCGTCGGTGCCGGATCGTTGACCAGCATGACCAATATCTTGCCCTTGACGTCCAGGCCCTTGTAATCGTCCCAGCCGGCTTCCGGCGCGCTGATGCCGTAGCCGACGAACACCAGTTCGTTATCCATCGCGTGGACCGGCTTGGCGTCGCCTGGCGCCCAGACCCAGTCCTTGCCGAAGGCAAATGGCTGCGCTTGGCCGCCCGCTTCCAGCACCACGCTGCTGGACTGGGGCGCCGACTTCACACCCGCGATCCTGACCGGCTGGCGAAAGCTCTTGCCGTTGCCCGGCTGAAGGCCCGCGGCCATGGCTTGTGCTTCAAGATAAGCGACGGTCAGGTCGCCGCCGCGCTGGCCGGTACCGCGCCCTTCCAGCATATCGCTGGAGAGGAAGGACAGGTGGCCGCGCAAGGAGGCTTCCTGGATGGCCGGAGCGTGGAGGGAGGTTTTGGCTTGCGCGGGGAAGGCCAGGGCCAGGCTGGTAGCGAGGGCGGTGCCAACAACGCAGGAAAGCATCTTTTGCATGGGTTCCTAGGGCGTGGAGTAAGAAGGATTCAAGGCGCATTGTTGCGCGTCGCCATTGTATGTCACCCGGCCCGACGTTGCTGTAACGCTTTGTTGCATCGCCGGCCCCGCGGTCGCGATGCGGCGAGGATGGAAATGAAAGCATGCGAATCCCGACGGAGCGAAGCGCCTCAGCGGCGTCCTCGCGAAGGAGGCTGTCGCAAAACGTCAAACGGGCTTTGACGAAGACGGAAAATTCGTCGTTCCCGCGCAGGCGGGAACCTAATTTCGCCGCGTCACAGC
>JBAQKU010000552.1:0-4317 GCA_049301315.1 Telluria sp.
ACCTTCAACCCGAGACTTGAATCCGTCGTTCCCGCGCAGGCGGGAACCTGATTTCGCTGCGTCACAGCAGCTGACTCCGTCACGCCTTTCGCGACAGTCACTGAACTGCGGGGTTTCGCGGAGAAAATGATAAATCTTTCGGCCCCACGCAGCCTGGGACAGGCGATCGACTCGCACCAGAACGGGTTCAACCTGGTTCGGCTGGTATGCGCGCTGCTGGTGGTGGTGTACCACGCGTTCCAGCTCAATGGCGTGCGGCCCGGCCCCGACCCGCTCACCGCCCTGCTCGCTCCCCATGCCGACCTGGGCCAGGTCGCGGTCGGGGTCTTCTTCATCATCAGCGGCATCTTCATCACCCAAAGCTGGATGCGCGACCCGCACCTGGCGCGCTTCGCGCTGCGCCGCGTGGCGCGCATCGTGCCCGGCCTGTTCGCCTGCCTGCTCACGACGACCCTGCTGGCGGTCGCCTTCTTTTCCGAAACGGGCCTGGCCGGCATGCTCGACCCGGCCCCGTGGCGCTTCATCCTCGGCGGCTCGGTGCTGCACGCGCTGCAGTACATCATCCCGCCGGGCGAACTGCGCATCGCCGGCGTGCTGGGCGGGCAGGACCTGAACGGCCCGCTCTGGACCCTGTACTGGGAAGGGCGCATGTATGTGATGGTGGCCCTGATCGGGATGGCCGCCGTGTTGCCGATGCGCACCTGGATGCGCGGCGTGGCGCTGTTCCTGCTGCTGGCCGCCAGCCTGTTCCCGCAGGTGCTGAGCGGGTATATCTGGGAAGTGCAGATGTGGTCGCTGTTCCTGGTCGGGATGCTGCTCCTGACGCTGGCGCCAAACGTGCGCGTGAGCCTGGTCGCGGTGGCCTGCGCATTCGCGCTGGCGGCCCTCAACTGGACCCGCTCGGCTGCGCTCACGCCAAGTCCCCTGACCTGGTTCGGCATCGCGCTGATCATGGGTGCGCTGGCGCTGTGGGCCGGCAGCGCCCGCCTGGAGCGCCTGTCCCATGTGCAACGCCACGACTATTCCTACGGGATCTATATCTACCACTGGCCGGTGCTGCTGATGCTGCGCGCCAGCTTGCCCCCGCTCGACGCGCCGGCCCTGCTGGCGCTCGGCCTGCTGGTGATCGTCCCGGTCGCCATGCTGAGCTGGCATCTGGTGGAGTCGCCCGCGCTGCGCGCCACGCGCCGACTGCTCAAGCGTTGCGGCGCTTCGCGACAATAGTTTGATATCAACGAATTTTTCATTGACGTTCGTGCTGCTTCATTGATACATTAAAGCAAGATAGATTTCCGAAATGAAATCTATCTTCAACACCGGCGCACACGCCGGTTCTCCCCACTCAATGAAGAAGCCCGATTATGAAAAACATATTCAAGACACTGATGTTTGCGCTGTTCGCCCTGAACCTGAGCGGCGCCGCGCTGGCCAATGAATCCAAGGGCACGGCCGACGAGGCAATGGCACTGGTAAAGAAAGCCGGCGCTTACATCAAGGAAAATGGCAAGGACAAGGCCATTTCCGCGTTTAACAACCCGCAGGGCGGCTTCGTGAAAGGCGACTTGTATGTCTTCATGCTCGGCACCAACGGCGACGGCATCACCCTGGCGCACGGTCAGAACGCCAAGATCGTCGGCAAGAACATGCTGGAGTTGCGCTCGGCCGACAACATCTACTTCGTGAAGGAATTCCTCAAGACCGCCAACAGCCCTGCCGGCAAAGGCTGGATCAGTTACAAGTGGGTCAATTCGGTCAACAAGGCGGTGGAAGACAAGTCGACCTATGTCGAGCGCTTCGGCGATGTGTTTGTCGGGGTCGGCATCTACAAGTAAGCATGTCTAGCTGTAGCAACCTGCATTTGAAACCGGCTTGCATTTGACGCGATTTTCGGCCAGGAACAACTGCAACTGACGCCCCCGCAAAACCAGCATTAGCTGAAAATGGACCTGTATTTATCCGCGCCGACCTGCATTTCATTGTCGCGAGCCGGCAATAACTGCAACTGACCGTGCCGGCGGAGGATCTCCGGTGGCTTCGCGTCGAACTGCTCAACCGCATCGCGGGTCGAAACCAGCGTCAAATGCGAGCACGACCGGTTTCAAACGTGAGCAGCCACACCTGGCCATCCACTTTTGCTGGTGCATGGACAGCTCTTGGGAAGCATTGCTGCATATATGCCCGAAGGCCCCGCACCTGGTCCGCGCTCCGTTGCTTACTTACAGGTAGCGGTCGCCGCCCAGGCACTTTCGCCATGCGGCACCTTGGTTTCCCTGAGCTTCAATACGCACTCAGTGATTTTCGGATTCAGTCTGTCCCACCAGTCGATGCTCCCCGCCATACGCTCGCCACCGCCGTACAGGCATACCAGCCACCTGCCTTCGTTGGGGAAGTTGTACCCTATGTCCAAACCGCCCTTGACCTTCGTGATCTCCGGGACAAACTGCTGCTCGGCATAAAGCTCACCGCTAACCATGTAGGCGTTGGATAGGCGAGTTGGTTGGAGGCGAGCGACACCTTTCCGGCCCGAAGGGTTGTCCGACACAGTGACGTCCTTAGTGGGGTATCGCTCCGGGCATTTGATCACTTCGGCATTGGCAGTTGAGACCAGCACGAGGGCTGCGAACAGAAGTTTTTTCATGGTACTAGCACGACATAAAATTCGTCCGCCCTGTTGGAGGGCTCATCAAAACGCGGATTATTTTTCTTGAACCAGTCGGGAAGAATAGCCATTCCCCGCTCGCCCGGTGCCTTTTTTATCCACTGGTCGATCATCGAGAACTCGCAAGGCAGACCATTTGACATGATCCTCCTGCCCTCGAATCTATGGAACAGTCCGGCGTGCCAACCCTTTTCATTAGGAAATTTAGGTTTGCCATCAACGATCTTAAAGTTGGCGATGACCGTGCCGGGAAGGAGGTGCCGGGAGTCGAGCACTCTTGGCCCTCGCTGCCACCGGCCAGTCCAGCCGACATCCGTTAGTTCCTGGGGGAGTCTGGCGCACTCCCCGTTGGCGAGTTTCTGGATCTTCTCGTCCTTCCATTTCTTCAGCAAGGCGGCCAAATCGCCTTGGTAGACAACCGGGCGCGGCATATCGGGACTCCCGTTAAACGCACTTATTACCGGCACAGTCCCAGCCGCCAGAGGTGTTACCTTCTGACCCGCCCTTGATGCCCTGCTTGGTGTACTTCCACTTCATCTTGGAGAACGCCAAGTGAACCTGCTCCGTGATGGTGCCGCCATCACCGCTTTCAGGCGTAATGCCAGAAATCATCACGTTCTCCACCTCGACCTCGTAATACCTGATCGGCTGGCCGTTGCCGTCCGCGCGCATAAACTCGAACTTGGCCTTGGGGATCGTCTTACCCATCGCGCAGGTCTGTTGCAGGATCGGGGAGGACAGGTCAGCGAGTTTCTGGAAGGTGAGGTTGGAGAGTTCGGCTCTCCCGCTCGTCATGCCACCCGCTGTCGACACGGACGCGGCCCTCGGCTGGTGGACGCTCCATGTGACGTGCGATACCTCGATCCAATCCTTGTGAATGTCGTCGGTCGATTCGCCCTTGATTCCGTCGACTTGCAAGTATGCGTCGATTGCCATGGTGCCTCCAAAATGGGTTGAGGGAATGCCAAGCGCATTGTTGCTCAGCCTTGACAAGGAAGAATTGGGACGCGTCAACCCCTAGTGCAATAAACGAAGGATTGTTGTTCAAAGCCTAGCCATACCTAATCTCCGTGATTTCTTGGACTTGCCGCCATGCTGAATCGGATACGCCCGCATCTCGACCGATGACCAGAACCTGGACCTGCAACGCGACGCGCTGCGCGCTGCCGGCTGCGAACGCGTCGTCGAAGACATGCAGAGCGGCACCAAGTCCGACCGCCCCGGCTTGGCGACGCTCATGCAAATGCTGCGCTCCGGCGACATGGTTGTGATCTGGCGCCTGGACCGGCTGGGCCGCTCGCTGACGGCGCGGTCGGCTGAGTTGCGTGATCGCATCTTGGCGGCGGGCCTGCCGATTTAGCACCCGTGAGCTGCTGCGGGACGTGCGGCCGACATGGCGCCGGCACGCCGTTCCTATGCCCCGAGTCTCGCCGGCAAGCGCCGGCGCGATCAGTTGCAGTTATTGCTGGTTGGTGGAGATGAAATGCAGGTCGAGCCGGATAAATGCAGGTTCAATTGCAGCTAATTCTGGGTTGAGCATGCCTGCAGTTGCAGTTATTCCCAGTCGAGAATCGCATCAAATGCAGGTCCGGCCAGTTTCAAATGCAGCTTGCTACCTCTAGCGCCGCCAGCCCCCGCGCTGCGCGTCCTGTTCGGCC
>JBAQKU010000553.1:0-10073 GCA_049301315.1 Telluria sp.
GCGCGGTGCCGCGCGCGCATGAAGCGAAGCTTGAAAAGCGTTACCACGCAGCCCTTGCAGCGCTCCAGCACCAGGCCGACACGGCCCGCCGCAACGCCGGCCTGGCCCAGGCCGGCGCGCTGCGCGACAAGCTGCGCCTGTGCCAGGAGATCGAAGCGGCGCTGGCAAGGCTGGACGACCAGCAGGGCGCAACCGAAGACTGGGACGCACGCTGGGCCGCCTTGCCGGCCTTGAGCCAGGAATACGAGCAGGTGCTGCATGCGCGCTTCACGGCCGCGCGCAACGCGTTCGGCAACGGGCGCGAGGCCTACGCCAGGCTGCTCGAAGAGAACCGTCCGAAGCTGCTGCACGACATCTTGCGCCTTGAAATCGCCGCCGGCGTCGACAGCGGCAGCGAATTCGCGCGCGAGCGCCTCAAGCTGCAGGTCGAAGCGCTGCAATCGTCGCTCAAGTCGGGCCAGAAGCCGCTCACGCAGGGCGCGCAGTTCCTGCAGTTGTGCGCCATGCCGGCGCTGGCGGACGCGCGCACCGCCTCGCGCATCGAACAGCTGTTCACGCGCATCGCCAGGGAGGGCAAATGAGGCCGGCGCAGGTCCGGGTCCAGGCCGGGGACTTCGACCTGACCACCGAAATTGCGCGGCTGCGTGAAAACGATGCGCGCGTGGGCGCGGTCGTCACCTTCGTCGGCACGGTGCGCGACATGAACGAGGGCGCCAGCGTCGCCACCATGGAGCTCGAACACTATCCCGGCATGACCGAGCAGGCGCTCGAACAGATCGTGGCCCAGGCCAAGGCGCGCTGGCCGCTGTACGACGCCCTCGTGATCCACCGGGTCGGCCCGCTGCTGCCGCTCGAGCAGATCGTGCTGGTGGCCTGCACCTCGGCGCATCGCGGCGAAGCGTTCGCCGCATGCGAATTCATCATCGATTACCTCAAGACCGAAGCCCCGTTCTGGAAGAAAGAGCAGACCCCGGACGGGGCGCGCTGGGTTGACGCGCGCGTCAGCGACGATACCGCCAAGGCCAAGTGGGACAGCCGGTGAGCTGGATCGCGGTGGGACTGGGCGCGGCCCTCGGCGCCTGGCTGCGCTGGGGCCTGTCGGTCGCCTTGGCCAAGGTGCACGCGCACCTGCCGGTCGGCACGCTGCTCGTCAACCTCGGCGGCGGCTACCTGATCGGCCTGCTGCTGGGCGCTTTTGCATCCAATCCGCACCTCTCGCCCGAATGGCGCCTGTTCGCCGTCACCGGCTTCCTGGGCGGGCTGACCACGTTTTCGACCTTCTCCGGCGAGGCCATGCTGCTGCTCGAGCGCGGCCAGTACGGCTGGGCACTGGCGCACTCGGCGCTGCACCTGTTCGGCTCGCTCGGCTTGTGTATCGCCGGCTACGCCACCTGGCGCGCCTTGTCGTAAAGCGCGTTGGCACGATCGATTTAACATGGCGCCACGCGGCGCCATTTTTGTTCATAGTGTGCTAAGGACGCCAATGCCATCTTGAAAACCGCGTCGCCATCCCAATCTTGCTAACAAGTTAAAGATCAGGAGCATTATCATGCGGCAAGACAAACTCACGACCAAGCTTCAGGAGGCGCTTGCGGACGCCCAGAGCCTGGCGGTCGGCAATGACAACCAATATATCGAGCCGGTGCACCTGCTGGTGGCGCTGCTCAACCAGGATGACGGCGGCGCCCGCTCGCTGCTGCAGCGCTCCGGCGTGAACGTGGGCGGCCTGAGCCAGGCGCTCAAGAGCTCCCTCGAACGCCTGCCGAAGGTGTCGGGCACCGGCGGCGAGGTGCAGGCCGGACGCGAATTCATGTCGATGCTGAACCTGGCCGACAAGGAAGCGCAAAAGCGCGGCGACCAGTTCGTTTCGAGCGAAATGGTGCTGCTCGCGCTGACCGAGGACAAGTCCGACGCGGGCCGGCTGGCGCGCGAAGCCGGGCTGGCGCGCAAGGCGCTCGAGACGGCCATCGACGCGGTGCGCGGCGGCGAAAGCGTCAACTCGCAAGAGGCCGAGGGCCAGCGCGAAGCGCTCAAGAAATACACGCTCGACCTGACCGAGCGCGCCCGCCTGGGCAAGCTCGACCCGGTGATCGGGCGCGACGACGAGATCCGGCGCGCGATCCAGGTGCTGCAGCGGCGCACCAAGAACAATCCGGTGCTGATCGGCGAGCCTGGCGTGGGCAAGACCGCCATCGTGGAAGGGCTGGCGCAGCGCATCGTCAACGGCGAGGTGCCCGATTCGCTCAAGGGCAAGCGCGTGCTCTCGCTCGACATGGCCGCGCTGCTGGCCGGGGCCAAGTACCGCGGCGAGTTCGAGGAGCGCCTCAAGTCGGTGCTCAAGGAACTGGCGCAGGACGAAGGCCAGACCATAGTCTTCATCGACGAGATGCACACCATGGTCGGCGCCGGCAAGGCCGAAGGCGCCATGGACGCGGGCAATATGCTCAAGCCGGCGCTGGCGCGCGGCGAGCTGCACTGCGTGGGCGCGACCACGCTCGACGAGTACCGCAAGTACATCGAGAAGGACGCCGCGCTCGAACGCCGCTTCCAGAAGATCCTGGTCGACGAACCGAGCGTGGAGGCCACCATCTCGATCCTGCGCGGGCTGCAGGACAAGTACGAGCTGCACCACAAGGTCGAGATCACCGACGCGGCCATCATCGCGGCGGCCGAACTGTCGCACCGCTACATCACCGACCGCTTCCTGCCCGACAAGGCGATCGACCTGATCGACGAAGCCGCTTCCAAGATCAAGATCGAGATCGACTCCAAGCCCGAGGTCATGGACAAGCTCGAGCGGCGCCTGATCCAGCTCAAGATCGAAAAGGAAGCGGTCAAGAAGGAAAAGGACGAGGCCTCGCGGCGGCGCCTGGAACTGATCGACGCCGAGATCGCGCGCCTCGAACGCGAGTACAACGACTTCGAGGAAATTCTCAAGGCCGAGAAGGCGGTGGTGCAGGGCAGCACCCACATCAAGGAAGAGATCGAGCGGGTGCGCCAGCAGATGGAGCAGGCCACGCGCGAGAGCAACTGGCAGAAGGTGTCCGAACTCCAGTACGGCAAGCTGCCCGAACTGGAAGCGCGCCTCAAGCACGCCGACACCGAGGCCGAGCAGGAAAGCGCGGGCGCCAAGCCGAAGCTGCTGCGCACCCAGGTCGGGGCCGAGGAAATCGCCGAGGTGGTCTCGCGCGCGACCGGCATTCCGGTGTCGCGCATGATGCAAGGCGAGCGCGACAAGCTGATGCACATCGAGGACGAGCTGCACAAGCGCGTGGTGGGGCAGGACGAGGCGATTGTCGCGGTGTCCGACGCGATCAGGCGTTCGCGCGCCGGGCTGGCCGACCCGAACCGTCCGTACGGCTCGTTCATGTTCCTGGGGCCGACCGGGGTCGGCAAGACCGAGCTGTGCAAGGCGCTGGCCGGCTTCCTGTTCGACACCGAGGAATCGATGATTCGCCTCGACATGAGCGAATTCATGGAGAAGCACTCGGTCGCGCGCCTGATCGGCGCGCCGCCCGGCTATGTGGGCTACGAGGAAGGCGGCTACCTGACCGAAGCGGTGCGGCGCAAGCCCTACAGCGTGATCCTGCTCGATGAAATCGAGAAGGCGCACCACGACGTGTTCAACGTGCTGCTGCAGGTGCTCGACGACGGGCGCATGACGGACGGGCAGGGCCGCACGGTCGACTTCAAGAACACGGTGATCGTGATGACGTCGAACCTTGGCTCGCACAAGATCCAGTCGATGGACAGCGACGATCCGGCGGTGGTGAAGCTGGCCGTCATGGCCGAGGTGCGCGCGCACTTCCGGCCCGAGTTCATCAACCGCATCGACGACATCGTGGTGTTCCATGCGCTCGACGAGAAAAACATCGGCGCGATCGCCAAGATCCAGCTGCGGCACCTGGAACAGCGCCTGGCCAGCATGGAGATGAAGCTGGACGTGTCCGAGGAAGCCCTGCAGAAGATCGCGGAGGCCGGCTACGATCCGGTGTATGGCGCACGCCCGCTCAAGCGCGCGATCCAGCAGCAGATCGAAAATCCGCTCTCGAAGCTGATCTTGTCGGGCAAGTTCGGGGCCAAGGATACGGTGCCGGTGCGGGTGCGCGGCGGCGCGCTGGTATTCGAAGCCGAGCCGGCAGCGGTCGACCTGGTCAAGTAACGGGCAGTGGTCCGGGGCGCAAGCGGGCGTACAAGGTCGCGTGCCCCGCACGGCACGCGAAGCACAATGGGGTTCCCTGGCATTGGCACGTCGTTCCCGCGCAAGCGGGAACCCAATATATGCGCCCAGTGGATAGGTACGTCCCACCGCTTTGCCTGCAAACGGGGGGATTCATGCAATGCGGCTGTCGCAAAAGGGGTGACGGAATCTCGTTAGCACCTTCAACGCCGTCGTTCCCGACAATGGCGAAGACGACGGATTTTCCGTCTTCGTCAAAGCGCGTCGTCGGGCACTCCCTTGGTGGGGACAGTTCGGCTCAGTTCGCCGCTGACAACGCGAACCGCGTTTCCAGCCTGATCAGCCTCGACAGCCGGCGGGTCGCGTTGCCCCGCTCAGCTGGTATCCACGTCCTGACAATTCGTGCCAGCGACACCACTGCGGACCCCGGTGTCCTACCGAACGAGGAAGAGCGGAGCCGCTACGGTACCTGCGTGGTCCGCATCGAAGGCTCCCGCCACAACGATATGCAAGATGCTGGCAGTGAACAACTCAAGGCCAGAATTACATCTGCCATCGATACTTTCCTCGCTCCAGCGCTATATCCGAAATACGCTTGCGACCAAGACTCCAAGCTGGAATGATGGGCACCCAGTGCTGGAAGGTGGCACAGCATCGATCTTAGTGTGCGGGTACTATTCGAGATGTTGATGCAAATGCCGCAAAGTCCGCTTAGGGTCGAAACGGTCAGCCAAACGGCCGTTTTGATCGACCATTTCGGCCCGAAGCGACAACGTTTAAGAACATCGAACATACACCTATGCCCTCTCGCTATCTTTTCATTTTGTTATGTTTTCTCGCTGCTCACGCATTTGCGAGCGATGACCCGTTAGGCAATCTGAAAAAGGGCCAACCTAAAGATGTGAGAGAACTGATTGATCGTCTTGCGGGTTGTACTCACTGGAACGGCGAGGAGCCATACGACGCTGAGCGTAAGCGGGAAATCTCTTTGGCTATGAAAGATCTGAGATGCAATCGATTAGAGAAGGACGAAGCGGCGGCCCGGAAACGCTACGCGAAACAGCCAAGCACGATCAAAGTGTTGCAACGAGCCAAAGAGTTAAGTTATTGACCGTATGCTGGCCGGCGCGGGCTGAGAACCGTTGCGACCCGGCTTACTACTTCTCGCGGCTTATCGTACGGCTTCTGACCGATACACGCGTTTGTGCGACCCGACAAGTGATTGACCAACGTGCTGAACGCGCGCTACGGCGCTGCCATGCCTTTGTCTTTGAGCACTACCTGAGTGTCCTCGCTCGCCAGCAGGATGAGCAATGACAGCGCGGGCGGGGAGTCGGAAGCCCAGGCCGAGACAGCGCCAGCGTACACGGTGCCGTTCTGCGTGCCCGCTACTACTTTAGCGAGCGGAATGATGGAGCCGACGGAAACTGCATTTTCTTTGCCCAGCGCCTCAAGCATCACCGCCGGCAGGATGGCCAGGTCAAAGTCTTGGCCATCGCGGATTCGCTTGGCAACCCCAGCGGCCGTGTCCTTCACCACCACCAGCTTGTCTCCGGTGCGCTTCTCGAACACGGGCGCCATGGCGGCGATCACCGGCAAGAATGCCTCGTCGCTCAGCACCTTGACCTCAGCCGCCGCCGCGGCAATTGCAAAGCTCCAGCAGACGGCCAGCAAAGCGAAGTGACTGGCCGGTTGGCGCCAACCGCCACTGCAACCAAGAGCGGAATGGGCTGTGTTCATGAACTTTATTGTATCACAGCACCTCTTGACGGCACGCCAAACTGGCAGCCATCACCGATGGGCCGGCATGGGTGCAGCAACCTGCCTGCAGTCGGCACGGCCAAGGACTATTTCATCAGCATCAACTGTTCGCCTCGCCGGATGTTTCGAAATCGCTTCCTGGCGAGCTACCTAGAAACTGCGGAAGGCAGCTTTGGGGTACGAAACCGGTCAGAAGCGGCAGTTCCACCATTGACCGAAAACGCTGCACTGCTGACGGTCAGGACAGTCGTGCCGACCGACAGCAATGGGGCGATAGCGCACGTAACGGCCACAGTTCGAGCATTAAGATGGCGGCCGCGTTCGTAGACGGACTGATGCCATGGCCCAAGTACTTCTCCCCGAAGACCTTTGGTCGCTTATAGCAGCTCATCTCCCGGCCCAACGCAGGTCGCCAAAGGGCGGACGACCGCGCATCAACGATCGCGCGGCTCTAACGGGAATCCTGTTTGTCCTCAAGACTGGAATACCTTGGGAGTATCTGCCGCGTGAGCTCGGCAGCGGCAGCGGCATGACGTGCTGGCGTCGTCTACACGAATGGATGCAGGCAGGCGTTTGGCAGAGTGTCCATGAGGCGGAGGCGGGAACGACGCGGCGTTGGTGGAGCCGGGAACTGTGAGGTGTCAGCGCCGTGCTCTCCCGTTTTTGCTACACTGCCACCTGGCCACACAACATCGGGAACCGCATGAAGAACGCCAACCTGCGCCAGGATGCCCTTGTCATTGGCCTGGTCGCCCTCGCGCATGGCGTTTCCCACTTCTTTCACCTGATCCTCGCGGCACTGTTCCCGTGGCTGAAACCGGCATTCGGCCTGTCGTACGCGCAGCTCGGCCTGTTGATGACGGTGTTTTTCGTGGTATCGGGCATCGGACAGGCGCTCTCCGGCTTCCTGGTGGACCGGGTCGGCGCGCGCCGCGTGCTGTTCGCCGGCCTTGCCCTGTTCGTCCTCGCCGCCCTCACGCTGGCTGCGGCCGGCAATTACTTCATGCTCTTGTGCGGTTCCATGATCGCCGGCCTCGGCAACGCGGTGTTCCATCCCTGCGACTACACCATCTTGAATCAGCGCGTGTCGAAGGCGCGCCTGGCGCACGCGTTCTCGGTGCACGGCATCAGCGGCAGCCTGGGCTGGGCCGCGGCCCCGGTGTTCCTGGGCGGCGTGGCGGCATTGTCGTCGTGGCGCAGCGCCTTGCTGGCCGCCGCCGTGCTGCCGCTGGCGGTGCTGTTGCTGCTGTTCGTGAACCGCGCCGCGCTGCGCCCCGATCCGCCCGCCCATAAAGCAGCACTGGCGGCCGAGGGCGGCTCGTTCGCCTTCCTGCGCCTGCCGGCGGTATGGATGTGCTTCAGCTTTTTCTTCCTGAGCACCTTCGCCATGGGCGGGATCCAGAGCGTGTCGGCCCCCAGCCTGGTCGCGCTGTACGGCATGTCGCTCGCGTCGGCCATGACGGCCTACACCGCGCACATGCTCGCGTCCGCGGGCGGCATGCTGCTGGGCGGCTTCCTGGCCGCGAAATCGGACAACCACGACCGCTTGATCGGCGTCGCCTTCGCGCTCGCTGCGCTCATGGCCCTGCTGCTGGCCGCGGCCGTGGTGCCGGGCTGGATGGCGGTGGTGATCATGGGCGTGATCGGCCTGGCCAGCGGTGTGGCCGGCCCCTCGCGCGATCTGCTGATCCGCGCCGCGGCCCCGCCGCATGCCACCGGGCGCGTGTTCGGCGTCGTGTATTCAGGCCTCGACATCGGGCTTGCGGTCGGCCCGCTGCTGTTCGGCGCGCTCATGGATGCGAACCATCCGGCCTGGGTCTTCATCTGCATCGGATTGTTCCAGGCGCTGGCGATCCTGACGGCGGTCGGGGTTGGCGGCATCAGCCGCGCGCCGGCGCCGCAGCGCGCCTGAAGCGCGCGCACACAGTTTTTCCGGGGTCAGGCGGCTTGTCCCGCCTGACCTCGTCCCGCACCACCTCCAACCAACCGCCCGGTTTTTTCACAAGGGGCCACGTTGTTTCACATCGTGGAAAGAGCTCTTGCATACACCTTCCCGACCTCTTCCGTTTTAAGAAATTTCATTTTGCATCGTGAAATTTAATTCATATGTCATTGAATTTAAACAAAAATATTTTAGTTATGTGTCTTATATAAGACTATTGTTGCTGCGCACAAATCGGCCTATTATTTGTCTAACGGATTTCGATACTTAACTTCGCTTTCAATTAGGAGAACAACCATGGCAACCCGTGAACAGCAAGCAGCAGAGCTTCAAGCGGACTGGGACAGCAACCCGCGCTGGAAAGGCGTTGTGCGCAATTACACCGCGGCCGACGTGGTGCGCCTGCGCGGTTCGCTCCAGGTCGAACACACGCTGGCCAGGCGTGGCGCGGAGAAATTGTGGAACCTCGTCAACAACGAGCCGTTCGTCAATGCGCTCGGCGCGATGACGGGCAACCAGGCCATGCAGCAGGTCAAGGCCGGCCTCAAGGCGATCTACCTGTCCGGCTGGCAAGTGGCGGGCGACGCCAACGTGGCCGGCGAAATGTATCCGGACCAGTCGCTGTATCCGGCCAATTCGGTGCCGCTGGTGGTCAAGCGCATCAACAATACCTTCCAGCGCGCCGACCAGATCCAATGGTCCGAAGGCAAGGGCGATATCGATTTCTTCGCGCCCATCGTGGCCGATGCGGAAGCCGGTTTCGGCGGCGTGCTCAACGCCTATGAACTGATGAAGTCGATGATCGAGGCAGGCGCCGCCGGCGTTCACTTCGAAGACCAGCTCGCGTCGGTCAAGAAATGCGGCCACATGGGCGGCAAGGTGCTGGTGCCGACCCGTGAAGCGCTCGAGAAGCTGACCGCGGCGCGCCTGGCCGCCGACGTGATGGGCACCTCGACCCTGGTGATCGCGCGTACCGATGCGGAAGCGGCCGACCTGTTGACGTCCGACGTGGATGCGAACGACCAGCCGTTCCTGACGGGCGAGCGCACCGTCGAAGGCTTCTACAAAGTGCGCCCGGGCATCGATCAGGCCATTTCGCGCGCCCTGGCGTACGCGCCGTTCGCCGACCTGGTCTGGTGCGAAACCGGCAAGCCGGACCTGGCCTTCGCCAAGCAGTTCGCGGAAGCGGTGCGCGCCAGGTTCCCTGGCAAGCTGCTGGCCTATAACTGCTCGCCTTCGTTCAACTGGAAGAAGAACCTGGACGACGCGACGATTGCCAAGTTCCAGAAAGAGCTGGGCGCCATGGGTTACAAGTTCCAGTTCATCACGCTGGCCGGTTTCCACGCACTCAACTACGGCATGTTCAACCTGGCGCACGGCTACGCGCGGCGCCAGATGTCGGCCTTCGTCGAGCTGCAGGAAGCCGAATTCGCCGCCTCCGAGCGCGGTTTCACGGCCGTCAAGCACCAGCGCGAAGTCGGCACCGGCTACTTCGATGCGGTGACCCAGGCCATCCAGCAAAACCAGAGCTCGACGACGGCATTGCACGGTTCTACCGAAGACGAACAGTTCTTCGACAAGAAAGTCGCCTGAGGCCGGTGACGGGCGCGCGCCGGGAGGGCCGGTGCGCGCCGGACATGGCTGGCGCTGGCGCAATAATAGGGTGCGGACCCGAGTTTAGTGGATAATGGCGCATATTTCGCTGGTCCGCCAGCGCGTCGTTGACACCCTCTTTAATGGAATTTCCGCGCTATGTTGAGCTACCGCCACGCCTTTCACGCGGGTAACCACGCCGACGTCCTCAAGCATTTCGTGCAGATCCAGCTGCACGAATACATGAACCAGAAAGACACGGCCTACACCTATATCGATACCCATTCGGGGGCGGGGGTGTACGCGCTCGACGCCGGCTACGCGTCCAAGAATGCCGAGTACGACACCGGCATCGGGCCGCTGTGGGAGCGCAAGGACTTGCCCAAGCCACTGGCCGAGTATGTCAACCTGATCAAGGCCCTGAACCCGAGCGGCAAGATGCGCTACTACCCGGGCTCGCCCTACTGCGCCGACAAGCTGATGCGCGAGCACGACCGCCTGCGCCTGTTCGAGCTGCATCCGGCCGACAGCAAAATCCTGGCCGACAACTTCCGCAAGGTCGAAGCGCACGCGGCGGCCCAGGGCGAACGCCCGGCC
>JBAQKU010000554.1:0-10456 GCA_049301315.1 Telluria sp.
AGCCCAGGTAGTGCACCAGCGCCAGCGTCCAGCCCGCGTACTTGAAAGCGAGCAAACCGAGTGCGATGCCGCCCGAGCGCAGCCACACCGTGGCGGCAAACGCGATCGCGTCCGACAGCGCGCGCGACTGGAATTGCAGCAGCACGATGGCCGCCTCGAGCAGCACGTAGACGCCGCACAGCAGCGCGACCGGGCCGGCCTCGGCGCCCACCAAAAACCACACCGCCGCCAGCGCGCCCGGCAGCGCCACCATGAGCGCCGGCGCCAGCCCGAAGCGGACCACCTGGCGCAGCGCCGCGCCCGGCGTGACGAGGCCGGTCGTCATGCCGTGCAGGTGCCCGTAATGCACGCCGGCCAGCGCAAAACCGGCCAGCACCGCCACCACCGGTTCCAGCATGGCCCACTGCGCAAATGCCTGCGGGCCCATCACCGACAGCAGGAACGGAACCGCCAGGAAACCGACCGCGCCCTGCACCAGGGTGGCCGAACCATAACCGAACGCCACCGTCCGCAGGCGCTCGTTCATCGGCGCGCTATTCGTGGTGATCGTAGGATGCAAAGCCATGCTGCTTGACGAGCTCGTCGCGCTCGGCGCTCCTGAGGTCGGCCGTCACCATTTCCGCGACCAGTTCGGCAAAGGTGGTCTGCGGGGTCCATCCGAGGCGTTCGCGCGCCTTGCGCGGGTCGCCCAGCAAGGTTTCCACCTCGGTCGGACGGAAGTAGCGCGGATCGATCCGCACCACCACCTTGCCGTGCTGGTCGGTCGCGGTTTCCTCGATCCCGCTGCCGTGCCACTTGAGGGAGATGTCGAGTTCGCGCGCGGCCAGGTTGACGAAATCGCGCACGCTGTACTGCACCCCGGTGGCGATCACGAAGTCCTCCGGTTTTTCCTGCTGCAGCATGAGCCACTGCATTTCGACATAGTCGCGCGCATGCCCCCAGTCGCGCAGCGAATCGATATTGCCCAGATACAGGCAGTCCTGCAGGCGGAGCTTGATGCGCGCCAGCGCGCGCGTGATCTTGCGCGTGACAAAAGTTTCGCCGCGCAGCGGCGACTCGTGGTTGAACAGGATGCCGTTGCAGGCGTACATGCCGTAGGCTTCGCGGTAATTGACCGCGATCCAGTAGGCGTACAGCTTGGCGACCGCGTACGGGCTGCGCGGATAGAACGGCGTGCTTTCCGTTTGCGGCGTTTCCTGCACCAGGCCGTACAGTTCGGACGTGGAGGCCTGGTAGAAGCGGGTTTTTTGTTCCAGCCCGAGGATCCGGATCGCCTCGAGGATGCGCAAGGTGCCGATGCCGTCCGCGTTGGCGGTGTATTCGGGGGTCTCGAAGCTGACCGCGACATGGCTCATGGCGGCCAGGTTGTAGATTTCGTCGGGCTGCACTTCCTTGACGATGCGAATCAGGTTGGTCGAATCGGTCAGGTCGCCATGGTGCAGGATCAGCTTGCGCCCCGCCACGTGGGGATCCTGGTACAGATGGTCGATGCGGTCGGTGTTGAACAGCGAGGAACGGCGCTTGATGCCGTGCACGATATAGCCCTTGCCCAACAAAAACTCGGTCAGGTAGGCCCCGTCTTGCCCGGTAATACCGCTGATTAATGCGACTTTTGCCACGATGAAATCCCTGAAGAAAAGGTTATGGTTGCGGCTGGCCGGCCAGCCTGACCCGCTGCGCCGGCGAGAGCGAAGCGAGCAGCGCGTTGGCGAACTGCGCGTGCGCCTGGTAGGCCTGCTCCGTGTCGCTGGAAATGGACGAGATGCGAAACAGCATTCCGTCCGGCACCGCGCCGTTCAGTCCGTACGAGAGCTGGGCCAGCTTGCGGCCGATCCCGGGCAGCGTGGCGCGGTCGCCCACCGTGATCCAGTAGGTGATCGGCTCGATGCGCGGGCCTTGCACCGCGACCATGCGCCGCACCGGGATCTTGCCGTCCGGGGTGGCCAGCACGCCATCGCTTTCACGGCTCAGGTGAAAACCCTGGGCCGCGTAGCAGAACTCGGGGCGGTGCACCTGGGTGTCCTCGCCGCCCTGGTCGCGCCCGTAGGCGATCGAGAGCATGATGCGGTTGCCGTCGGCGCGCACGTAGGTGCGGCTCAGGGTCTGCGCATACAGCTTGTTGAGCGCTTCCTCGGTCTGCGGGTTGACCACCGCCGCGACCATGGTCTTGTCCTCGGTCCAGGCGCCGACCGTGGAAGGCACCAGCGCGGCCAGGTTCACTTCGGGGCGGCTGGCGGCCAGCTTGGCGGTGGGCGTGATGGCGCGCGTGGCCACGGCGGCGCCGACCATCAGCGCGCCCATCACGAGGCTGATCACGACATGCGAATTGGCGCGCGCCTTCATGTTTTTTTCTCCCGTGCGGCGCGGCGCGTGATGATGAACTGCAGCAGCGAGTCGAGCGCCAGGATCAGCGTCAGCGCCGACACGAACAGCACCATGCCGGCGAAGCCGTGCAGGAAGCCCTGGCCGGCCGCGTCGCCGAAGTAGTAGGTCACCAGGGTCAGCACGATGACGCGGATCACGTTCGCGGTAAACGAGATCGGAACGATCAGCACTGCCAGCGCAATGTTGCGAAACGACGAGGTGTGGCGCACCACGTTCAGGTAGAACAGGCCGAGCGCTTCGAGCGTGAGCAGGGTCTGCAGTCCGGCGCAGGCGTCGGCCACCAGCAGCTGGTACTGGCCGATCTGCAGAATCACGCCGTTGCGCGCGATCGGATAGCCGGCCAGGAACAGCACCTGCTCGGTCACGTAGGACACCGCCATCTTCATGGGCAGCGTCAGCATGCTCACCAGTTGCCCCGGCAGCGGAATCATGAACAGCATGAAGAAGAACGGGAACCACAGGATGCGCAGCGCGCGCGCGCCGAACTTGAGCAGCACGATCGCGGCCAGCATCCACAGGAAAGAGGCGATCTCGAGGGCGACGATGTGCTGGGAACGGCCAAGGATGTACAGCAGCAGGCCGAAGCCCATCACCGGCCAGCCGGCGGCCGAGATCGGCGCCTGCGCGCTGGCGCTGCGCATCTGCGGCCACTGGCGGTACAGCAGCCAGATCGCAAGCGCCAGGATGATCGGGCCGTGCGCCTGCTCCTCGGTCATCCACAGGCCGGTCAACAGGTCGTACAGGGTCGGCAGGTACAGCAGCGCGACGCCCGCGACCACCGGCCACCATTCGAGCAGGGGCCGCTTGAGCCAGGCCGCCGGCGCGACGTCCGCCGCGTTCAGTGCCGCGCCCATCAGAAGTCCACCACGACCGATCCGACCACCTGGGCGCCGGTGCCGACAATGCGTTCGGCCAGGCTGTTGATGTCGACCAGGCGCGTCTTGTTCTTGCGCGTGACCAGCAGCACGCCGCCGCTGCGCGCGGCCACGGCCAGCGCATCGGAGCCGCTGGCGTACGAGGCCACGTCGTAGAGCACGATCTCGAAGCGTTCCTCGAGCTGCACGTTGAGGACGCTGAAACCCTGCCGGCTCAGCAGTTCCTGCGGATTGGGCGGCAGCGTGCCGGCGGCCAGCACCGACAGGTCGACGAACGAGGCAATCTTGGCAATCGTGTCGTCCAGTTCGGCGCGCCCGGCCAGCACGTCCGACAGGCCCTGCGCGGCCTTGAGGTCGAACACCTCGTGCTGGCTCGGATTGCGCAGGTTGGCATCGACCAGCAGGGTCGGCTCGCCGAGCTGGGAAAACACCACCGCCAGGTTGGCCGCGAACAGGCTGGCGCCGTCGCCGCTGTCGACCCCGAGCACGACGAGCGCCTTGCGCCCGCGCGCGAACCAGCGCAGCATCAGCTGGCTGCGCACCGCGCGCAGCTTCTCGACCTGCTGGCTGAACGGCTGGTAGGCCGCCAGCAGCAGCGGCGAGTAGGTGTGTTCGCCCTGCTGCAGGTAGGGATAGTCGAACTGGCGCGCCAGCACCTGCGCGATATCGCTGTCGTTGATCAGGCCCAGGCGCAGGGCCGCCTCGCCGAAGCGGATGCCCAGCTCCTTTTGCAGGCGCAGCACGCGCTCGGCGTTCTCCGGGGTGATCTTGCCCGATTCGAGCAAGAGGCCGCCGATACTCGAATCGGCGCGCGTCAGCGGCGGCGGCTGCGGCGATATCGGATGCACTGGATGGTTCATGGTCGGGTCCATTTTCTTAGTTCAGTCTCAGGCGGTTTGGCAACACGGAATTCAACATGCCCAAACGCGGCCGTTTCGGGGCCGACCATTCGATGACGCCGAACACCGGGATGTCGAGCACGTCCTTGAGGTCGGAACTGGAGCGCACACGCCGGTCGAGCATTTCGGCAACGAAGCCGGCCGTCAGGCCCAGCATTGCGCCAAGAAATACCGACAGCAGCGTATAGAGCACGGTTTTCGGGTTCGATGGCTCGATCGGCGCGACCGCCGGATTGAGCACGGCGATGTCGGACTGGTCCGACTGGCCCTCGATCTTGGTCTGCGAGAAACGCTGCGAGGTCACGTCGAAGGCGCGCTGCGCGCTTTCCACATCCTTGACCAGCACATTCATTTCATCGCGCGTACGGTTCATTTCCAGCACCTTGGCCTTCTGCGCCAGCATGGCCGAGCGGATCGCCGCCTCGCGCTGCGCCAGGATGGCCGCGTTGTTGCCCACGCTGTTAGACGCGGCCGCCGTGTGGGCGTTCAGTTCGGCGCGTATCTTGTCGACTTCGGCCTTGGCGCTCTGGTAGCCGGGATGGTTGCGCGCGAGCCGCTGCGACACTTCCGCGAACTTGGTCTCGGCATTGGCCAGGTTCATCTTCAGGTTCTGGATCAGGGGATTGGACGCCACGTCGGGCGACTCGGCCCCGCGCGAGCCGGCCGCCATGGCGCGCCGCGAGGCCGCCTCCATCAGCTGGCCCTGCGCCATCACGAGCTGGCCGGACAGGTCGTTGAGGCGGTTCGACTCGACGTCGAGGCGGTTGTCCACGCTCACGATGCCGTGTTCCTGCTGGTATTTCGAGAGCCGGCTCTGCGCCGTCTCGACGCTGTCGCGCAGCAGCTTGGTCTGCTCGTTGAAGTAGGCGGCCGCCTTCTTCATCGGTTCGACCTTGAGCTGGATGCTGATCTTCATGTATTCGTCGGCGAACGCATTGGCCACCGCGGCCACGAATTGCGGATCGGCGCCCTTGAAGCTGATGTCGATCACGCTGCTCTCGCGCGAAGGCACGATATCGAGCTTCTTGAGCAGCAGCTCGGCCAGCCAGTCGCGCACCGTGCCCTTGCCGTCGGTCGACTCGTTGAACTGGGCCACCACCGCCGGGCTGTGCGCCAGCTTGAGCTGGTCGACCACGCGCAAGGCCACGTTCTTGCTGCTGACGATGTCGATCTGGGTCGCCATGTAGCCGGGCAGCAGCTGGCCCGGCATGGTCAGGCCGGTCAGCGGGTCGATCCCCTTGTAGTTCAGCACCAGCGAGCTGGTCGCCTTGTAGGTCTTGGGGACGATCAGGCAAATCGCGAGGGTCAGCGCAACCGTGCCGAACAGCGTAAACAGGATGATGCGCTTTCGTGCACGCAAGATCAGCAGGAGTTGGGTCAGATTCATGTCGCTCTTTCAAGTGCTTGAGGTGGAAGGCAGGCCAGCGCCAGCCCGGTCAGAACAGGCTTTCGCGCACGTACACGATGTCGTCGGTCTGCAGCAGGTTGTCATGCCTGGCGTCGATCACCTGCACCTTGCCCTGCGCATCGCGGCGCTTGATGCGGATGCCGCGCTCGGTGCCGCGCGGGGTCAGCCCGCCGCCCACGGACAGCGCCTGCAGCACCGTCATGCTGCGCTCGAGCCGGAACGCGCCGGGCCGCTGCACCTCGCCGTAGATATAGAAGCGCGGCGCGCGCTCGACGTAGATGATGTCGCCCGCAGCCACTTCCAGGTCCTGCTGCATTTCGCCCGAGCGCACCATGTCGAGCACGTCGACGGTTTCCTTGGTGGTCTTGCCGTCGCGCCTGCGCAGCACGCTGACCGTGTCGCCCCCCTCGGGGCCGATCCCGCCCGCCAGCGCCAGCACGTCCATGAGGCTGCGGCGGCTCTCGAGCGGATAGCGGCCGGGCCGGTTGACCTGCCCCAGCACCCCGACCTGCTGGCTTTGCAGCTGGGTCACGATGATGTTGACCTGGGGCCGCTTCAGGAAGCCGCCGCTCTCGAGCAGGCCGGCGATTTTCTTTTCGGCCGCCATGACCGGCATGCCGCCCACGTTGACCTGCCCCAGCAGCGGGAAGGTGATGGCGCCGGTGTCGCCGACGCGCGTCTCGAGCGCCAGGTCCGGGTTGCCGTAGACCGACAGCTTGAGTACGTCGCCAGGGCCGAGCAGGACCTCGCCGGCCGCTGCCTGGCCGAGCGTCAGGGCCAGCAAGGTTGCCATCATCCAGTGCGCAAGTCGTTTCATGATTTCCCCTAAATAAGTTATTGCAGAAAGTGTTTGCGTGATGCTTATTTCAGCCCGGCCACGCCGCGCTCGTTCGATTCGGACGAGGCGGCGACTGGCTGGACCGGAGCGGGCGCGGCCGGAGCGCCGGCGACAGCCTGGGCCGGGGTCGCGGCGGCCGGCGGGTTGAGATAGACGATCTTGGCGTTTGCGCGCAGGCGTTTGAGTTCGGCTTCGGCCGCCTCCTTGTTCTTCTTGTTGACCAGGAACTGCTCGATCTGCGGCGCGGCCAGCTCCAGCGATACCGGGGCTTCCTTCACGTCGGCCACGCTGATGAGCATGCTGCGATCGCCTTCCTTGATGACGAACAACTGACCTTGCGGCATGCCCTGCAGCTTCGAGGACAGTTCGGGCGGAATGTCTGCGCTGGTGCGCAGCACCTGGCCGCGCGCGTACTTGACCTTGTGCTGGTCCATCCAGGCCGCCACTTCATCGAGCGACTTGGCGGCGTCGGCGACCGGCTTGACCTGCGCGTCCAGGTCGGCCGTCGACAGCACCAGCTGCTTCATGTCGAACTGCTTGCGATCGGCGAAAAACTGCGGGTTCTTGCGGTAGTACTCCTCGACTTCGGCCTTGTCGGGCCGGGGCAGGTTACCGATGCGCTTTTGCATATAGGCCTGGGCCACGATCAGCGCCTTGGCGCGCTCGACGGCCTGGACCACCTTCGGGTCGCGATCGAGCTTTTCCTTGGCCGCCTCGTTTTGCAGCAGCTGGCGGTCGATCAGCACCTCCAGCAACTGCTTGCTGGCCGCTTCCTGGCGCGCGGCCTGCACGCCCGAGCGCTGCAGCTCCTCGTTCAGCTGCAGCACGGTGATCTCTTCGCCGTTGACGCTGGCCAGCGACTGGCCGGCCTTCTTTTCCTTGTTGCCGCACCCGGCGCCGGCCAGTGCCAGCATGAGCAGCGCCGTGCCGGCGAGCCGCGTCGAGGGGATGAAGGGCGGCTTCACCGCGCCTGCCAGATCAAAGTTGTCCAAGATAGATTCCTCAGGTTCTTGTTATTCGAAAGGGGGCTGCCAGCTCCCCGTAGGTTGTCTTTATAACATCACAACCACGCTTAAAATGTTTCCAATAAACAATACTACGGACGCACAATACCGCAGTTCCGGTCCCCGGCTCCAGCATCGCCAAAGACCATTCCTGCCAATGCAACCATAGAAAGATGACAACTTAACACAGCTTTTCAGAACATGTCGTACGGAACGAAGCGTGCGCGCGCGGGGCCGGTCAGCCTGTAGAGCTGGCCTGCGCGAGCGCGGCCCGGAATCCTTTTTCTCTTGTACCAGATGATCTGTCACGGAGTTTGACCCCGGATAAGGGCGGCGCGTTTCGCGCCCTGAGCAGGCGATTGAAGCGTCAGGCAAGCGCGCCCAGGCGTGGTATTTCAGCGCGCTGCGCGGCAGAGGGAGAATGGGCGCGCGCGCGTGCATCGGGGGCGCTGCCCCGGCAACAATAAAGTTGTTAAATTATATGGCTTTATTGACAAGAATCGCTGCGCGCCGAACCGCTCAGTGCGCGTTCTGGCGCTGCAGCACGACCTTGACGGTCTTGAGGATGATCCACAGGTCGAGCCAGAGCGACCAGCTGCGCAGGTAATCGAGGTCGTACTGGATGCGCGCTTCCATCTTGTCGAGCGTGTCGGTCTCGCCGCGCATGCCGTTGACCTGGGCCCAGCCGGTGATGCCCGGCTTGACCTTGTGGCGCAGCATGTAGCCCTTGATCAGCTTGCGGTATTGCTCGTTGTGCGCCACCGCGTGCGGGCGCGGGCCGACGATGCTCATGCGTCCCTGCAGCACGTTGATGAACTGCGGCAGCTCGTCGAGCGAGCTGCGGCGCAGGAAGGCGCCGATCCGGGTCACGCGCGGGTCGTTCTTCTGGGCCTGGACGATGGTGTTGCCGTCGTCCGTGACCGTCATCGAGCGGAACTTGTAGACGATGATTTCCTCCCCGTACAGGCCGTAGCGGCGCTGGCGGAAGATCACCGGCCCGGGCGAGCTGAACTTGACCGCCAGCGCGATCACCAGCATCAGCGGCAGCAGCATCAGCAAGATCGCGAGCCCGAGCACGATGTCGCTGGTGCGCTTGATCATGCTGTTCAGGCCCATGAAGGGCGTCTCGCAGATCGCGATCACCGGCATGCCGCCCACGTTGTCGAAGCGCGCCTGCATCAGGTCGAAAATATAGATATCGGGCAGGAAGTAGACCGAGGCGGTGGTGTCCTGCAGTTCGTCGAGCAGCTTGCGGATGCGCGGCTGGGCCGAAATCGGCTGGCTGATGAAGATCATCTTGATGTTCTGTTCGCGCACATACGAGGCGATATCGCACATTTCGCCCAGCATCGGGTGGCGCAGCCCGGCCGGATGGCGGTCCTCGGTGCGGTCGTCGAAGAAGCCGTGCACCTGCATGAACAGGTTGGGATGGCGCTCGCAGATGCCGGCGAACTTGAGTCCGACGTCGTTGGCGCCGATCACCACCGCCGAGCGCACTTCGCTGTTCTTGCCGGGCCTTACCGAGACGCGCCGCACCGCGATGTGGCTGAGCAGCAGGGCGATCGGGGTCGCCACGAACCAGGCCAGCACCACCCGCTCGTCGTAGTAATAGGACAGGCCGCTGGCCGAGCCGAGAAACAGCAGCACCCCGATCGTGATGAGCCAGCCGAACACGGTGTCGCGCGCGTAGGCCAGCATGCGCCCGCTGCGCCAGGTGCGGTAGGGATCGACGTGCTGGTAGACCGCCGACGAGATGAAGAAGGCCAGGATCATCAGCACCAGCGCATAGCCGGTGAACGGCTCGTTGAAGAACATCGACGACAGGTACAGGCTGCCCATGATGATCAAGGGGTCGAGGACGCGCTGGAAAAACGAGATCAGCGGAATGTCATTGACGGTCATGTCGGGGTTCAGAACTGCGCGCTGGCACTGAAGGAAACGCCGTTGGCGCGGTAGTTGGCATTGCCGAACACGGGGGTGCCGGTGCGCGCCTCGTGGAAGGCCGACATGCTCAGCTGCACGGTGCGGGTCGGCGCGTATACCGCGCCCAGGCTGGCGTGGCGGTTGGTGTCGCCCAGGTCGATCCCGTTCAGGCCGACGATCAGGCCGCTGAAATCGCGCCGTTCGCGGCGTGCCTGGGCTTCGAGCTTGACCTTGGCGGTGAGGGCCCAGGCCGCGCCGACACTGGCGCCACGGCTCAGGCTGGAGCTGGCCAGGGTGCTCTCGACGGCGGAAAATTCGCGCCACAGCGAGGACGTGATGCGCAGCGCGCTGCGCGGCGACCAGGTCAGGTCGAGCCTGGCATTGGCGCCGCTGGTGTCGCGCGTGCCCGACAGCGGGTAGCTGCGCTTGACCCAGCCGCCCAGGAACTGGAGCTGGGTCAGTTCGCTGTAGCGCCAGAACACCTTGGCCTTGACCTCTTCCTGCACGAAGCTGTCGTCGAGCAGGAATTGTCCGAACACGCGCCGGTTCGGGAACCTGCCCTCGATCCGGCGCAGCTGCAGGCCCACCGTGCTGCCGCTGCTGGCCAGGTAGTCGGCCCCGGCTTCGAGCGTGTCGTTGCTGCGGTCGTTGAAGCGCTGGCTCAGCAACTCATAGCTGAACTTGTCGCGGCTGGCGCCGCCGCGCACCCGCCAGCTGGGGTGGAAGCGCCATGCGGCGTCGAAGAACTGGCGCTCCTGCTTGCGCAGGTTGCGTTCGGTGGTGCGGAAGTCGGCATACGGGGCCAGGGTCTGGGCGTAGGTGGCGCCCAGGCTGCCCTCGAGATGGTTGCCGATCTGCCAGGCCAGGTTGCCGTTGAAGTCCTTGCCGTCGTAATCGAGGCGCTCGAAGTGCGCGAATTTCACCTTGGTGAGCTTGCCCTGGAAATACAGCTTCTGGCGCCCATAGGTCTTGTCGAACACCAGCCCCGCTTCGCCCCGGCGCGAGGAGTCGGCGCGCGTGTTCTCGAAGCCGGGGTGGCCGTCCGGCACCCGCAGCAGGTTGTCGTCGTAGGCGTAGCTCACGCCCACGAACGGCTGCAGCGCGTCGTTCGGCCCGGCCAGCGC
>JBAQKU010000555.1:0-9333 GCA_049301315.1 Telluria sp.
GTCCGGCACCGGGGCCGGCCGCCGGCTCGCGCTGCTGCCTGGCGCGCGGCGCCGCCGTCGTTGCCACCGTCTCGAGCTTGAACACACTGACCACTTGCACCAGGTTGGCGGTCTGGTCTTTCAGTGCCGTCGCCGCGGCGGCCGCTTCCTCCACCAATGCCGCATTCTGCTGCGTGACGTCGTCCATTTCGCTGATGGCTTGGTGAATTTGCCCGATGCCCGCTTCCTGCTCGCCGCTGGCCGCTGCGATCTCGCCCATGATGTCGGTCACGCGCCTGACGCTGGCGACGATTTCGTCCATGGTGATGCCGGCCTGATTGACCAATGCGCTGCCTGCGTCGACCTTCTCGACCGAATCGCCGATCAGGGACTTGATCTCCCTGGCGGCGCTGGCCGAGCGCTGCGCCAGATTCCTGACCTCGGAGGCGACCACCGCGAAGCCGCGGCCCTGTTCGCCCGCTCGTGCAGCCTCGACCGCCGCATTGAGCGCCAGGATATTGGTCTGGAAAGCGATGCCGTCGATGACGCCGATGATGTCGACGATCTTCTTGGCCGATTCGTTGATCGAACCCATCGTGGCGACCACTTGCGCCACCACGGCGCCGCCCTTGACGGCCACGTCCGATGCCGATACCGCAAGCTGGTTGGCCTGGCGCGCATTGTCGCCGTTTTGTTTCACTGTGGACGTCAATTGCTCCATCGCCGAGGCGGTTTCCTCCAGTGAGCTCGCCTGCTGTTCGGTCCGCGACGACAGATCGAGGTTGCCGGAAGCGATCTGGCTGGACGCCGAGGCGATGATGTCGGTGCCGAGCCGGACTTGTTCCACCACATTGACCAGGCCGCCGTTCATTTCCTTCAGCGCCTGCATCAACTGGCCGGTTTCGTCCTTGCTGCGCGGAACCGTGATGGTCGATGTGAGATCGCCTGCGGCAATGCGGCCAGCGGTGACGATGGCACCCCTCAGGGGAACCGCGATCATTCGGCTGATCCACAGCGCGATTGCGCACGACACCGCGCTCGCCGCCATCACGATGGCAATCAGCGCCACCAGCGTCTTGTCGAACGCCGCACTGGCGCTGTCAAAACTGGCCCGTGCCAGTTGGTGTTCGAGCTGGACCAGTTCTTCCAATTCCTTGACCATGCCCTGGAAGCCACTGTCGGCGGTCTGCATCGCGCTCATGCCGGTATTGACGTCCACCCCGCTGAGGTCGATGGCGGTATCGACGTCGTTCTTGTACTTGATAAGTTTCTTCACGACGGAATGAGCGATCTTGCGCTCGCCCGCTTCCAGACCGGGACGATCGCCAAATGCCGCAAGCTTGCTGGTGACGGCATCGATCCTGGCCTTTTGTTCCTGCGTGATCTGCTTGATCTTGTCTTCCTTGAGATTGGCGAGCCACGTAAACAAACGGTACACATTGGAGTGCACCTCGACGATCTCGTGCGAGGCATTCGCTGCCAGCTGGTAATTGCCGAACCGCGTGTTGAAGATCTTGTCCAATCCCGCGTTCTGCTGCTTCAACATGCTGAACGATACTGCCCCGAGCACCAACAGGAAGGCAATTGCCGCCGCCGGCGCCAACAATATCTTGTGCCAAATTTTCATGGTCGTGTCTCCCCGAAATCCGTCGATGGACAAGGCGCGGGCCGCACCCGCGCCACCCAGCCCTTATCCCTTATAGATTCCGCCGCACACGACAGTTTCTTCAAGCCGCTCGCAGTACATCGACTTGGGTTCGACTTTCTTGCTCACCGGATTGGTGAATTTATAGTCCTGCCAGAAAGTTGCCTTGGTCTTCCCCAGTTGGGTGCGCTCGCGCACGAATTCCTTGCCATCGACGTCCTTGAGGTCGATCAGCACGCGCCCGACCATTTTTTCGTTCGCGCCATGAGCCCATACCTTGCCATCGAGCCCATAGACCACAAGATAGAGGTCGCGGTCCTTGAACTGGCTTTGCTTGCTGGTGATTTCGGCATAGCCCTTCTCGTTCCCGTTGGCCTTGAGAAAGGTAATGCCCTTCTTCACCATCGCCTCGGCATCCTTGGCGCTTGCATGTTCCTGTGCCCGGACGCCGCTGCTGACGAGCGCCGCGCTCAGCGCAATTGCCATTGCGATTCCATGTTGACGTTTCATTGCAATCTCTCCCCTTATCGAATCGAAAAAATGCCACGTGCACTGCTCTCGCGTCGGCCGCATCGTGACCTGGCCCGGCCGGACAATCGGGGTCCGGTCGCATGCCTGTATTTTCTTTAGGCAATGACTCGAATATACACCGGAAGTTTTTCGAAAAGAACAATTTATGGTTAGTAATTCCAAATGCCACAACGCAATGAATCCGATGACAGGCGTGGGGGGGGAAGCCCTGATTGGCTCATTCAAATCTTGAATGATAAATATCCAAACAGTGAATTGGCCTTATATGTGAGGCGAGCGCATTATTTGTCCAACCACATCGAAAGGACAAAAAATGGATATCCTCAAAAACATGGAAGCGCTCTTCATCGTCGCGCTCGTCATCAGCTACGTCGTCTTCGTCGCGGCCCAGCTCGGCATCTAAGCCAAGGCACGGTCGATCAGTTCGATCCAGTGCGCGACCGGCGTGTCGGTGCCCGACTGCAGGTGCGTCAGGCAGCCGATGTTGGCTGAAACGATAAGCTGCGCTTCGGTCGCGTGCAAATTGGCCAGCTTGCTGTCGCGCAGTTGCGTTGCCAGCTCCGGCTGCAGCACCGAATAGGTACCGGCCGAACCGCAGCACAGATGGCTGTCGGCGCACAGCTTGACATCGACGCCGGCGGCGCGCAGCACGCCCTCCACCTTGCCGCGGATCTGCTGCCCGTGCTGCAAGGTGCACGGCGGGTGGTAGGCGACCCGCTGTGCGATCTTCCCTTTCAGGCGCTCCCCCAGCTCTTGTTCGAACTGCGGCATCACCTCGCTCAGGTCGCGCGTCAGTTCCGAGATGCGATTTGCTTTTTCCGCGTAGGCGCTGTCGTGCGCGAGCAAATGGCCATACTCCTTGACGGTCGCGCCGCAGCCGGAGGCTGTCATCACGATCGCCTCGACCTGGCTCACATACGGCCACCACGCGTCGATATTGCGGCGCATGTCGTCAAGGGCGGCGTCCTGGTCGTTCAGGTGATAGCGCAGCGCGCCGCAGCAGCCGGCCTTGGGCGCGACGATCAGCTGCACGCCGAGCGCGTCGAGCACGCGCGCGGCTGACGCATTGATGTTGGGCGCCATCGCCGGCTGCACGCAGCCGTCCAGCACCAGCATCTTGCGCGCATGCGTGCGCGCCGGCCAGCGCCCGGCGGCCGGCGTGGCGGGCAGCTTGTCCTGCATCGGCTTGGACAGCAGCGGCCGGAAAATCTGTCCGGCCCTGAAGGCCGGCGTGAAGATCCATTTGCGCGGCAAGGCTTCCTTGAGCACCATGCGCTTGAGGCGCTCGCCCAGCGGGCGCCGCACGCGCTGCTCGACCACCTTGCGGCCGATGTCCGCCAGGCGCCCATACTTCACGCCGGACGGGCAGGTGCTCTCGCAATTGCGGCAGGTCAGGCAGCGGTCCAGGTGGGTCTGGGTCTTGGCTGTGACGGCAGCCCCTTCGAGTACTTGCTTGATCAGGTAGATGCGCCCGCGCGGACCGTCCAGCTCATCGCCGAGCAGCTGGTAGGTCGGGCAGGTGGCGGTGCAAAAGCCGCAATGGACGCAGGCGCGCAGGATCGCCTCGGCTTCGTCGCCGTCGCGGGTGCCCTTGATGAAATCGGCCAGATTGGTTTGCATGGTTCAGTACATCCGTCCCTGATTGAAAATATGCGAAGGATCGAATGCCGCCTTCAAGCGCTGGTGAATTTTGGCGACAGCCGGCGCCAGCGGCTGGAACACGCCGAGGTGCTTGTCGCCGCCGCGGAACAAGGTGGCATGGCCGCCCACAGAGGCGGCCATGCGCCGGATATTGTGCGCCATCGCACTATCGGCATCGACCTTGAGCCAGCGCTGCGCCCCGCCCCACTCGATCAATTGCTCGCCGCGCAAAATGATGGCGCCGGTGGTCGACGGCACCGACAGGCGCCACAGGCTGGCCGGACCTTTGAAAAAGTCATGGCGCTGTTCGCGCAGGCCGCTCCAGAAGGCGTCGGCCTGCGCCACGGCCTCGCCGCCCAGCGCCAGGCGCGCCGCTTCCACCGCGGCCCTGGCGCCCGACAGGCGCAGCGTCAGCACGCCGGCGTGCCAGCAGCTGGCCGAAATCGGCAACGGCTGGCCGCCCCATTGGTTCAAGCGGGCGATGGCGTCGATTTCGCTCATCTCGAAACGCAGCGAGGATTCGCTCACCGGGCGCGGCAGCACCTTGACCGAATGCTCGAGCATCAGGCCGAGGGTGCCGAGCGACCCCGCCAGCAGGCGCGACACGTCGTAGCCGGCCACGTTCTTCATCACCTGGCCGCCGAAGGTGAGCACTTCGCCCTTGCCGTCCATGAGCACCGCGCCGAGCACGAAGTCGCGCAGAGCGCCGGCGCTGGCGCGGCGCGGGCCGGCAAGGCCGCTTGCGATGGCGCCGCCGAAGGTTGCGCCATCGCCGAAATGGGGCGGCTCGAACGCCAGCATCTGGTTTTGTTCGGCCAGCACGGCCTCGATCTCGGCCAGCGGGGTGCCGCAGCGCGCCGTGATGACCAGCTCGGTCGGCTCGTAATCGATGATGCCGCTGCAGGCGCGCGTGTCGAGGATGTCGCCTTGCAGCTCTTGCCCGTACCAGTCCTTGGTGCCGCCGCCGCGCAGGCGCAGCGCCGTCTTGGAGGCGGCCGCCGTCAGCACCTGCTCCCTGAAATGTTCAATCGCCTGCAATGTGACTCCCATGTCAGAAGCGCGGCAAACCCGCGAACTTGAGGATGCCGCCGGAGACGCGCATCTTGCCGAATTCGGCGCACCGGTTCAGGGTAGGAATCGCCTTGTCCGGATTGAGCAGGTAATGCACGTCGAAGGCGCGCTTGACGTTACGGAACGCTTCGAGCTCGGCGTCGGAAAACTGCACGCACATCGAGCCGATTTTTTCGATGCCCACGCCATGCTCGCCGGTGATGGTGCCGCCCACTTCGACGCACAGCGCCAGGATGGCCGCGCCGAACTCCTCGGCGCGTTCGAATTCGCCCGGAGTATTCGCGTCGAACAGGATCAAAGGGTGCAGGTTGCCGTCGCCCGCGTGGAACACGTTGGCGCAGCGCAGGCCGTAGGTCGCCTCCATCTGCCCGATCCCGGTCAGCACCTGCGCCAGCTTCTTGCGCGGGATGGTGCCGTCCATGCAGTAGTAGTCGGGCGAGATGCGGCCGGCCGCGGGGAACGCGTTCTTGCGGCCGGACCAGAACCTGAGGCGCTCCGCTTCGCTGCGCGAGACCGAGATCGCGCTGGCGCCGGCCGCTTCCAGCACCGCCGTCATGCGCTCGATCTCCTCGTCGACTTCAAGCTCGGTGCCGTCCGCCTCGCACAGCAGGATGGCGGCCGCGTCGATGTCGTAGCCGGCCTTGACGAAAGGTTCGACCATGCGCGAGGAAGTGCGGTCCATCATCTCCAGCCCGGCCGGAATCACGCCGGCCGCGATCACGCTCGCCACCGCGTCGCCGCCGGTGACGATGTCGTCGAAGGACGCCATGATCACGCGCGCCGTGGCCGGCTTGGGGATCAGCCGCACCGTCACCTCGGTGACGATGCCGAGCATGCCTTCGGAGCCGATGAACACGGCCAGCAGGTCGAGGCCGGGAGCGTCGAGCGCCTCGCCGCCGAGCTCGACGATCTCGCCGTCGATGGTCGCTACCCGCACCCGCAGCACATTGTGGACCGTCAGTCCGTACTTGAGGCAGTGTACGCCGCCCGAGTTCTCGGCCACGTTGCCGCCGATGGTGCATGCGATCTGGGACGAGGGATCGGGCGCGTAGTACAGGGCGTGCGGGGCGGCGGCGTCGGAAATGGCCAGGTTGCGCACGCCAGGCTGCACCACGGCGATGCGCGCATACGGCTCGACGCGCAGGATGCGGTTCAGGCGCGCGGTCGAGATGACCACGCCGTCGGCGATCGGCAGCGCCCCGCCCGACAGGCCGGTGCCGGCGCCGCGCGGCACGATCGGCACGTCGAGCTCGCGGCAGATCTTCAGGATCGCCAGCACCTGCTCCTCGGTGTCGGGCAAGGTGACGATCATCGGCAGCTGGCGGTACGCGGCCAGGCCGTCGCATTCGTAGGGGCGAGTGTCTTCCGCGTCGGACAGCACGCAGCGCTCGGGCAGCACGGCGCGCAAGGCGGCGGCCACCTGCCGTTTGCGCTCCTGATTGATGGGGATCGATACTGACATACATGGATTGTAAGACATTCGGCCAACTCGGGGGAAACGGGGTATGCTCCCGATATAATTTATTGCTTATTCGGGGCACATGATGGGAAATCGGCTTTCAAAAATCGCCACGCGGACGGGCGACAACGGCACCACCGGACTGGGCGACGGCAGCCGCACCGAGAAGGACAGCGCACGCGTGCATGCGCTGGGCGAGGTCGACGAACTCAATTCCTTCGTGGGGCTGCTGCTGTGCGAGGACATGCCGGCCGAGCTGCGCGAGGACCTGGTCTCGATCCAGCACGACCTGTTCGACCTGGGCGGAGAGCTGTGCATACCCGGCTACCAGCTCATCACCGACGAGCATGTGGGGCGGCTCGACGCCATGCTGGAAAAATACAATGCCGAGCTGCCTGCGCTCAAGGAGTTCATCTTGCCGGCCGGCTCGCGCGCGGCAGCGCTCGCGCATGTCTGCCGCACCGTGTGCCGGCGCGCCGAACGCAGCATTGTCACGCTCGGCAAGGCCGAAAAGATCAACGAGCATCCGCGCCAGTATGTGAACCGGATGTCGGACCTGATGTTCGTGCTCTCGCGCGTGCTCAACCGCTTCGCCGGCGGCAGCGACGTGCTGTGGCAGCACGAGCGCAAGCGCTAGCTTATCAGCTGTTGTTGACCACCAGGCGCGGCTCGCCGAGCGTGAAGCGCTGGCGAATCGAGGCTGCGATGCCCTTGGCGTCGAGCCCGACGCTGGCCAGCAGCGCTTGCGGGTCGCCGTGGTCGATGAATTTGTCGGGCAGCCCGAGCATCAGCAGCGGCTTGACGATGCCTTCCGCGGCCAGCGCTTCGGCAACCGCCGCACCCGCGCCGCCCATCACGCTGCCCTCCTCCACGGTCACCAGGTACTCGTGCTCGTGCGCCAGCTGCTTGAGCAGCTCCACGTCGAGCGGCTTGACGAAGCGCATGTTGGCCACCGTCGCACCGAGCTCGCCGCCGGCCGCCACGCTTGGCGCGACCATCGAGCCGAACGCGAGGATCGCAACGCCCTTGCCCTGCCGTTTGAGCTGGCCCTTGCCGATCTCGATCGAGCGCAGTTCCTGTTCAAGCGCGGCGCCGATCCCGGCCCCGCGCGGATAGCGCACCGCAGCCGGACCCGGGTAACGGTAGGCGGTGGTGAGCATCTGGCGGCATTCGTTTTCGTCGGATGCGGCCATCACCACCATGTTCGGGATGCAGCGCAGGTACGCCATGTCGTAATTGCCCGCATGGGTGGCGCCGTCCGCGCCCACCAGGCCGGCGCGGTCGAGCGCGAACGTCACGTCCAGGTTCTGCAGCGCCACGTCGTGGATCAGCTGGTCGTAGGCGCGCTGCAGGAAGGTCGAATAAATCGCCACCACCGGCTTCATTCCTTCGGTGGCAAGGCCGGCGCCGAACGTGACCGCGTGCTGCTCGGCGATGCCGACGTCGAAATAGCGCTCCGGGAACTGCTCTTCGAAGCGCACCATGCCCGAGCCTTCGCGCATCGCCGGCGTGATCCCGACCAGCCGTTTGTCGAGCGCGGCCATGTCGCACAGCCAGTTGCCGAACACTTCGGTGTAGGTCACCTTGCCCGCCGCGGCCGGCAAGATGCCTTCGGTCGGGTTGAACTTGCCGGTGCCGTGGTACAGGATCGGTTCGGCCTCGGCCAGCTTGTAGCCCTGGCCCTTCTTGGTGACCACGTGCAGGAACTGCGGCCCCTTGAGCTTCTTGATGTTTTCCAGCGTCGGAATCAGCGATTCGAGGTCGTGCCCGTCGATCGGCCCGATGTAGTTGAATCCGAATTCCTCGAACATGGTGGCCGGAACCACCATGCCCTTGGCGTGTTCTTCCAGGCGCTTGGCCAGTTCCAGCACGGGGCCCGGCAGCACCGACTTGCCGACGTTCTTGGCGGCCGCGTAAAACTGGCCCGACATCAGGCGCGCCAGGTAGCGGTTGAGCGCTCCCACCGGCGGCGAGATCGACATGTCGTTGTCGTTCAGGACCACCAGCAGGTCGAGGTCTTCCTGCACGCCGGCGTTATTGAGCGCTTCGAACGCCATCCCGGCGGTCATCGAACCGTCGCCGATGACGGCGATCGCGTGCCGCGCCTCGCCCTTGATCTTGGCCGCCTGCGCCATGCCCAGCGCGGCCGAAATCGAGGTCGACGAGTGCGCGGTGCCGAAGGTGTCGTATTCGCTTTCGACCCGGCGCGGGAAACCGGAAACGCCGTTGAACTGGCGCAGCGTGTGCATCTGGTCGCGCCGGCCGGTCAGGATCTTGTGCGAATAGGTCTGGTGGCCCACGTCCCACACGATGCGGTCGTGCGGCGTGTTGAACACGTAGTGCAGCGCAATGGTCAATTCCACCGTGCCCAGGTTGGACGAGAGGTGCCCACCCGTCTTGGAGACCGAGTCGAGCAGGAAGCTGCGCAGCTCCTTGGCCAGCGGCGTGAGCTGCGCACGCGGCAGCTTGCGCAGGTCGGCTGGTTCGTTGATTGTCTTTAGCAAGTTCATTTATGCTTTCCGCTGCACGATCAGGTCCGCCAATTCGCGTAGCCTCAGTGCCTTGTCGCCGAACGGGGCGAGCGCCTGATGCGCCTCGCACCGCAGTTTTTCAGCCAGCTCCCTGGATGGTTCCAGGCCCAGGATCGATACATAGGTCGGCTTGTTGGCCGCCGCGTCCTTGCCTGCGGTCTTGCCCAGCGTGGCCGAATCGGCGGTCGCGTCGAGCACGTCGTCGACCACCTGGAACGCCAGCCCGATCGCGTTCGAGTAGGTCTCGAGCGCCGCCAGTTCATGCGCCGACAACTCGGCCCCGGCCAGCGCGCCGAGCACCACCGCCGCACGCAGCAAGGCGCCCGTCTTGAGCTGGTGCATCTGCTCGAGCCGGGCCAGCGTGAGCGACTGCCCTACGCTGTCGAGGTCGATCGCCTGGCCGCCGCACATGCCGGCCGGGCCCGCGGCCAGCGCCAGCAAACGCACCATCGCGAGCTGGCGCGCGGGCGCAATAT
>JBAQKU010000556.1:0-4920 GCA_049301315.1 Telluria sp.
CGCCACGCTTGAGGCCGGGCGCGCCAGGCTTGCGCTCGACCGGCGCCGCGGTTCGGCTGTCATGGCATGGTGGGAAGGCTGCGTGGCGCTGGCCAGGCGTCCGCTTGCCATGCTTGGGGCGTATTTCGGCATCAGCGCGCTCGGACTGGCCGTTGCCGCAGTGCTGGTCTACGCGCGCATCAACCTGGCGCCGCTCGGTGTGGCCGGGTTTGCCGGCGCGTTCGCGCTTACGCAGGCGGTCGTGCTCGTCATGGCGTCGATGCGCAGCGCGCGCTTGTTTGCGATGATCGATCTGGCAAGGCCGCGCGGGGCTTGATATTTCCGCACTTGATGCACATGTAAACGCATTCGTTGCCAAGGAGTTCCCATGCCCAACCGTTTGCCCACTTATTTCGTGTCCCACGGCGGCGGGCCGTGGCCGTTCATGAAGGAGCAGTACGGCGCGACCTATGACAAGCTCGAGGCTTCGCTGGCCGACATCGCGCGCCAGGCCGGCGGGCGGCCCGAGGCGGTGCTGGTCGTCTCAAGCCATTGGGAAGAGCGCGAGTTCACGCTGTCGTCGGGAACCGAACCGACCATGATCTACGACTACGGCGGCTTTCCCGCGCATACCTATCAGGTGCAGTACAAGGCGCCCGGCAGGCCGGGCCTGGCGCAGCGCGCAGCCAGCCTGCTCGAAGCGGGCGGACTCACGGCGAACCTCGATCCGGCGCGCGGTTTCGACCACGGCACCTTCTCCATGCTGTACCCGATTTTTCCGCAGGCCGACGTGCCGGTGGTGCAGCTCTCGCTCAAGCATGGCTTCGATCCGCTCACCCATATCGAGGCCGGGCGCGCGCTCGCGCCGCTGCGTAGCGAGGGTGTGCTGATCATCGGCAGCGGCCTGAGTTTTCACAACCTGCGCCAGTTCGGCCCCGGCGGGCAGCTCGCGTCGCACGAGTTCGACGCATGGCTGCAGCTCACGATGCTCGAATTGACGCCCGCGCAACGCAGCGCCGCCCTGCTGCACTGGGACCAGGCGCCCTACGCGCGCATGGCGCACCCGCGCGAAGACCACCTGCTGCCGCTGATGGTCGCCCTTGGGGCGGCCGAAAACGAGGAGGCCGCCTGCATCTATCACGAGGATGACTTCTTCGGCAGCCTGGCTGTGTCGAGCTTCCGCTTCGGCCGGCCGGCCGCCTGAGCCTTTAGCTTCCGCGCTTGCCGCGCGCCGAATTTGCCGCCTTCTCGGCGGCGATGGCGGCCGCTTTGCTGGCCTTGGCGGCCATCTCGGCCGCGTGTTCTGCCAGGCGCACGGCGCGCGTTTCGGGCGTTTCCAGGCTGATGCGGCCGAGCGCACCGGTGCGGTAATCCTGCAGGAAGATATGCGACGCTTTTTCGAAATCGAGGTCGCCGCCCTTCTGGCGGAAGCCGCGCCGCGCGGCCACGGCCTCGACCACTGCGATGCCGTCCATGCCTTCGGTCTTGAAGCCGTAGCGCGCGCTGAGCAGCTGCGGGTAGCGTTCGAGCAGCACTTCGGCCAGGAACACCGCGACTTCGTCCTCGATCAGCGCGTTCGAGCCGATCGCGTGGCTGGCCGCGAGCATCAGGCCGTCGCTGGCAAGGGCGATTTTCGGCCACAGCATGCCGGGCGTATCGACCAGGATCATGTTCTTGCCGAGGTAGAGCTTCTGCTGCATCTTGGTCACGGCCGGCTCGTCGCCCACCTTGGCGACCTTTTTCTTGAGCAGCGCATTCATCAGGGTCGACTTGCCGACGTTCGGAATACCCATGATCATGATGCGCAGCGGTTTGGTCGGCACGCCACGATGCGGCGCCAGCGCCTGGCACAGCTCGGGAATCCTGGCCACGTCGGCCGGCTTCTTGGTCGTCATCGCGTAGGCGGTAACGCCTTCCTGCGCGTTGTAATACGCGCTCCAGGCGGCGGTGGCGGCCGGGTCGGCCAGGTCGATCTTGTTCAGGATCTTCAGGCAGGGACGCTGGCGGAACAGGCGCAGTTCCTCGACCATCGGGTTGCAGCTCGCTTCAGGCAGGCGCGCGTCCAGCACCTCGATGACCAGGTCGGTGTTCTCCATCGACTCGGCCGCCTTCTTGCGGGCGGCGTTCATGTGGCCCGGGTACCATTGTATCGACATGCTGTGCCCTCAATTCTTCAATCAAGGCGCCATTTTACGGGTTCGGGCGCTGGCGCGAACAAAAACCCGTATTAGTCGAGCCGTGCCAGGGCCTTGACATGCGCCACCACGCTGCGCCCGAGCGCGGACAGGTTGTAGCCGCCTTCCAGGCAGCTGACGATGCGGCCCTGCGCGAACTCGTCGGCCACTTTCATCACCTGCTGCGTGATCCAGGCGTAATCGGCCTCGACCAGGCCCATGCCGCCCATGTCGTCTTCGCGGTGCGCGTCGAAGCCGGCCGATATGAAGATCATCTCGGGGCGGTGCACGCGCAGCGCGGGCATCCAGTGTTCGGTGACGAGCTGGCGCACGGCGTCGCCCTTGGTGCTGGCCGGGACCGGAATGTTGACGCAGGTCGGCGTGAGCGGCTCGGGATCGGTGTAAGGATAAAACGGGTGCTGGAAGAAGCTGGCCATGAGCACGCGCGCGTCGCCGGCGAACGATTCGGCGGTGCCGTTCCCGTGGTGGACGTCGAAGTCGACAATGGCCACGCGTTCGAGCCCGTGCGACTCGAGCGCATGGCGCACTGCGATCGCGACGTTATTGAACAGGCAAAATCCCATCGGCTCGCTCGGGCGCGCGTGGTGTCCCGGCGGGCGGATCGCGCAGAAGGCGTTGGCGATGTCGCCGGCGATGACGGCATCGGTGGCGGCCAGCGCGGCGCCGGCCGCGCGCAGCGCCGCCTTCCAGCTCGAGCAGTTGAGCAAGGTGTCGCCGTCGAGCGAATAGTAAGCACCGGGGTCCGTCGGTATATGCTCGCGTATCAGCGCGATCGCCTCGGGCGTGTGGTTGCGCCCGATCGCGGGCAGCTCGGCCAGCGGGGCCTCGCGCCGTTCGAGCAGGCCGTCGATGCGGGCCAGGATCAGTTGGTCTTCGATTGCCTGCAGGCGCGCGGGCGACTCGGGATGCCACTCCCCCATTTCGTGAAGCCGGCAGTCGGGATGACTGTAAATTGCTGTGCTCATGTTCCTAAGGTTTCTGGTCCTGCCGTCATCAATTCATACCGGCTGCGCCGATCTCGCATAAAATCGTCGGAACGGGTCGTGACGACGGAAAAGAGGGTTCCGATGTCGTTAATTTACCACGCCGTCGCCTGATCCCGCTCGACGGGGCTGCAAACATGTACATTGGCACGGCCACCAATTTCGTTCATAAAGAAAAATTCATGTTCAAAAAAATGCACGCCGCCGCCCGCCAGGTAAGCCAGGTCGTGGTCGGCAAGGATTTGCAGGTGCGCCAGGCGCTGACGTGTTTACTGGCTGGCGGACACCTGCTGATCGAGGACGTGCCCGGGGTCGGCAAGACCACGCTGGCGCACGCGCTGGCCATTTCGCTCGGCCTGAAATTTAACCGCGTGCAGTTCACCAGCGACCTGCTGCCGGCCGACGTGGCCGGCATTTCGGTGTACGAACGCGAAAAGAACGGCTTTGTGTTCCACCCCGGCCCGATCTTCACCCAGGTGCTGCTGGCCGACGAGATCAACCGCGCCACGCCCAAGACCCAATCGGGCCTGCTCGAAGCGATGGAGGAGCGCCAGGTCACGGCCGACGGCGTCACGCGCGCGCTGCCTGCGCCGTTTTTCGTGATCGCGACCCAGAACCCGGCGCACCAGGTGGGCACCTTCCCGCTGCCCGAATCGCAGCTCGACCGCTTCCTGATGTGCCTGTCGCTTGGCTACCCGGATGCGGCCGCCGAACGCGCGCTGCTGATGGGCGAGGACAGGCGCATCATGCTGCGTTCGCTCAAGCCGGCGATGCAGGCGTCAGAACTGGAAACGGCGCAGCGCGCGCTGCGCCAGATTCACACCTCGGGCTCGCTGGTCGATTACGTGCAGGCGCTGGCGCAGGCCTCGCGCCAGCAGGGCCTGTTCGCCGAAGGGCTGTCGCCGCGCGCCGCGATTGCGCTGCTGCAGGCCGCGCGCGCCTGGGCTGCGCTCGAAGGACGCGACCATGTGATCCCCGAGGATATCCAGGCGGTGCTGGTGCCGGTGTGCGCGCATCGCCTGCGCCCGCTCAAGTCGGCGCACGGCATGGCGCTGGCCAGCCGCGACCTGGTGCTGCAGCTGCAAAAATCGGTCCCCGTTTAAGCTGCCGGCATGCTCCCCGCGCTGAAAAAACTGGTGCGCCTGAAAACGGACAAGTGGCTGTTGCGCCTGGGCGGCAGCGAGCCCGGCGAAGTTTTCCTGAACCAGCGCCGCGTGTTCATCCTGCCCACCGGCGCCGGCCTCGGCTTCGGCGCGCTGGTCCTGATCCTGCTGGTCGGCTCCATCAATTACAACCTGGGCCTGGGCTTCGCGCTCACCTTCGTGGCCGGTTCGTGCGCCGTGGTCGACATGTATTTCACCTACCGGAACCTGGTGCGGCTGCACCTGCGCCCGGGCCGCGCCCACTCGGTGTTCGCCGGCGAGGACGCGCAATTCGAACTGCACCTGGTCAACCGCACCGGCATCGACCGCTACGCGCTCTGGATCGACTTCATTGGCGCCGGCGAGGCGCGCCATGCAGTGGACGCGCCAGCCGGGGGAGCTTGCTCGGCGCTGCTGAGCACACCGGCCGAGGAACGCGGCTGGCTCCCCGCGCCGCGGGTGAAACTGGCCACGCGTTTTCCGCTCGGCCTGTTCCGGGCCTGGAGCTATTGGCAGCCCGATCTGAAGGCGCTGGTGTATCCGTTCCCGGAACCGAACGCCCCGCCGCTGCCGATGAGCGGCGCGGCCGGCGCCGAGGGCCAGGGCCGCGCGGGCCACGAG
>JBAQKU010000557.1:0-4333 GCA_049301315.1 Telluria sp.
CCCCACCACTGGTGCGCCACTTCGTGCGCGCTCACGTAGAAGGGATAGTCGATATCCTTGGGGTTGTTGTCGTCGACCTTGGCGATGAAACCGATACTCTCGGAATACGCGATCGTGTTGGGGAATGACTGCGCGAACGTGGCGTAGCGCGGGAACTCGACGATGCGCACCACCTTGTGCTGGTACGGGCCGAAGTTCTTTGTGTAGTACTCGAGCGAGGTCTTGACGCCATTGATGATGCGCTCGATGTTGAAGTCGTGGCCAGGGTGGTAATACACGTCGATCGTGACGTCCTGCCAGAGTGCGTGCCTGACCTCGTAGCGGGCCGACTGGAATGAGTAGAGATTGAGGATCGGCTTGTCCATCTTGTAGTGGAAGTAGCGCCGGCCCTTGTCGGTCCATTCCTTCTCCAGCGTGCCGGGTGCGATCGCGATCTGGTCCGCGCTGGTGCTGACGACTGCATCGAAGCCGATCCAGTCGGCGTCGCTGCCGATATGGTTGCGCGCCTGCCCGAGCGGGTCGTCGCTCGCCGGCATGCTTGCCCGCGGCCGCAAACCGTGCCGCTTGCGGTCGCGGTCGTCCATCAGCTCCGTGCTCTCCTGGTAGCCCACGTGCGGCAGCACCTCGTTGGTGAAAAATGTGCCGTTGGCCAGCACCGGGGTATCCATGCCCAGGCCCAGCACGCCCTTGGGCGCGTACTCGAGATCGAATTCGAGCGCCATGCGTGCGCCCGGCTGCAGCGGCTTGACCAGCTTGTAGGCGCGAAAGCCGCGCTCCTGGTCGGACAGCAGCAGGCGTACCTGCTGGCTGAAGCGCAGCTGCATGGCCCCCGCGCGGTCCTGGTGGACGAACAGCTCGGCGATCGGCTGGGTGCCCTTGTTTTCGAGCTGGTAGCGGCCCTTGACCAGCAGGCGGCGCTGCTTCGGCATGATGTCGACCGCCAGCCTGGCCTCGGTGATGCGCGGCTGCGGTACTGCCGCAAACTGCTTGTAGCGCCGTTCGTATTGGGCGCGCGTCTCGTCCTGCTCGAACGTGGTCTGGAAGTCGTTCGCGACCTGCAGGTTGTAGTACAGCACTGCGCCGGCGCCGGCGAACATGGCCAGCCCGAGGCCGAAACTGGCCAGTACCGGCAAGCTCAGGTTGCGGCGCGCCAACCGCATGCGGCTGCCCAGCTCGGCGTTGCAGCCGCGTGGCCAAAACACCAGCGCGAGCACCGTCAGCATCAGCGCCGCGCCGCCCCAGTACAGCTCGAACCAGCGCTCGCGCGCCAGGAAGTGGCCGAAGCCGTTCATCGCGGAGTAGATGAAGTCGGGCGTGCTCCCGTACAGGATCATCGGATGGTCGAGACCGAGCGAACCGAAGCTGATCTTGGCGACGAAATACAGGATCATCGCGAAGTAGGCCAGGTATTTCTGGTTGATCAGCACCTGCAGCGCGATCGCGAGCACGGCGACCAGCGCATATTGCGGCAGCTCGATCAGGAACAGGGTGCGCAGGTACAAAACGGGCTCGAGCGCGAAATAGCCGTTGAACAGCTGGATCAGCATCCCGCACACCATCACCACCAGCAGCAGCGCGGCCTGCAGCCCGACCAGCGCGAACAGCTTGGCCAGCAGCGGCAGCCAGCTCGGCACCGGCAGCGCGTCGAGCATCTGCGCGATGCGCGCCTCGCGTTCGCGCCACACCAGCTCGCCGGCGTAAAACGTGGTGATGACGAGCATGAACAGCGAGAACGTCTCGCTGACCAGTTCGAGCACCTTGTAGGTGACCGGGTAGGTGCTGGTGCCGAACATATGCCCCGGACTGAGCCAGGTCGCGAACATGGCCAGCACGCCGGCCAGCGCGATGACCACGAAGTAGATGTTCTTGACCGACTCGCGCAGGTTCAGCCAGCTCGACCTGAGCAGCAGCAGGGCCAGACTGCGGCGTGCGAAATCGGGTTTTTCGCCGGTGTCAAGCGCCGCCCGCGACAGCTGCGGCGCTGCCTCGCCTTCGCCGCCGCGCCCGGCCCCGCTGTCGATGCTGCCGGTGGGGTGGAAGCGCCAGTAACCGAGCAGCAGCACTGCCAGGGCGAAACCGGACCAGATCAGGCGGTTGGCCAGGTACACGCCTTCGAACGGGATCAGGCGGGTATTGCGCTCGGCGATGGGCCAGTATTCGGTCAGGCGGATCAGGGCGGTGGTGCCGAACGGGTCCATCAGGGCGGCCAGGGTCTTGTAATCGAGGTCGCGCGCCAGCGATGGCGCAACGATATACCCGATCATCATCACCACGCTGGCGACGTAGACCGGCAGCATGCGGCGGGTCAGCGCGGCCAGCACGAAAAAGATCGAGCCGAAGATGAACAGGTTGGGCAGCAAGGTGTAGAAATAGGGGCGCAGGTAGAGCGCCAGCGAGCTCGGGCCGAGCCGGTCCGGTTCGACCCCGGGAATGAAGGTGCCGAGCCAGGCGCCCAGCACGATGCTGGAAAAAACCACGGCAAGCGCGGCGTAGGCGCCCAGGAAGCGTCCGAAGATGTAATCGTGCTTGCCGATCGGCGCGCTGAAAAAGAAGTGGTGCATCTCGTATTCGAAGTCCTGCTGCACCGAGCGCCCCATCATGGCCGCGACCACGATCACGCCCAGGCAGCCGAGGAAGGCGACCGTCAGCTCGACCGAACGCGGCGCATTGATGAACACCTTGCCGCCGAACGTGACGTAGGCTTCCTTGAACACGCCGCCGGCCGCTGCCATCCACAGCATCGCCAGCGCCAGGAACATGGCGAAGTAGGCCCAGGTGGAGAGCATCTTGAGCCGTTGCCGGGCTTCGAACAGGGCGATTGCCAGCATGCGAAGTCCTTAGCGAAGCGCTGCGGCGGCTGCGTTGCGCCCGGCGATGGTGGCAAAATACACGTCTTCGAGGTCGCCCTTGGCCGGCTCGAAGCCGTCGCCCGGATCGGCATCGGCAACCACGTGGATCAGGGTGCGCCCGGTGAGCAGGCGGGTCGAGATCACGGCATGCTTTTGCTGGAACGTGGCCAGCTCGTGCTTGGCGACGAAGCGCTCCCAGATTTTCCCGTCGATCGCGTCGATCAGTTTTTGCGGCTCGCCCGAGAGCAGCACGTGCCCCTTGTTGATGATCGCCATGTTGGCGCACAGGTCGGCCACGTCGGACACGATATGGGTCGACAGCAGCACCGTCTTGTCCTCGCCGATGTCCGAAAGCAGGTTGTGGAAGCGTACCCGCTCCTGCGGGTCGAGGCCGGCGGTCGGCTCGTCGACCACGATCAGCTGCGGGTCGCCCAGCAGGGCCTGCGCAATGCCGAAGCGCTGGCGCATGCCGCCCGAAAAGCCGCCCAGGCGCTGGTGGCGCACGTCGAACAGGTTGGTTTGCTGGAGCAGGCCGTCCACCACCTCGCGCCGCCGCCCCTTGTGCGACAGGCCCTTGAGCACGGCGAAGTGGTCGAGCAGCTCATAGGCCGTCACTTTCGGGTACAGGCCGAAGTCCTGCGGCAGGTAGCCCAGCACGCGGCGCACCTCGTCTTTTTCGTCCAGCACGTCGAGTTCGCCGAAGAAGACCGAGCCGGAATCGCATTCCTGCAAGGTGGCCAGGGTGCGCATCAGGGTCGACTTGCCGGCCCCATTCGGTCCGAGCAGGCCGAACATCCCGGCCGGGATGGTCAGCGTGACCTTGTCCAGCGCCACCACGCCATTGGCGTAGGTCTTGGACAAGTTGCGGATGCGTAATTCCATGGGTACTCCTGATCGTATGGCTATGCAAAAGCCGCGGCGCGCGCCGGCCGGCTTATTTGACACTTGCATTGTATTAAACTCGTGGCTTTCCGAGCGGCGCCTTGCGACGCACGGCATGTTGGCCGCCCCAGATTGCAAAATCGGGGGAGTGGAGTGCACGGTCGATGCACTGTGCATACCCCATCCTACGCCAGCGGCGCCCCTCCCGTCCAGTTCGCTTGTCAGGAGCGCGGAACGCCGCCTACACCGGGCGCGGGTCTTCCCCGATCAGGAGCCGGGTATCGCTGAGCCACGCATGCGGGGGGACTTCCATGTTGGTGGGGGCCGGGACGTTCCGGAACACGCGCCCGGCCAGGTCGAATTTGGAGCCGTGGCAGGGGCAATAGAAGCCGCCCGGCCAGTCGGCGCCGAGGTCGGCGCTGCCCGGCTCGGGCCGGAAGCTCGGGATGCAGCCCAGGTGGGTGCAGATGGCGGTCAGCACCAGGAACGGCGGCTTGACCGCGCGCGCCGGGTTCTTGGCGTAGAAGGGCTGCTGGGGCTGGTTCGAGGCCGGGTCCACCAGCTTGGCGTCGTGCCCGCCGAGCGCGGCGAGCATCGGGCCG
>JBAQKU010000558.1:0-6732 GCA_049301315.1 Telluria sp.
CATCATGGGTGGGCCGCCGCGGCCCACCCGCTCCCTCTCACCGGACCCTGTCATGCCTACCATTAGCTTGCCTGGCTCGCGCCTTAACTGGCCGCGCGGCCTCGTGGTGACGACCGCCTGCGTCGCCATTTTCCTTCCGCTGTACCTGATTTTTTACCAAAGCTTCCTGTCGGCCCCGTTCTTCATGCCGGGCACGACGTTCGGGCTCGATGCCTACCGCTTCATTTTCGACGATCCCGATTTCGCCCTGGCGTTCAAGAACGGCGCAATCCTCGCGGCCGGCCTGGCCGCGATCGCGGTGCCGCTCGGCGGCGTGCTCGCCTTCCTCATGATCCGCACCGACCTGCCCGGACGCGGCTGGATCGCGCCGCTGCTGCTGGTGCCGATCTTCGTGTCGCCGATGGTGATGGGCTTCGGCTACGTGGTCTCGATGGGGCCGGTCGGGTTCTACTCGACCTGGGCCAAGCAGCTGCTCGGCTTCATCCCCTGGAATATCTACTCGTTCACCAGCATCGTGGTGATCGCGGGCCTGACCCACGTGCCGCACGTGTACCTGTACGCATCGTCCGCGCTCAAGAGCCTCGGCTCGGACGTGGAGGAGGCGGCCCGCGTGGCCGGCGCCTCGCCGCTGCGGGTGATGCTGGACGTGTCGCTGCCGATGATCATGCCGGCCCTGGCCTACGCGGGGGTGCTGGTGTGTTTCCTCGGCTTCGAGGTGTTCGGGCTGGTGCTGGTGCTGGGCGACCCGGAAGGGCACCTGGTGCTGGCCACCTACCTGTACAAGCTGACCAACAAGCTCGGCACGCCCTCGTATCACCTGATGGCCGCGGTCGCGGTGTGCCTGGTGATGGTGACGCTGCCGCTGGTGATGATGCAGCGCTGGCTGCTCAAGTCGGCCAACAAATACGTTTCGATCAAGGGCAAGGGCGCGCGCCAGAAGCTGATGCCGCTGGGACGCTGGAAGTGGGTCGCCCTTGCGCTGCTGGGCGCGTGGCTGCTGGTGACCATCGTGCTGCCGATTTCGGGCATCGTGCTGCGCTCGTTCGTGCAGTACTGGGGCGAGGGCGTGAAGCTGGCCGACGTGCTCACGCTGCAGCACTTCCGCGACATCCTGGAGCAGCACTCGCTGATGCGCGGCATCCTCAACACGGTGCTGATCGGCGTGATCGGCGGCGCGCTCGCGGTGGTGTGCTATTGCGCCATCGCGCTGGCGATGCACCGCAAGCCGGACGGCATCACGCGCCTGCTCGACTACAGCGTGCTGGTGCCGCGTGCGGTTCCCGGGCTGCTGGCCGGCCTGTCGTTCCTGTGGGCGTTCCTGTTCGTGCCGAGCTGGCTGGACGGCATGCTCAAGGCCACCGACAACGGGGCCGCGGCCTGGCTCAGCGCACACGCGATTCCCCTGCTGCGCGAGCTGCGCTCGACCATCTTCGCGCTGTGGCTGGCTTACTCGGTGGTGTGGCTGGCCTACGGCATGCGCCTGATCTCGACCGCGCTGCTGCAGGTCGGCCCGGAACTGGAAGAGGCGGCGCGCGCGGTGGGCGCGAGCCGCGGCCAGGTCACGCGCGACGTCACGCTGCCGCTGATCAAATACGGCCTGCTCGGCGCATGGCTGATGGTGTTCCTGATCTTCGAACGCGAATATTCGACCGGCGTCTACCTGCTCTCGCCAGGCACCGAGGTGATCGGCGCCATGCTGGTATCGCTGTGGGCGGGCGGCTCCACCGACCTGGTGGCGGCGCTCTCGTTCATCAATATCGTGCTGGTCGCGCTCGGCCTGGGCATTGCACTGCGCTTCGGCGTCAAGCTGCACAACTAATAATCTATATCGAGACATGAACATGAATGAATTATCCGTCAACGACCTGCATCTCGACTACGGCAGCGGTGCACACCTCAACCCGATCCTGAAAGGGGTGTCGATGCACCTGCAGCGCGGCGAAGTGGTGGCCCTGCTCGGACCATCGGGCAGCGGCAAGACCACCTTGCTGCGCGCCGTGGCCGGGCTGGAAAGCCCGAAGAGCGGCACCATCCATATTGGCGAGCGGCGCGTGTTCGACGGCGCCGGCGCCTTCGAGATGCCGGCCGAGCAGCGCAGCCTGGGGCTGGTGTTCCAGTCGTACGCGCTGTGGCCGCACAAGAGCGTGTTCGACAACGTCGCCTACGGGTTAAGGTTGCGCAAGCTGGGCAAGGGCGAAATCGACAGCAAGGTCGGTGAGGTGCTGTCCCAGCTTGGGCTGGGCCACCTTGGCGCGCGCTTTCCGCACCAGCTCTCGGGCGGGCAGCAGCAGCGCGTGGCGATCGCGCGCGCACTGGTGTACAACCCGCCGGTGATCCTGCTCGACGAGCCGCTCTCGAACCTGGACGCGAAGCTGCGCGAGGAGGCGCGCGCCTTCCTGCGCGAGCTGATCGTGCGGCTCGGCCTGTCGGCGCTGATGGTCACGCACGACCAGGGCGAGGCGATGGCGATCTCGGACCGCATCCTGCTGCTCAATAACGGCAAGATCGAACAGCAAGGTTCCCCGCAAAGCATGTACGAAACGCCGGACACCTTGTTCACCGCCGAATTCATGGGCAGTAACAATCGCATCCCCGGCAAGGTCATGAGCCGCAACGGCAGCGCGGTGCAGCTGGAAGTGGCCGGCCGCACCATCCACGGCAGCGCGCGCGGCAGCAACACCGGCGCCGAGGTGGCGCCGCTGATTCGCCTCGAAGAGGTCAAGGTGAGCACGACGCAGCTTGCCAATTCGGTCGAATTGCCGCTCCTGACCTGCATGTACCTGGGCGACCGCTGGGAATGCCTGTTTGCCAGCGGAGAGCTCAGCCTGCGCGCGTATTCCAGCTACAGGCTCGACGCTGGCCGCTACTGGCTGCACCTGCCGGCCGACAAGCTCTGGGTGTTCTGACTGTTGAGCGGTTCTGGCGGGGCGGCGGCGCTTTAAGATTGTCTGGAGCGGCGTTGTCCTGTAGTTTACCAGGCTCACCCTCAACACACTCCACGCATGAGCCAGCCAAGCCAGTTTTCCCTGCTCGCGCAGCGCCGTTTCGGGCCGTTTTTCTGGACCCAGTTTCTTGGCGCCTTCAACGACAACCTGTTCAAGACGGCCTTGCTGGTGATGCTCACCTACGAGGCGCTGGAATGGACCACGATCAGCCCGGCCACGCTGATCGTCGTCATTCCGGCGCTGTTCATCCTGCCTTACGTGGTGTTCTCCGCAACCGCCGGGCAACTGGCCGACAAGTTCGAAAAATCGCGCCTGGCGCGCGTGGTGAAGGTGCTCGAGATCGCCATCATGCTGGTGGCCGGCATCGGCTGGATGACGCACACCTTGTGGCTCCTGATCGCCGCCGTGGTGGGAATGGGCGTGCATTCGACGCTGTTCGGGCCGGTCAAGTACGCCTACCTGCCGCAGCATCTCACCCAGCAGGAACTGATCGGGGGCAACGGGCTGGTCGAGATGGGCACCTTTGTCGGCATCCTGCTCGGCCAGATCCTCGGCGCGCTGCTGATCTCCCACCAGCCCTGGGGCATCGAACTGGTGGCCGGCGGCACGCTGGCGGTGGCCGTGCTGGGGCTGGCCGTGAGCTGGCGCATCCCGCATTCGCCCGCGCCCGAACCCGCGCTCGAGATCAGCGCCAACGTGCTGGCCGAGTCGCTGCGCAACCTGGCGTTCTCGCGCCGGAACCGCACCGTGTTCCTTTCGCTGCTGGGAAATTCGTGGTTCTGGTTCTACGGCGCGCTGGTGCTGTCGCAGTTTCCGCTCTATGCCAGCGCCTACCTGCACGGCGACTACAGCGTGTTCGTGCTGCTGCTGACCGTGTTTTCGCTCGGTATCGGGCTCGGTTCCCTGCTGTGCGAGAAGCTCTCCGGGCGCAAGGTCGAGATCGGGCTGGTGCCGTTCGGCTCGATCGGGCTGACCGTGTTCGGGATCGACCTGTACTTCGCCAGCCTGGGCTACAGCAACACCATGCCGGTCGACATGAGCGGCCTGCTGGCGCAGGCCGGCGCACTGCGCATCCTGGCCGACATCGTCCTGATCGGCGTGTTCGGCGGCTTCTACATCGTGCCCCTGTTCGCCCTGATCCAGACCCGCTGCGACCCGCACCACGTCTCGCGCACCATCGCCGGCACCAACATCATGAACGCGCTGTTCATGGTGGCCTCGGCCGGCGCCGCCATGTCGATGCTCGCCCTGGGCTTTTCGATCCCGGAGATGTTCCTGGCGACCGCGATCATGAACGCCTTCGTGGCGCTCTACATTTTCTCGCTGGTGCCGGAATTTTTGATCCGCTTCCTGGCCTGGCTGCTGATTCACACGATCCACCGGGTCCGCACCGTCGATATCGACCGCATCCCGGCGCATGGCCCGGCCGTGCTGGTATGCAATCACGTCAGCTACGTCGACGCGCTCGTCATCGGCGCGGCCAGCCCGCGCCCGATCCGCTTCGTGATGGATCACAAGATCTTCAGGACGCCGGTGCTGGGGTGGATTTTCCGCACAGCGAAGGCGATTCCGATCGCGCCGGCCCGGGAGGACGCACAGCTCATGGAGCAGGCTTACGCCGATATCGCCCAGGCGCTGGAGGACGGCGATTTGGTGTGTATCTTCCCGGAGGGAAAGTTAACCGCGACCGGCGAGATGGGCGAGTTTCGCGGTGGCATCGCCAAGATCGTCGCGCGCAGCCAGGTGCCGGTGATTCCGATGGCGCTATGCAAGCTATGGGGCAGCCTGCTCACGCGCGATCGCGGCAAGCTGTTTGCGCGCTCGCATACACGCGGCCCGCGCTCGAAGCTGGCGCTGGCGGTCGGCGCCCCGGTCGGGCCGCAGCAGGCGACACCGGAATACCTTTACGAGCAGGTGCTGGCGCTGCGCGGCGAATGGAAATAGTACGGGGCGCCGATACGATTGCCGGACGGAAAGTATTCGGAATTTCGCAAAATAAATTATTATTACGCTACGCGCGCTTGCGTTTCCTCCACACCTATATTTGCAAAGTCCGTTGCTCCGCATGAATCGCCCACCCCTGCCATCGCCATGAAGATCCGCGACTATCTCGCGCTGATGGTGGCGGCGATCCTGATTCCGGTCATCCTGTTTTCGACCATCTCGCTCAACATGCTGCTCAAGTCGCAGCGCGAGGCAGCCCTGAAAGGCGTGCGCGAGACGGCGCGCACCTCGCTCGTGAGCATCGACCGCGAGCTGACCAATACCCAAAGCGCGGTGCGCATGCTGGCCACCTCGCACTACCTGGCCACGGGCGACCTGGCCGGTTTTTACGAACAGGCGCTCTTTTCCGACCGGGAAGGCGCGACCTGGACCGCCTTGCTCGACGAGAATGGCAGGCAGTTGATCAATACGGCAGTTCCGTACGGCACGCCGCTGGGGGAGGCTGCGGCCGCGGCGCGCGTGAGCCAGGTGCTGGAGGCGGGCGTGCCGCAGATTTCGAACCTGATCCGGGGCGTGGTGACGAATGCGCTGCAGGTGATGGTCGATGTGCCGGTGATCACGCCGAGCGGCAAGCGCTACGTGATCGCGCAGGGATTCCGGGTCGAGCACTTCAACCGCGTGCTCAGCCAGGTCAATGCGCCGCCGACCTGGCTGGCCGGCGTGTTCGACCGCAACGGCATGACGATTGCGCAGACCCAGGGCCCGGCCGCAGCGCAGCGCGGCGAGGCCCGGCCCGACTTGCGCCAGGCGATCCGCGACAAGACGGTCGGCGTGATCCGCAACGAGAGCGACGGCCAGTTCAGGCTGTATACGGTGCTGGAGCGCTCGGGGCTGTCGGGCTGGACGGTCGCAGTGGGCGTGCCGGAACATGAAATCGAATCGGCGGCGCGCAGCGCGCTGCTCGTTTCCATGCTGGGACTGTGCGCGGCGATCGCCTGTGCGACGGTGGCCGGCGTGTTTTTCTCACACCGCCTGTCGCACTCGATCCGGATGGCGGCGCTGTCGGCCCACGCGCTCCAGCGCGGCGAGGTGGTCGGACCGTCGGAGATATCGGGCGTGGCGGAAGTGGACGAGGTGCAGGCCGCCATCGCCGCAGCGGCCACGGTTGTCAGCAACGAAAAGCAGTCGCGCCAGCTGGCCGAGTCCGAGCGCGAAAAACTGTTCGCCAGCGAGCACGACGCGCGCACCATGGCCGAGCAGCAGAACCGCGCCAAGGACGAATTCCTGGCAATGCTGGGCCATGAGCTGCGCAACCCGCTGGCGGCGATTGTCAACGCGGCCAGCGTGATGGGAAGCGCTGGCATGCCGGCCGGCAGCAGCGAGCGGGCGCGCCAGATCATCACGCGCCAAAGCCGGCACCTGTCGCGCATCGTGGACGACCTGCTCGACGTCGGGCGCGTCCACTCCGGCAAGATCTTGCTCGAATGCCGCCCGCTGCGCTTCGACCAGGTGGTGGGCACCTACATGGCCACGCTCAGCGAGACCGGACGCGCCGCGCAGCACCGGATCAGCGTGGAAACCGAGCCGGCCTGGGTCGACGCCGATCCGACCCGGCTCGAACAGATCATCGCCAACCTGCTCGACAATGCGCTCAAGTACACGGCGGCCGGCGGCAGCATTGCGGTCACGCTGAGGGCGGACGGCGACGAAGTGCTGCTGAGCGTGCGCGACTCGGGCGCGGGCATTTCGGACGAGCTGATGCCGTACGTGTTCGACCTGTTCGTGCAGGGCGCGCGCACGCTGGACCGGGTCCAGGGCGGCTTGGGGGTGGGCCTGGCGCTGG
>JBAQKU010000559.1:0-6639 GCA_049301315.1 Telluria sp.
GAGAAATCGGGGACAGACCCCGATTTTTTGGCCGATGCTTTTCCGGTTTGACCATTTTGCAAAGTTCTATACACTCTCTTTCCTGTCATTCACATTCTGGAGAGATTGATGCGATCGATGCCTTCGCAGTGTTTTTGCTTGGCCCTGGCCCTGGCCGGAACGCTGCCGCCGGCCTTGGCCGATACGGTGATCGATAACGCCAATGGCTATACCCTCAACGCGAGCAACGAACTGGTTCGCTTTGCTTCGCTCGCGTTCGACGACGCGGGCCGCATCATCGCGGTCGGCGCCGCCGCCGAGGTCGCGGCCAAGGCGCCCAAGGCGCGCCACGTGGACATGCAGGGCAAGACGGTGCTGCCCGGCTTGATCGACGCGCACGGCCATGTGTTCGGCCTGGGCGACATGCTCACTCAGCTCGACCTGGCCGGCAGCGCTTCGCTGGCCGATGCGCTCAAGGCGACGGCCGATTACGCTCGCGCCAATCCGAACCAAAGCTGGCTGCGCGGGCGCGGCTGGAACCAGGAGATCTGGAAGCTGGGGCGCTTCCCGAGCGCCGCCGAACTCGATGGCGCGGTGGCCGACCGTCCGGTGTGGCTGGAACGCGTGGACGGCCACGCGGGCTGGGCCAACAGCCGTGCGCTGCAGCTGGCCGCCATCGGCGATGCGACTGCCGATCCAGCCGGGGGCAAGATCTTGCGCGACGCGCGCGGCAAGGCGACCGGGGTGCTGGTGGACGCGGCCCAGGACCTGGTCGACAGGGTGCTGCCGAAGCAGGATGAGGCGGGTGCGCGCGTGGCGCTCGACCGTGCGCTCGAGCGCATCGCGCAGGCGGGACTGACCAGCGTGCACGATGCCGGTGTCGGCCTGGCGCAGGACCGCCTGTACCGCGACTACGCCGACCATGGCAAGCTTGGCGTGCGTGTGTACGGCATGATCGGGGAGGTCGGCGCGGATTTCGATCAGCTGGCCGCGCGCGGCCCGCTGCTGTCGTACGCGCACGATATGTATGCGCTGCGCGCGGTCAAGCTGTATGCGGACGGCGCCCTCGGCAGCCGCGGCGCGGCCTTGATCGCGCCCTACAGCGACGAGCCGGCCTCGCACGGCCTGCTGTTTCGCAAGGATGCCGAGGTCAGGGCGATGATGGCCAAGGCGATGCGGCGCGGCTATCAGGTCAACGTGCATGCGATCGGCGATGCCGGCAACCGTCAGATCCTCGACGCTTACCGGAAACTGGTGCCGCAAACGGCCAGCGGCAAGCTGCGCCACCGGATCGAGCACGCCCAGGTGGTGGCGCCGGCCGATATCGCGCGCTTCGGGAAGATCGGCATCATCGCCTCGGTGCAGCCTACCCACGCCACCTCCGACATGAACATGGCCGAGCAGCGCGTGGGCGCCGAGCGCATCAAGGGCGCATATGCCTGGCGCAGTTTCGTTGACCAGGGTTCGCGCGTGGCCTGCGGTTCGGATTTCCCGGTCGAGTCGCCCAATCCGTTCTTCGGCATCCATGCCGCGGTCACGCGCCAGGATGCTGCCGGCCAGCCGGTCGCCGGCTGGTACCCGGAACAGGCGCTGTCGCTCAAGGAGGCCTTGCGCTGCTTTACCCTTGACGCGGCGTACGCCGCACATCAGGAAAACGTATTAGGCTCTCTGGAAACGGGCAAGTGGGCCGACTTCATCGTGATCGACCGTGATGTGTTCACGATCCCGACCCATGACATCCACAAAACCGGCGTGCTGCAGACCTGGGTGGCCGGCCGCGCCGTGTTCGTGAAAAAATAAGCTTGCGATGGAAGAAATTGTTTGACTTGGTTGTATAGACAACTTAGACTTTGAATCTGTGCGGCGGGGCATGCGTGCGACGCGGCGCCGCTATTCAACCGATCCAAGGAGCTGCCATGACCGATTCGACCAGACCGGATGACGATCCGCGTTTTGACGCCAGCCGCGAGATCCGCGCCCCGCGCGGCACCGCGCTTGCCTGCAAGAGCTGGCTGACCGAGGCGGCCTACCGCATGTTGCAGAACAACCTCGATGCCGAGGTGGCCGAAAATCCGAAGCACCTGGTGGTCTACGGCGGGATCGGGCGTGCGGCGCGCAACTGGGCCTGCTTCGACCAGATCCTGGCCTCGCTGCGCGAACTGGAGGACGACCAGACCTTGCTGATCCAGTCGGGTAAGCCGGTGGGCGTATTCCAGACCCACGCCGACGCGCCGCGCGTCCTGATCGCCAATTCGAACCTGGTGCCGAAGTGGGCCGACTGGGAGCACTTCAACGAACTCGATCGCAAGGGCCTGTTCATGTACGGCCAGATGACCGCGGGCAGCTGGATCTACATCGGCACCCAGGGCATCGTGCAGGGCACCTATGAAACCTTCGCCGAAGCCGGGCGCCAGCATTTCGGCGGCGACTGGGGCGGGCGCTGGATCCTCACCGCGGGCCTGGGCGGAATGGGCGGCGCCCAGCCGCTGGCGGCCAGCTTCGCCGGCGCGGTCTCGCTCACCATCGAGTGCCAGCAGAGCAGCATCGACTTCCGCCTGCGCACCGGCTACCTCGACAAGCAGGCCGGCAGCATCGACGACGCGCTGGCGCTGGTGGCGCAGCACACCGGGCGGCGCGAGGCGGTCTCGATCGGCCTGCTGGGCAACGCGGCCGAGGTGCTGCCGGAACTGGTCAGGCGCGCCAGGGCCGGCGCCATCGTGCCTGACCTGGTTACCGACCAGACCTCCGCGCATGACCTGATCAATGGCTACCTGCCGGCCGGCTGGAGCGTCGGGCAATGGAAGGCGGCCCAGAAGGACCCGTCCCAGCATGCGCGCCTGAAAGCGGCCGCCGCCGAATCGTGCGCGCTGCACGTGCAGGCGATTCTCGACTTCCACGCAATGGGAGTCAGGGCGGTCGACTACGGCAACAACATCCGCCAGGTCGCGCTCGACCAGGGCGTGGCCGACGCATTCGCCTTTCCCGGTTTCGTGCCGGCCTACATCCGGCCCCAGTTCTGCGAAGGACGCGGCCCTTTCCGCTGGGTTGCGCTGTCGGGCGACCCGGAAGACATCTACAAGACCGACGCCAAGATCAAGCAGCTGTTCCCCGAGCATAAGCAGGTGCACCGCTGGCTCGACATGGCGCGCGAGCGCATCGCCTTCCAGGGCCTGCCGGCGCGCATCTGCTGGCTGGGCCTGGGCGAACGCAATGTCGCGGGCCTGGCCTTCAACGAAATGGTGCGCAGCGGCGAACTGAAAGCGCCGATCGTGATCGGGCGCGACCACCTCGACACCGGCTCGGTGGCAAGCCCGAACCGCGAAACCGAGAGCATGCGCGACGGCACCGATGCCGTGTCCGACTGGCCGCTGCTCAACGCATTGCTCAACACCTCGAGCGGCGCGACCTGGGTTTCGCTGCACCACGGCGGCGGCGTCGGCATGGGCTACTCGCAGCACGCCGGCATGGTGATCGTGGCCGACGGCAGCGAGGCCGCCGCCAAACGCCTGGCGCGCGTGCTGGTCAACGACGCCGGCTCGGGCGTGATGCGCCATGCCGATGCCGGCTACGAAAGCGCGCTCGCCTGCGCCCGGCGCAACGGCCTGATTCTGCCGATGCTCCCTTAGTACATCGATCAAACCAGGAAATCAAGCAAAGAACCGAACATGACGACGAATTCACAGCAAGGCTGGACCCTGAAACCGGGCGCGATGACGATGGCGGACCTGCGCGCAGTCTGGAGCGCGCCCGCTCACCTGAGCCTGGCCCCGGAGGCCTACCCCCTCATCGAAGCCTCGGCCGCCGCGGTCGAGGCGATTGTCGCCAAGGGCGACGCTGCCTACGGCATCAACACCGGTTTCGGCATCCTTGCCAAGACCCGCATCCCGGACCAAAAACTCGAACAGCTGCAGCGCAACCTGATCCTGTCGCACGCGGTGGGCACCGGCGAGCTGCTCTCTGATGCGCTCGTGCGCCTGATCATGCTGATGAAGATCGGCAGCCTGGCGCGCGGCTTTTCCGGGGTGCGCCCGCTGATCGTCGATACCCTCATCGCGCTCTACAATGCGGGCATCATGCCGGCCATTCCGGCCAAGGGTTCGGTAGGCGCCTCCGGCGACCTGGCGCCGCTGGCGCACATGACGCTGGCCATGCTGGGAGTGGGCCCGGTGCGGGTGGACGGCAAGCTGCTGGATGCGGCCGACGCCCTCAAGGCCGCCGGCATCGCACCGGTGGTGCTGGCCGCAAAGGAAGGGCTGGCGCTGATCAACGGCACCCAGGTTTCGACCGCGCTGGCGCTGCATGGCCTGTTCATGGCCGAGCGCCTGCTGGAAGCGGCCATGGTCACCGGTTCGCTCGCGCTCGATGCCGCCAAGGGCAGCGATGCGCCGTTCGACGCACGGGTGCATGCAGTGCGCGGGCAGCCGGGCCAGATCGCGGCCGCCGCGATCTACCGCCAACTGGTGGCCGACAGCGCAATCCGTGCCTCGCACCTGGTGGGCGACGAGCGCGTGCAGGATCCGTACAGCCTGCGCTGCCAGCCGCAAGTCATGGGCGCCGTGATGGACCTGATCGGCAACGTGGGGCGCACCCTGCTGATCGAAGCGAACGCCGTCACCGACAACCCGCTGGTGTTCGCCGACACCGGGCAGATTATCTCGGGCGGCAATTTCCACGCCGAGCCGGTCGCGTTCGCGGCCGATACGCTGGCGCTGGCGATTGCCGAAATCGGCGCGCTGGCCGAGCGCCGCATCGCGCTGCTGATCGACGCGACCTTGTCCGGCCTGCCGCCGTTCCTGGTGCGCGAGCCGGGGGTCAATTCCGGCTTCATGATCGCGCACGTGACGGCCGCCGCGCTTGCCTCGGAAAACAAGTCGCTGGCGCATCCGGCCAGCGTGGACAGCCTGCCGACGTCGGCCAACCAGGAGGACCATGTGAGCATGGCCACCTTCGGGGCGCGCCGTCTGGACGATATGGCGCACAATACGGCCGTCATCGTCGCCATCGAATTGCTGGCCGCGGCGCAGGGGGTCGACTTCCATCGCCCGCTCAAGACCTCGCCGCACCTCGAGCACGTGCACCAGCAACTGCGCCAGAAGGTGGCGTTCTTCGACGCCGACCGCTTCTTCGCCCCTGACATCGAAGCGGCCCGGCAGATGGTGCTCAGGGGCGAGTTGAGCGCGTCGTGCAAGGAAGTATTCGGCGCGCTGTACGCATAACGGGCAGGAAATCAGGAGCTACGATGGATTTCAATTTCAAGGCAGGCAGTATCCCGATGCTGGTGTCGATGCCGCACGTCGGCACCGACATCCCCGACCATATCGCGGCGCGTCTGGCGCCGTGCGCTCGCGCGACGGCCGACACCGACTGGCACCTCGAGCAGCTGTACGGCTTCGCGGCCGATATGGGCGCCTCCATCCTGGCCGGGCGCTGGTCGCGCTACGTGGTCGACCTGAACCGCCCGCCCGAGGGTTCGAACCTGTACCCCGGCCTCGACACCACCGGCCTGTGCCCGGTCGACACCTTCGCCAGCGAACAGCTGTACCTGCCGGGCCAGGCGCCGTCCGAAACGGAAATCGCCGAGCGCGTCCAGCGCTACTGGCGCCCCTACCATGCCGCGCTGCGCGCCGAACTCGGCCGCCTGATCTCCATGCACGGCAAGGTGGTGCTGTGGGACGCGCACTCGATCGCCTCGGTGCTGCCGCGCTTTTTCGAAGGCAAGCTGCCCGACCTGAACTTCGGCACCGCCGACGGCAGGTCGTGCGCACCCGAAATGGAAGCGGTCGTCACCGGTATCGCCCGCTCCCAGGACCGCTTCTCGGTGGCGGTCAATGGCCGCTTCAAGGGCGGCTACATCACGCGCCAGTACGGCCGGCCCGACGCCAACGTGCACGCGATCCAGCTCGAGATGTGCCAGTGCGTCTACATGAACGAGGCGCCGCCCTTCGACTACATGCCCGAGCGCGCCGGGCGCGTACAGGGCCTGCTGCGGCAAATGACGACGGCCGCGCTGGACTGGGCCCGCACATGAACTCGCTGTTCGCCCGCCATGCGCTGTTGCCGCAGGGCTGGCGGGACGATGTACAGCTTGAGTGGAACGGGCAGGGCGAGCTGAGCGCCGTGACTGTCGGCGCGCCGCGCCCCGCCTTCGGCCCCAGCGCGCAACTGGTCTTGCCCGGCATGGTCAACCTGCATTCGCATGCCTTCCAGCGCGCGCTTGGCGGCCTGACCGAAAAGGCGGGCATCGACCCCGACAGTTTCTGGACCTGGCGCGACCTGATGTACCGCTTCGCGCGCAACATCACGCCTGCGCAGATCGAGGCGGTCGCGGCCCAGCTGTTCTCCGAATGCCTGCGCCATGGCTATACCGCCATCTGCGAGTTCCATTACGTGCAGCGCGACGCGCAGGGCGAGCTGTATGCGCGCCCGGCCGAAACGGCCGAGCGGGTGATCGCGGCCGCGCGCAGCGCCGGCATCGGCATCACCATGCTGCCCGTGCTGTACAGCTATTCCGGCTTCGGCGAACTGCCCCTGACACAGCAGCAACGGCGCTTCCGGAGCGACCCGCAACAGGTCCTGCGCATCGTCGAGGCGCTCGAACCGCTGCGCGACGCGCAGACCGAGGTCGGGGCCGCGCCGCATTCGCTGCGCGCGGCCTCGGGC
>JBAQKU010000560.1:0-1549 GCA_049301315.1 Telluria sp.
ACCACCAGCAGCGCCGCCCCCGCCTCGGCCGCACAGCGCACCGTGACGGTGCCGTGCGCCGGCGTGTAGCGCACCGCGTTGTCGACCAGGTTGTCGATCAGGTCGCGCAGCAGGAAGGCGTCGCCCAGCACCTGGGCCGGCGCCAGGTCGAAGCCGATATCGATTTGCTTCTGGCCGGCCTGCTCGACAAAATACTGGATCGATTCCTGCACCAGCGGCGCCAGATCGAGCCGCTCCAGGCGCTTCTTGCGAGGCCGGCTCGGCTCGGCCCTTGCCAGCGCCAGCAGCTGCTGGGTCTGGCGGATCATGCGCTCGCAGGCGCGCAGCATCAGGCCGATCGAACGCACGCTCTCCGGGTCGCCCGCGTGGCGTGCGCCCATCCATTCGAGCTGCAGCTTGAGGCCGGCCAGCGGCGTGCGCAGCTGGTGCGCGGCGTCGGCCAGAAAGTCGTGCTGGGCCTTGGCGCCGGCCTGCATCCTGGTCAGCAGATCGTTGAAGGCGCCCACCACCGGCGTCAGTTCATAGGGCACCTGCTGGGCGTCGATCGGGGCCAGCTCGTCGCCGTCGCGCGCATTCAGGTCGGCCCGCATGCGCGCCAGCGGCAGCAGGGCGTTGGTGACCGAAAACCAGATCAGGCCGACCAGCGCGAGCGTAAACAGCGTTTCGAGCAGGACCAGCGCGCGCACGATGGCCGCGCGGATCTGGTGGCGCTTGCGCAGCGTCTTGGCAATTCCGATCTGGACCATGTGGGGACCGGCCTGGACCTGCACCGCTGCCACCCGCACCGGCTCGCCGCGCATGAGCGCGTCGTAGGCCGGGGCGCCGGCGCGCAGCTGCGGGAAGTCGAAGTCGCCCGCCACCTGGCTGGCGCCGTTGGCCCGCACCACGAAGTAGATGGCGTCGGTCTCGTCGGCCCTGAGCACCTGTTCGGCCTCGCGCGGCAGGTCGAACGCGACCTGCCCGGCGCTCGGGCGCAAACGCGCGGCCAGCGCGTGCGCGGCCTCGCCCAGGCCCTGGTCGAACGCCAGCTGGGCCGGAGCCCAGGCCAGCATGTAGGTAAGCGCCGCGCCGGCCAGGTTGATCAGCAGGATCGGCCCGATCAGCCATTTGAGCAGGCGCAGCCGGATGCTGGTCATGGGCTCTGTTCGAGCATGTAGCCGAAGCCGCGGATGGTGCGGATCGCGATGCCGGCGTCGGCCGTCTTGAGGCGCAGGCGCGAAATGTAGACCTCGACCGCGTTCAGGGTCAGGTCGTCGCCCCAGGGCAGGATGGCGTCGATGATTTGCTGCTTGGAAACGACGCGCGCGCCGTGCTGCAGCAGGTATTCGAGCACCGCCCATTCGCGCACCGACAGCTCGATCGTTCGCTCGCCGATGCGGGCCCGGCGCGCGCAGGTATCGAGCGTGAGCGCGCCCAGGCTGAGCACGGCAGGCTTGGGCGTATTGCGGCGCGCCAGCGCCTTGATGCGCGCCACCAGCTCGGCGCTGGCGAACGGCTTGACCAGGTAATCGTCGGCCCCGGTTTCGAGCCCGCGCACGCGGTCCTCGAC
>JBAQKU010000561.1:0-15460 GCA_049301315.1 Telluria sp.
CGTCATCTCCCCAGCTCCATGCTAAATGAGACAACTGTAAACCTCGCTTCCGCACCGGGCCGGTTTTAGGTGACAAACCGGCCAAGATAGTTGTCGTCTACCGGCCAAGATAATTGTCGCTCACCAACGCCGTACCCCTCGGTTTCCCAATAGGGCGGGTCGAGGTAGAACAGCGTATGCGGCCGGTCATAGCGCTCCATGAGCTTGTACCAGTCCATGTGCTCAATGAAGGCGCCAGCCAGCCGCAGATGAGCCGCGGACAGGTTCTCTTCGATGCGCAATAGGTTGATCGGCGGCGCCGTCGTGGCCGTGCCCCAGGTCTGCCCGTTGACCTTCCCGCCAAACGCTTGCTGCTGCAGGTAGAAGAACCGGACCGCCCGCTGGATGTCGGTCAGCGTGTCCGGCGGCGTAGCCTGGTGCCACTTGAATGTCTCCCGGCTCGACAATGCGAATTTGAAATGCCGGACGAATTCCTCGAGGTGGTTCTGCACCACGCGGTAGAGCCGGACCAGCTCGCCGTTGATGTCGTTGATGACTTCGACCTCGGCCGGCGGGCGCATGAAGTACAGTGCAGCGCCGCCGGCGAACACCTCCACATAGCACTTGTGGGGTGGAAACTGAGGGATAAGGTGATCGGCGAGACGGCGCTTTCCGCCAATCCAGGGAATGATAGGAGTTGCCATAAGTAAACCTTTTTATTGTGGATCATGCTAGACTCCGCCGGCCTCCCGGGAGGTGCAGGGCCTTGGCTTGGTTCACTGGCTTATCAGTGGATTGAGGCCCGCCGTTGGTTGTTGACGCAATCACGGCGGGCGCTCTGTCTTTTCGTTGCCTACTTGCTCATTGCGGCTTTCTTGTCGCAGCCGGCTATCGTCGCCTCGAGCCTGATTGCGTATCGCTCCCACGCGGCCGCGTCGACGAGCGCGGCCTGCGCGGCCGGCTTCTCGCCTGGATATGCTCCAGTCCCGAACGCCGGCACCGGGCGTGCCGGGATCTCGCCCAAACAGCCGACTGCCACAGGCACCTTTACCTCGAGCGGCTTCAGTGGCGCCGCGCCGCAGCCGACCAGGACGAGCACCGCGGCCAGATTAATGACGATCTTCATTGCCACTTCCCCCATGCTTCACGCAAGACGCCGTCGCAGTCCGCCGCTTTACTGCCGGCGACCGCAGCGCTGCGCCGGTCCAGGCCTGCGATGATGCTGGCCGTGTAGGTCTCGGCCACCTGACGGCGCTGATCCGCCGTTTTGCTTGCTGCCGCCAACGCGTCGACCGCGCGGTTCTGCTCACGGACCTGGTCGGCCAGGCCGTCGTATTCCTTCTTGTTTTCCGCGAGAGCGCGCTGGTGGTCGCCATCGAGGCGCCAGCCATTGATTACTGCGCCAGCTGCAGCCGATCCAGCGAGCGCCACAGCCAGCGCCGCGAGACTAGCCAAAAGCCGGTATTGGGGCGGAATGAGGTTGATCATGCTGCGGCCATGAACGGAGCATACTTAGCGCGCCTCACCCGCAGCACATTACGCACGTGCTCGCGGTTGATGTCACATGCCGATCGGTTCCCGTACAGCGGCCGGCGCGACTTCATGCAATGCCTCTCGACGTGGCCGAACCATTCACCCGGGTCGCAACCGGCTGACAACGCGCACGCGCGCCGCTCTTTCTGGACGTCCGCGCCGCCGCCGTTGTATGCCGCGTCGCCGAACGCCAGCATTGCCGGCGCCGGCCGGAACGGCCTCGTCGCATCGCGGCTCATCAACACCAGGGCGCGCAGCTGCAGGTCAGGCCTGGCGTATACGGTCGACCAGGACAACTCGCCCAGCTCGGCGCTGTACTGGCTACGCATGCCGTCGAGCGAATCGAAGCGCAGCCCACCGTCGACGCGGTAGGCGCGCGTGATCTGCCCCATACCCGCTCCTTCTTCCCTGCTCGTTTTCAGGCGCGCCCTTGGGTTCCAGCAGCTTTTCGACGTCAGGCTTACACACGACTCCTGCTCGACCAATGCAGCGAGGACGGCTGGATCTGGATGCGCTGGCCAGTGTCGGCGCTGTTCGACTTTCAGCACTTGGCCGTACGTGAAGAAGCCGGCCGGCAGATCGCCAGCGTGCGCGCGCGGAGAAAACACCATCAGCAAGCCAAACAGGATGATTGCGATCGCAATCAGCGCCAGGCCGGCGCCGATCGAATCGCCACCGGCGCGCCGGAATAGCGTGCGCATGTCGGCCTCGAGGTAATCCATCAGCGCCTTGCGCGCCAAGTGCGCGGCAGCGACAGCCCAGATGCCTTGGATGATCGCAAGTCCGCCAAGTACAGTCGACAGGCCGTGATCCGGATCGGAGTATAGCGAGCCGCACAGCGCAGCCGCGGCGCCGCCCAACAGGAACAGCGAGCGGTGCCGTGCGCAGCGGCGCAACAATTTCACGAATGAGTTTTTCATTTGAATCCTTTCGTCGAGCCGTATGCCGCAATTCCAATAATCGCAAGGATGATGGCCTTCCAGACCACGCCCCACACGCCGCGGCCAAGGTCACCATAAAAACGCTCGGTCACACGGTTCTCCAGCTGGTCGACGATCGCTTTCACGTCGTCGTCGGTAAGGTGGCGGTCTTGTGGCATATTGCCCTTTCAAGTTGAGCGGGTCGGTTGATGAATCGGAGAGTGCTCGCAAGCGCGTTCGGCCCGTAGCGCCACGGATCAGGAAAGCCAAGCGCGGCGGCCAGCGCCTCGGAACAGAACTTCTTGCGCCGCGCCTCGGGGATAAAGCCGATGATGAAATGTGCGTTGCCCATCAGGTCGTATGCCTCACCCTCGTGATCAATGAACCACTGGCGCGCGCCGACTTCCAGATGCGCGGGCAGGTCGATAAAATCCCAATGCGCCGGGTCGAACTCGATCCGCTTGAACCGCACGCCGCCATCCATGAATGAGGACGATGCGGCCATACCATCGCTGAAAATCATTTCAACGTGACTGTAATCCCCGCGTTCCCACGCGCGAACCGCACGGTTATAGACGCCCGGCATTCCGGGCCTTGTCCCTTTGTACATCGCAGCTTGGAACGTCATCGCACCCCCCCGTGTAATAGCCTGACTTACAGCCCCAGTTGGCCTTTGAGCGCCACCAGAAACGTCGCCCATTGCACCTTCACCGCGTCAAGCGCAGCAGCATCTACCGCATTACTGGCCGTCTCTTTCAGCAGCAGTCGCTTCGCATACAGCGCATCCTCTGCGGAGCGCCATGTCGCAGCAGTCGCTATCTGACTATCAGCCGCCCACGTTGCCGTCTGAGCTTTCGCCGTTGCCCATGCTTGCACTTTCGGGGGCACTGTTCCGGTGTAGCCTGCTGCTTTGTAAGCCAGTGCTTCGCGCTCTGCGCCTTCGTATTGGCTCGCACGTTCGCCGATAACTGCGCGGATTAGTGCGTCAGCATCGGCGTCTATTTGGAGGATGAAGGCGGTTTTTTCTGCTGTAGTATCACGCGGCATTTCGACGACAGCCGTGCCATTCCAAAACACGGTATTTGGGGTAACGCCCCCGGCATCTATTTGATGTGCGCTCATTAATTACCCCCCTTTTGTATAGGTGACGAACGGTGCCGACGGGGTAAGGCCGGGCACTTTAAATTGTGTTGTGTAGTCATAGCTATACGGGGCAAATGTGGCCACCGACGCCACATTTTGTGCAGGGCTCGCAAACAAACCCACCCCAAAAGCCAGTTCAAAAAAGGTATTGGCCCCACCCCCAGCGCCTGTTGATGTCCAAGTTATACCGTCCACCGATCTGGCGGACATAGACCCTCCTATCGCAAAAAAGACGCCTGCCCCAAAAGCAAGTGCCGAAGGGGAGCTAATTACGCTAGCCCTTTGTGTCCAGTTAATTCCATCCGGTGATGTCAGTACTGCGGTCGTTGATGTGACTATCACAAAAATCCCATTGCCGAACGCTATAGATGTAGGAGTAAGAGACACCACCAGCGCTCTCTGTGTCCAGTTAATTCCATCTGGTGACGTTGCATATGCGGTGCCTGCGTCGGTTGTTATAGCAACCCATACCCCATTCCCAAAAACGGCTCTTTTCCATGCCCCTAAATAGGGAAGTACACGGTTTGTCCAGGTAATCCCGTCAGCAGATGTTGAAGCTATCGCTGAGCCAGCCGCTACCGCAACAAAAAGGCCGTTTCCGTGCGACACGCTTTGCCAGCCGCTGCCTGTTGGAAGAGCCCTCTGTGTCCAGATAACCCCATCAGTAGAGCTTGCAGCGATTGTTGAATTTAAGCTGACCATCACAAACACACCGCCACCAAAAGCACAACCACTCCAGTTTGCTGCCACCGGCATAGTTCTTGCTGTCCATGTGATGCCGTCCGTTGAACTAAAGGCCGCCGTAAGAGTCCCACTATATGCAGCCCCAGCAAATACACCATTACCAAACGCTATACCACGCCAGCCTTCAATGGCTGGTAGGGTTCTTTGCACTACAACGGTTCCATCGGGTGGTGCGCCAAGTTTACTAAAAAGGATCGGGTAGCTCGCTTGCGGATAAGTGCCCGCCACCAGCCAGCCCGGGGCAGATAACGTATTAAGTGTAGTTACGGTATCCCCAACGGCAGTATCCGATACAGCTAGTGTCGTAAACCCGACCCCATCACACTGGACAATTACAGATGTGCCCGGGGACAAAACCGTGTTCAGGCTGGTGACGTTCCCTGTTCCGCTGTTGCGCAGGTAGCAGTACCAACCCGAACCAAGCGTGGCGGCGGCATCAAAGGTCTGTGTGAAAGTACCGGTGGTGATATCAATCAGTGTCGCGGCATCCGACACCCCGAGGATCGTGTTGGCCGTGCGTGGCGAGCGAATCAAAGTCGGTGTTGATGCCCCGAGCTGTACCCAATTAGTCGGGTCATTCTTAGGGTCCACATTGCGCACGCCTGCCGAGGCGTAATTGCGGTAGGTCTGCCCGTCGAGGCCGCTGATCGCGCTGGCGTTGAACGCGTAATTTCCGGCGACCCATGCGGCGGCATTGGCTGTCAGGGCGGCAGCGTTTGCGCTGGCGGACGCGGACTCTGCTTGGGCCGTGGCGAGATCCACTTGCGAGGCCGCAGAGGCAGCAGCAGCAGCAGCGACAATCGCGTTCTCGTTCGTTTCCGCCACGGCCGCATTGAACTGCGCCGTGTACAGCGGCTCGGCTGCGATGCGCGCCGCATTCGCGGCATCGAACGCGACCTGATTCATCGTCCTGGAAGGAGCCGGGACCGGCATTGCTGTGACAACAGTAACCATTAAATAACTCCGTCGACGCCGAGCGCCATGCGTGATGTGGGGAAATCGGGAATGACGTTCTTAAAGCTCGTATATTTTCCGAAGATGACTGAGTGACCGAATTGAGTGGCACCGATATAGAGGACATTCCGCTGGCGAAACGTGCGGAGGATGTCGATCACGTAGTCGATCACGTCGTTATTGATCAGGACATCGATCGACATCTTCTTCGCATAGCCACGCACCGTGGTTTCGCTACTGCCGTCGACGTCAAACCGCGTGCTGCTGTAATCCTTGTCCTCGACGCCCAAGCCGTATGTGGTGAAGCCCAACTCAGTGAGCGGGCCGAGCGCGCACATGCCGCACTTGGCTATGCCGCCAGGCTTGAGGATCGAGACCTGGACGGTCGACTCGTAGTACATCGGAAGATCGAGCGCGAGGAAGAAGTTCTTTCGGCGGATACGTCCGAAGCACCAGTTGAAAAAACTACTGCCCGACGTGGACTGGATCAGGCTTTCAGTACGGTCGTAGATGACGCCATCCACAGGATCTGTAACAGTGACCACGATATCGTCGGCAACGACACCGCCCAGGTACAGGCCGCCCGCGATCTGCGATGGCGTGAGTGAGATCACAATCGACTCGGCATTCTCGGTTTGCGTGTTGTTGAGCTCGTCAAACATCTTGCGCGCGTTCGTCACACCGACCAGGGTCCAGTAGGTCGGGCTGGTGGCCGGTGTCTGGCCGATGGCATTGGCCGTCAAGGTGTGAACCCCCGCTTGCACGCCGGTAGTATTGATGGCAGCGCCGCCTGGCGCCGCACTCAGGTTGAACGCATCGGCCGTCGGAGACTTGACGTAGTAGGTGGTGCCCGCGACAAGGCCGGTCGGCAGCGCGCCAGTCGTCGTCAACTTCACCGGCTGGTTTGCCGGGTAGCCATGCGCAACCTTGCTTACTACGCATGGCGCGGCAATCGTGAGCGTGACGGTCGACGCCGTGCCCAGCAGCTGCTGGTAGATGTCGTGCACGTCAGTGGCCACCGTAATGACGCGATCACCAGCGGCGTAGACCCCGTTCGGATCGAATGCCGGATAATCGGTTTCGGGAACGTTGGTCGAAATCAGGATCGCATCGGTGACAGGAATCGGATCAAGCACAATCATGGCGCCACCTTCACAAGCACAGGCACTTCACCGTTGACTGCCGCCTCAAGCACGCCGGCGGTCTCGCCCGTGTTCTTAGCGATGGCGTACAGGGCGGCGTCGAGCCGGCGCGCTATCTCGCGGTTCTCTTGGCGCAGGCTCCTGATCTCTGCGACCAATTGGGCGCTGGATGCGCCGGATTCGCCCGGCGGCGTATATGGGTTGTTGTATGCGGCAGGCGTGATCTTCTCACCCTCGTGGATCAGGGCCAGCCCGGTCTGCGGCACGGAATCGGTGCCGACGTCGTAACTTGGCACAGCCAGGCCGAACTGTTTGCCGAGCAAGCCCGCAGTCATTTGCAGGCTCGAGGCAGTCTGTGCGCGGATCAGACGAAGGTCGAACGCCGTGACAGCGTTCGTCTCGGCCAGCTGGAGCATCGTCTGCGACAATTGCGGCAGCATCTTGGTCACGTCCATGTCGCCGGCCCGAGCTTGCGCCGTAGCGATGGCGAATTTCGTTTGCGCGGCTGAGAGCGATTCGACGCCGCCACCGGAAATAAGGCCACGAATGCGCGCCACCTCGTCGAAGATCGAATCGGTAACGGAGCCCCAGGCGCTCTTCAGCTGCTCGGCGGCGCGCACCTGTTCCTCGGCTGCGCGCCGTTGTTCCTCGGCGGCCTGCGCTTGCGCTTGGGCTTGCGCTTGTGCGATCTGCTGAGCCATCGCCGCAGCTGCAGCCTGGGCCTGGGCCGCGGCTTGATCGGCCGCCATCTTATCCTGCAGCGCAAAGATCGATTCCTTCAACGCCCGGTTCGACGGGTCGAGCGCCGCAATTTCCATCTGGCGCAACGCGTTGGTGTCGCCCTGCAGCTGGAACATCTCGCGCTGGAGCCCGACACGCTCGCCTCCGATCGCGCGCGCAGAGGCGGCGGCATTCTCAAGCGCGGTTGCAGCTTGTGCGGCAGCCGATGCCTGGTCCTGCATCGCGAAGATCTGCGACTGCAGCGGGCGCAAAGTCGCGTCCATGCCGGCCAGCTCGCGCTGACGCTGGGCGGCCGCCTGCTCGGCTGCTGTATGGGTCAGATTGTAAAGCGTGATTTCCATGCCGGCGCGCTGGTTCAGCAAGGATGCCGCCAGCGCTGCCGCGGCGCTGTCCTGCGCCTGACGGTCGGACACCGACTTTGCATAAGCAGCGTCTGCGCGCGCCTGATTGGATTCCATCAGCGCGGCATGGGCGACAGACGCGGCAGTATCGCCCCTCAGCGCCTCGAGGCGTTCGTACAGGGCGAGCGTGGAGGCATCCATGCCGGCCACTTCGAGCGCGCGCTGCTGGGCGAGTGGCAGCGATGCTTTTACGAGTGCGTCGATCTGCTGCTGATAGCCATTATTGGTGGATGCGAGGGCGTCGGCCGCGGCTTTGTCGGCTGCTGTCTTCACTGCTGTAGCCTCGGCTGCTGCTTGAAGCGCTCCCAGCTGCGCGTGCAGCGCCAAGGTCGACGCGTCCATTCCGGCGACTTCCAGCGCGCGCTGCTGGGCCAATGGCAAGGATGCCTTCACCAGCGCGTCGATCTGCTGCTGATAGTCACGATTGACGGATGCGAGGGCATCGGCTGCGACCTTTGCTGATTGCGCGACTTGCACCTGGTCAAACAGCGGACGATTGCTCTCGTCAAGCGCAGCGCGCTTCTGGGCCAGCAATTCGGCAGAGGACATCGTGAGTTGGTCAAGCTGCTTTTGCTGGTCGATGCGCTCGCTCAGGATGTCGGCGGCTGTGCGGCCGGCTGCGGCGGTGGCTTTGAGTTCTGGTGTGACTTGAGCAAATGCGCTCGCCACGCCAAGCAGAGCGGCTACGGCTGGCGCACCAGCATCACCAAGCGCCAGTTGTGCCTCAACCTGTGCGCGGAAAGCATTGTGCGTGGTAGGCATCGCCAAGCCCACAGCGGCCAAGGCGTCGGCTACCTGCTTGGTGGTGGCCGCAGCCTTCTCGCCCTCGTCGTAAAAAATGTCGTAGTAGGCAGATGCGTTATTCGCCAGTACATCAATCCCGCCCGACGCCTTGATCAGCGCCGATGTCGCGTCATCGCTCAGATTAGCAAAGCCGGCCATCCGATCACCCATGATGACAAGCGCGCGCTGCGTTGCGTTGATGCTGTCAACGACTTTGGCGATGTCCTCGATTGCAGGAGCTGCGCCAAGGCCGTCAAGCATCGTCTGCGCCCATGCAGGCAGCCCGATGCCGTCAAGCGCGGTGCGTACCGATGTACTCAGGGCGGCAAGGTATTGGGTCTGCCCGGCTGCGCCATCCGCAAAAACTTTCGGGGCCCAGCTACCGGTTTTAGTGTCCTGCCAGTCAATGATCTTTTCGCCAAGCTTCCCGATCAGCAGCGCGCCCCATGCGCCATCCTTGCTGGTGTCATCGGCAAATGCGGTCGCGGCGGTATAGCCTGCGGTCTTGCCGAACGCGAGCGCAGTGCTGTCCAGGATGCTAACGATGCCCGTTACCAGGCCCGCAGTCATTTTCTCCGTGTCGGCGTTGGTGCGCGTAACTTCAAAGCCAAGCGACTCGGCGCGGATCGTGGACACACCAGCCGACGATGCAGACGATGCACCACCAGTGTGGTACGTGCCGGACGTGTCGAGCTTCTTCCAGATTGCGACGGCGGCGGCGATGCCGAGCGCAATCGGACCGAGTGCGCCCACAACGGATGACAGACCTGCTGTTATGCCAGAAGCGGTGCCAGTGCCGATCGCACCGAGACCGGCACTCAGGGTGCTGCCTAAGCCGATTTGGCCGCTCAGGATCGCGCCAGCAGTTTGCATTGCACCAGCGCCAATGCTTCCAATCGTTCCGGCCAGGCCAAGGTTGGATCCGATCGAGCTGGCAGCACCAGGACCGCCACCAGCCGCCGCCTGAGCCACGCCCGCCAAACCGGCGCCTGTCACCCCCACGAGACTAGCGACCAGCTTCATCACAAACGGCTGCGCGAACATCTTGTATATCTGATCGGCAACCGATGTCTTGAAGGTAGTGGTCAGCGACTTGGTAAACGATTTCCAGCCGGCCTTGCCGTTGTTGAGCATGTCGGCGAAGCCGTTGCTAAACAGGTCGCCGTATTTTTTGACGGTGGAATCATAGTCCTTGACCGATTCCGCGTTGGCTGCCTTTGTAGCATCCAGGCTTTCCTTCGTACTGGCCAACTTCCCGAGTTTTTCAAATGCGGCAATCTGCGCATCGAGCGCGACCAGTTCGGCGTAGGACGCCGGACCAGCAGCTAGACGCGCCTTGGCCTTGGCTAAGTCGAGACTGGCGACGGCGGATTCGACAAGGCCGTATGTTTCGACCTGGCGCGCCATCGCCTTGACCTGATCCTCAACCGCGGTGGTGCCTTTTGTCAGGCTTTCGTACGTGGCGGAGTCAAGCTTGTTCGCCGCCTCTTTCACTTTATTCGCCGCCTCGATCGACTTGGCGTAGTCGTCCATGACCTTTTTCGCGCCAGGCTGCTTTCCGATCAGATCGGTCATCAGGGCGACATACTGTTCATCGGTCAAATTCTGTTTCACGCGCAGCACCTGAAGGCGTGTCAAATCCTCCATGTAGGAACCAGTCACCCCGGACAGTTCGGCCATGAGTTTGGCCTGAGCCTCAGATTCTTTCTTGGCCGCCGCTGTCTGTTTTTCAATTTCAGCGGCGCTGGCATGCAGGGATTTCGACGTTTTCTGAATCTTCAACATCGAGTCGACGGTCGCGTTGCCGGACGTGTCCCACGCGGCCGATATTGATTTCGCAGTGTCGGCCCAGCTAGCCCCGATATCGGCCTGCCATTCGCGGCCGATCTTAGATGCCATCTTGAAATCGCCGGACATGATCGCGACGATCTGCGCACCGGCCGCGCCGATGGTTTTGCCAACGGTCGAAAAAACCTCGACGATGCCGAGCCCGACCGAGTACAGCAGCTTCAGGCCGGCAGCCAGAAAATCGGCAGTCTTTTTCAACTTGTCGCCTGTGGTCATGGTGTCGAGGAACGAGCCAGCCAAGCTACTCAGCGTCGGCAGCAGCTCGGCCGCGATGCCGCGCGCAACGCCCTGGCTGCCCATCTTCAGCAAGTCCAGTGTGTCGTTGAATTTTTCGGCGTTGGCGGCGGTTTCCGCACTCATTGTCAGGCCCAGCTTTTGCGCCATCTCATCCATTTCACGGAGCCCCGCAGAGCCACCGTTGAGCAAAGGAATCAGTTCACCGCCCGACTTGCCGAAAATTTCCAACGCAAAAGCAGTCTTTTGCGCTCCATCCTGCATTCCAGCGAATGCATCGGCGGCGTCGTACATCACATCCTTTGTACTCCTGAATGTGCCAGAAACATCCTTGGTTTTTATACCAAGCGCGCCCAGATTCTTGCCGCCGTCGACCATCTCCTTTGAAAGCTTGCCCATTGACGTGGCAAATGCCTCACCGCCAGCGCCGCCAAGGTCATACGCAAGCTGTAGGCCAGCGATGTCTTTTACGGCAACGCCAGTCCGCGCCGACAGCTTGCTGGCCGCGTCGCCTGCATCGATTGCGCCCTTGATCCAGGATCCGAAGGCAGCGATCGAGAGGCCAGCTCCGAGCGAGGCAAACACGCCGCTCAGCTTGCCGCCCAGTTCAGATATTTGCCGCAACGACCCGGTCGCCTCGACGCGCAGGCGCTCGAACTCGCGAATTGCCTGCTCGGCTTGGGCCGTAACGATTACACTGGATCCGCTCATTTTTTTCGCTCGCTCCACGCCCGCAAGGTTGCGCGCTCCATTACCTGAATTTCGGAAAATGTTTTTTGTTCATCCTGGCGCTTGATGCGCCATTTGCGCATCACCACCTCGACGCCCGGATAGTTCAGGCCGATCACTCCATTGCCGCCGGCGATCCATTGCGTGGATACGGCCAGGAACAGGTTCCAGCTCCGCACGTTCTCAGGCCATAAATACAAAGGCTCCGGCATTTCATCGTCGACGAAAACCGGCACCAGGCCAAAAGCGGCGGCGGCCTCGTCGACTTCCTGGAACTCCTGCTCGCGCTGCTCATCGCACACGATCTGGCCGAGCGCCTCGTGGCGCGCGACCTCCGCTAGTTTTTTGCGTGAGCCCCAGATTCCTTCCCGTATGCGACGAAGCAAACGTTGGCCATACCATTGATATCGAGCAGCGCATCGAGCGCGTCCGCACAGAATTCGGCAGGGGTGCCGTCCTCCTCCAGTACCAGGCGTTGCCCACTCCACCCGGTAGTCACCTCCTGCATCACGTCCTTGGTCGTGGATTCGCCTTCCATCCGCGCCTTGTATTCTTCGGCGCCAAGGCGCTTGCATGCCAGGGTGAATTTGAAGGACACTGGCTTCCCGTCCGCGTCGGACAACGCCCCCTTGACCTGCACTGCCACCGTGTCGCTGACGACAATTTTGTATTTCTTGCTCATGATTTTCCTTGTATAACGGGGCACGACGCCCCGGGGTTATGCGAAACTGGTGGCGATGCGGATCTCGTCGTTACCGACGACAGGGAGCATGCGCAATTTGTAGCCATTCATGCGTTCGCCGTTCAGCTCTTCTTTGGTCGGCTCTTTCCTCTGCACGGACGGCATGAACACCATGACCTTGTCGTTCGCCACCGTGCCGTGAATCAGGCCGATACTGGTCAGCGTCGCCGCCTTCACGGCCGCCATGAAGGCAACTTCCTGCGCCGCTGTCAGCTTCAGTTTCACGGCGCCTGTCACTTCGCGCTCGGAAATGGCGATCGATTCACCGCCCAGCAGCTTCTGGAAATTCGCCTTGATACCCAGGTCGACGGTGAGCCCTTGGCTCGGGTAGCTCGTGCCCAATGCGAAAGCCGGCGCGGCAACCGCATCATGCGTGGCGCCGAAGGTAAGGTCGCCCGAGTTGGCATCGGTAACAATCTGTGGAACACGCCAGGCGGTCAAGGTCGTTGCGACGTTTGGCGTGGCCACAATGCCGCCGTCGACGCCCATGAGCTTGAACGAGATCACCGGCTTCTGCCCCACCGTCAAATCCATCGTGGCGGTGCCGCGAACGCCCAGCAGTTTGTGCAATACCCCGTCGTCGTACCAGTAAATAGTCGCCGACTCGAACGCTGTGGACACTGGGACATAATCGATGCGCACGGCGGCCGTGATCACCTCGGCAAATCCGATCACACGGATCAGCGGACTCCAAGGGGGCGGTGTCGCGATGACGCCCGCGCCCACCAGTTCGAGATCGAACCCGCATTCGATGTAGCTTGCGCCCGGCAGTTCTTCCGACGCGCCGAGGTAATCACGAATGATCCCGCGCGCAATATATTCCGCGTTCAGAGGGTTAATGCTGAGGTTGCTAACGACGAGGGCATTGGCCGCGCCAGTGGGGAGCGCATCTTGAGCGTACACATCCTCCAGTTTGGCGAGAATTACCGTTTTGCGAATAAGGCGGTCCATGGATTACTCCTGATCGGGTTGATGGACCGGCGCCAGTTCAGACTTGACAAGCGCGCCGGTGTTGATGTTGCGGGTGTAGCTGCCACCCTCTTTGGGTTCTGCGTGCTGCACTACTGGCGCTGCCAGCGGCGGCTGCACGCGCGCATGTTCTTTCTGAAGCGAGACGGGTTCCGTCATGTCAAAGTCCTTCCGGTGGTTTGGTGCCTCACCACGAATTTCGCCGTGATGCACGCAAGGTTTGAATCGAGTTCATCGAAATCCCAGGACAGCGTGTCGCCTTCGAGCGGCTCGATGTCCTGTGCGAGGCCACCGAGGGTGGGACCCGCGGCCATTGAATCGAATACCGACTCGACAATCTCGTCGGCGACTGCATCCGGCGCGCCGCCCACTGCCCGGCCATAGCACTCGATCGCGATCAGCGTTGTCCAGCCAGTAGGGCCGCCTTGCACGGATGCGAGGTGGGACATGCTGCGCTCCAGCCGAACGACGACGCCGTTCGGCTGCTCGGCGCTGATTGCCCTGGTACGCGCGCCGTAGACGCGGCCGGCTGCGACAGCGTCAGCTTTCAGCATGTCAACGATGGCGGTCGCAATCTGGAGGTGTTTGGTGGTCATGCTTTTTCCAGGAATACAACGGTGAGTCCGGTGGGCTGACGGCTGTCAGGCTGCCGGTCAGCCACCGTCCAGGAAGCGCCGTCGACCTCGATCACCATGTCGACGAAATCGGCGGGGACGTCGGCCGAGCTGATGACCATCTGCGGCGACGACGCCCCCATTCCGATCGCGCCGACCATGCCCTGTTTGTACTCGGCGTCGAAAATCACCGGAACTGAATTGGCGCCGATGGTCGCGGTCGCATTGGCCAGTTTCGCCATTGCGACGCGATTCAGTCGGGCCTCGAGCTGGTCGAACACGATCAGCCGTTGATTTTGATGCTGACGGTCGCGACGCCGTTGCCGGCCGCCGTGGCGGCATAGCCAGCAAGGGTATTGCCGACATCGCTCTTGGTCAGGCGGCTGTTGGCAGCATCCCAGTACAGCAAGTCGCCTTGAGCAACCACGTCGGTCGCAAGTTTTGCGATCGACCAAACACCGGTCACCGAAACCGCACCGATTGCATTGGCCGCGATGTCCGCCAGTACCACGCCGATGCGCTTACCCATCAGTGCGATGGCGCCGGCCGCAATTGCGGCGCCGCCGGCGGTGTAGTCGAGGACATCGCCCTCTTGAATGTAATTCTTGGCCATTGTTGGCTCCTATTGAGTTTGCAATGCGCCGCTCGCACGGCGCCATTGATGCGATGGATTAGCCTGGGTTCTTCTGCATGGTGCGGAAGTCGAGCGCCTTGACGCCTGCGTCCAGGCGCACCTTGAACTCGACGCCATCGACGTTCCAGCCGTTCTGCTGCTCGAGCGTGGGCGCTTCGTTGCCGTCCAGGTAGCTGACCTCGACCGTGTCATGCATGGCCTGGTTGGCGGTGCCGTACCAGACAGCTGCCGAGTTGGCATCGAGGCGCGCATCGGAAATCACCTCGAAGGTTCCGCGGATCGAATTCGGCACGGTGTTGTTTTTCGCAGCGGCGCCAACTTCAAATTCGCTGTCACGCACGACCTTCGCAGTACCTTCGAGCGCGATCGGCACCAGCAGCTTTGCCAGGCGGATGTTGAGAGCTGCAGCCGTTCCGTCGGTCTGCTTCGCCATCGCGACGCGCATAGCGTCGACGCCGGCCGTGGTGATGCCAGCGCCCACAAGCAGGTTGGCGTGGTCGGCGTGGAACAACGCTGTGCCGTCCGACATGGCCGGATTGCTGGTGAGGATGGCATACACCAGGTCGCCCACCGTGCGGATGGCCGCCCGGCCCATACGGCGCGGGATCTTCGTGAACGCGTCCAGGTCGTCGTTGATGATGGTGTGGCGCGTGATCGAGAACTTCTTGCCATAGGTTGCCAGCTGCACAGTCTCGCCGCGCTCACCGACGGTGGCGTTCGTATATTCGCCGCCATCCTGCACCTTCGCCAGCGATGGGAAGGTATTCAGATCGAGGCGTTTGCCAGGCTTGAAGTCGCCCAAGCTGCCTTTCGATGTCCACAGCTGGAACGTCTCGTCCGCTTCCTCGTGGCCCTTCATCATGGCCTTGTTTGCGACATTAGCCAGCAGCAGCGCAAAGTCGCTGCCGGTATGGGTGAACGCTGCCGAGACGATGGACATCTTGTCCATGCCACGTGTGGGCACGCCGGCATGGACCAGGCACTCGCGCGCGATTTCCATCATGCTGTAGCTGCGGTAGTTGTTTGCGCCGTCGTCCTTTGCCAGGCTTGCGCGCGCCATGACCGAGGCTTGAATGCCCGCGCGGAACTTGTCCCGCGAATCTTCGAGCGTGACGATATAGCTGCCGGCGACCGGGGCGGAACCCTGGCCCAGGTGGGCGAGCAGCTTGGTGTTGGCCTGCTCCACCGTGCACGCATAGTCGTCCGCGCACGCCGCCTGGACGGCTGCGACACCGGGCATGCTGGCAAACTTGGCGAAGGCCACTGTGATCGATGCACGGCGGGCCTTGTCGGCTTCCAGCGCAGCGTTGGCGGCCGCCGTTGCTGCGGCCTGGGTCGCTTCTACGGCTG
>JBAQKU010000562.1:0-6943 GCA_049301315.1 Telluria sp.
AGGCAGCCGCACGCGCTCCCGCCCGGCCCAAGATCGCCTTCAACGCGCGCGCCGCCACCGACCAGGAGTGGGAACAGTTTTAAGGGCCGCCTCATCCCTTGATGAACTTCGACAGGTCCGTTCAGACGTCCACCACGCATTGCGCGATCCAGTTGCCGGCGTCGTCCTGCCCGACCCTCAGTTCGGTGAAGGTCGCCCCTTTCGGCTCGACCGCGGGCGAATGGCGCGCGACATCGACCGGTTCGCCCCACGCGCTGGCCGACAGCGCCGGTCCGTCCAGCGTCACCTGATAGCGGCCGAACAGCATGTTGCGGGCGCTCATTTCGAAAATGAGTGCGTTGATCCAGTCGAGCAGGAGCACTTCGTCATCGTCGCTGTCGCAGTCGATATCGACCGCGTTCAGTGCGCGGATTTTTTGGGGCGCGCTGATCACGCCGCTCAGGGCAAGCGCGGCCTGCTCGAACGCTTGCGCCTTGGTCGCGCCGATGCCGCGGATGCCGCTGTCGGCGCCATGCTGAAAGTGCTCCCACCGCGGGATAGCCGTTTGGTCGGGCATTGGGTTCCCATTGCGTCCAGGTCCATTTCATCCTAGGCATTCTCGCTGGTATCGACATGACTCAGATCAAGCGGGAGAGGGGGCGTGGCGTGAACCATGGGCGGCGGGGACGGTCAGACGAGGAGTTGACACTGGCACCTCGTGCGTCCTGCGGGGGCGCGGTACCAGCGTGCCGCTGTCGTTGCTCGTCACCATCCTGATGTGGCTGTTTCGGCTAGCGCGGATACAGGCGGCTCTTGCGCAGGAAATTAACGCTTGCGCGCAGCAGTTGCACCACGCCGAAAAGATTGCGATAGTCCCTGAAGGTCTTGACCGGCGCACGCATGATGGCCTCGAACTGCTGTTCCGACAAGCGCAGTTTCTTGCACACATAGGCGAGATCCTGTTCCTGCAATTGTTCCGCGTACGGCGGCCGCTCGATTTCCGCCAATGCCTCCGCGCGGCTGATCTGGCCGGCATTGATCAAGTCCGACAGGTGGCCGTAGCGTTTGTCCACGCCAAATTTCCTGGGCAATAAATAGCCTTGATAGAAACGCGTATAGATCGACTCATGGTGCTTGCCGCCGTAGTTCTTCCAGCCCAACTCGGTGCGCAACACTTCCATCGCCTGCTCCTTGTTGTAATCGACATAGTTGAGGATGGAGACGATGCGCACGCCGCGAATGATGTTCGCGTAGAACAGATACGGCAGGCTGAAATGGGGGTAGGTTTTCAGGCGCACCTGCCCGAACCGGCGGTGCACGTCCTTGATGAAGCGCCAGTCCGAGTGTCCGTACGACCAGTCCGGCACGCTGATCGATTCGGTGGCGAAATTCATCCCGGAGATGATGTGCCTGATGCCGCGCCGCGCCGCTTCCTTCCATAGCAGGGCGCCGATCGCGTGGTCGGTCGGAATTTCGCCGTCGGGAGTCGAGGCGTGCAGGAAGGCCAGCTGCAGGTCGCGAAATTCGTCCCAGTCGACGACACAGGTGTGCAGGTCGATGCCGATATTGCGCAGTACCCGCTCGATGTTCCTGGTCGCCAGTTCCGAGTTCCAGCCGTTGTCGAAGTGGACCGCCAGCGGGCGCAGGCCATGCTGCTTGACCAGGTAGGCGACATAGGTGCTGTCGACCCCGCCGCTCACGCCGATGATGCAGTCGTATTCCCGCCCGCGCCCGGCGGCCTTGATCCGCTCGACCAGCATGCGCAAGGCTGCGCGGCCCTGTTCGCCGCGCAGCCTGCGCGTATCGACCAGTTCGTCATAGCGCCTGCAGTGGTTGCACAGGCCTTCGGCGTCGAACGCAATCTGGCGGTCGGCCGCGCTGTCCATGATGCAGCGGGTGCAGGCCCGGTAGGAGAGGTCCTGCGCTGCCGGATAATGCATGTGTGGGGAGACGGAAGTCATCGGAATAAGCTCGCTAGTTCTTCGTAGTCGGGGTAGGTGATGAGCACGGCGTTGTGCTTGCCGTGAAAGACAAACATGCTGCCGGCCGCGAGCGCGGAAGCGCCGGCCTCGGCCGCCTCGCGAAAATGATGCAGGCTTCCCGCGCCGCCGGCCGCCACCACCGGCACCGACACCGCTTCGCACACGCGGCGCACCAGCTCCAGGTCATAGCCTTGCATGGTGCCGTCGCGGTCGATGGCATTGAGCAGGATTTCTCCCGCGCCTAGCTGCTCCATCTCGCGCGCATACGCGGCCGGTTCGCGTTTCAGGTCGCGCGCGCCCGATCCCACGCACACCGAATACCGGCCCAGCCAGTTGCGCCGCACATCGATCGAGACGGCCACGCCGGAACTGCCGGCAAGCCCGGCCGCTTGCGATACCAGGCCGGGATTGTCGGCTGCGGCGGTGTTGAGAATGATTTTTTCCACGCCCAGCCCGAACAGGCGTTTCACCTGGTCGATGCCGGTGATGCCGCCGCCGTAAGCGAACGGCATGAATGCCTCGCTGGCGATGTCGGCCAGCAGGTCGAAGTCGGGCGCGCTGCGTTCAGCTTCATTGCCGATGTCGAGAAAAACCAGCTCGTCGACTTCCTTCTGGTTGAAGATGCGCACCGCGTTGATGGGATCGCCAATGTAGCGTGGATGCCTGAACATGACGGTCTTGACCAGCCCGGCATTGCGCATCAGCAGGCAGGGAATCACGCGCGCATGCAGCATCTAGATCCCCGCGAAATTATGGAGCAGCGCCATGCCGAAGCGGTGGCTTTTCTCCGGATGGAACTGTACGCCGTACACATTGTCATGCCGGACCATCGCCACGAACTCGTGGCCGTAGCTGGCGCTGGCCACGACATCGGCCGGGTCGCTGCACACCATGTGATACGAATGACAGAAATAGAAACGCGTCGCACCGTCCAGCCCGTCCTGCAAAGGGCATTCGCCGCGCTTTGCCAGCAGGCTCCAGCCCATGTGCGGCACCTTGTGCCCGCTGTCCTGGGCGAAGCGAAAACGCCGGCTGTCGGCCTCGATCAGGCCCAGGCCGGGCGTGCTGCCTTCCTCGCTGCCGCGGCCCAGCATCTGCATGCCGAGGCAGACCCCCAGCAGCGGCACGCGGTCCCGCAGCGCCTTCTTGCGCAGCGGTTCGAACAGGCCGCGCTCCCTTAATGCGGCTATGCCATGGTCGAACGCGCCCACGCCTGGCAGGATGATTTTCCCGGCGCGCCCGATTTCCTCCGCGCTCGACACCAGCTCGGCGCGCGCGCCCACCTTGCGCAACATGTTGAGCATGGAACCGAGATTGCATACGCCGTAATCAACCACAGAGATCATGTCGGCTCACCAAGGTCGAGGCTTGAAAGTGGTGCGGCCGCGGCCGAAAGCCCAGCGCGTCGACATAGGCCGCCTCCAGCTTGGCCTCCTGCCGTTCCCAGCAAAATTCGTCGCGGGTGCGGCTCAGCGCGCTTTGCAGGCTCGCCGGCGTGCGCTCGAGCAAGCGCAGCACCGCCTCCTGGATCGCTTGCGCCGAGGTGTCGCTGGCCACCTCGCCGATCGCGTGGTGACGTACGAACTCGCTTTGCTCGCGGGTCGGCGACACCAGCACCGGCTTGCGGGCCATCACGTATTCGAACAGCTTGTTGGGCATGCAGTACTCGTAACTGAGCGAGGTCCCCTCGATCACCGACAGCCCGAAGTCGGCGCCGGCGGTGTACGCGAGCAAGCGCTCGGGCGCGACCGCGGGGTGATAGTGGATGGTGGGATGGCGCGCAGCCTGTTGCGCGAACCAGTCCGCCAGCAGCCCGTATCCCATCACGACCAGCACCGCGCGTTCGCCCAGCCTGGCGAAGGCCTCCAGCAGCGGCCGGATGCCGCGGCCCTCGCCAATCACGCCCTGGTACAGGAACACCGGCTTGTCGTGCGCGATTGAATAGGTCTTGCGGAAGTGATCGGTGTGCGGCATGTCCTGGCGCGGCGGGCAGTTGTACAGCACCGTCGTGTTGCCCAGCCCGTATTCGCGGACATACCATTGCTCGATCGCGCCGCCCACGAAAATGCAATGGTCGGCGTGCCGGATCAGCGCACGCTCGACCTGTTTGGTGAGATATTTGCGCACGCCGCGCAAGCCGTTCGCTTCGGTTTCGAGTTCGTGCGCGTCGTACACCAGCCTGGCGCCCGTCATCCGCTTGAGCATGACGCCCAGGGGCAGCGTGGTCACGCTGTGGCAGTTGATGCACGCAATTTTTTCGTTGCGATATCGCTGAAACACGGCGTGGCTCCAGCCGCCCGTGCGGGCGATCTTGTCGACCATGCCGCCCGTGCCGCCGCCCCTTCCGAGGCGCAGGATCCGGATGCCGTCCTGCACCTGTTCGCTGCCCGGCACTCCCTGCTGCCCGATGCCGACCAGGTCGATGCGTTCGAACAGGCCGAGCCGCGCCAACGACCCTGCCTCGCGCAGGATGCGGCTTTCGTTGAGAAATGGCGACGGATACAGGTGAACGTTAACCATGAAACCTGCTCTTTCTTTTTAAGGATCGTTGTTGCTTCGGTAAGGAGATTGCGGCCGCACCGCGCGGCAGAAGCCGCTTGGTAGCAACCATAGTGGTTCCTTCACTGTGTTCCGCGCAAGCGCTGTGTATGGACGCGTTGACTTCACTCAAACGATCAATGCAGGCGTGAAACTGCCCGCATCCGGAAGCCGGTCCGCGTGTAAGAGGAATCGAAATGAATGCCGTTTTGTCGCAACGGCGCGGCAACTATTCGCGCGCCGGTTTCGGCAACGTGAATGAAAATGTGGTCGCGTCTGCGGTCGAGGTGACGCTCAGGGTGCCGCCGTGCGAGCGCGCGATTTCGGAGGCGATATACAGCCCGAGCCCGAGCCCGTCCGCGGTGCTGGTGTTGGTGCCGCGCCTGAACGGCTGGAACAGCTGGGGCATTTTTTCCGGGCCGATCGGCATGCCCGCATTCGTCACGGACAGGAAGATGCCGCCGTCCTCGCTGCGCGCGACGACCTGCACCGGCTGGTCTTGCGCACCGTGTGTCAGCGCATTGACCAGCAGGTTCGAGAGCATCTGCGCGATCCGCTTGGGGTCGCAGAACACCGTGTCGTCGAGTGCAATGTCGCTCACGACGGCGCGGCCCGCGTGCACGTCGGTCAGCTCGGCCACCACATGGCGCAGGTGCTGTCCGAGCTCGCTGGTGTCGCTCGCGTTGAGCGCGATCCCGCCGCCCATCCGGCCGCGCGTGAAATCGACCACGTCGTCGACCAGGCTGGACATGCGGCGTCCGCTGCGCTTGATGCGTTCGACAATGGACAGCGCCTTCGGCTCGAGCGGCAGGCGCTGCAACAGCTCGGCGCCGGTGAGTATGGAAGACAGGGGCGTGCGCAAGTCGTGGCCCAGCACGGCGATGAACTGTTCGCGCAGTTCCGAGCTTTCGCGTTCGTTGAGCAAGGCCGTTTCGCTCGCGCTCATCCTCGACTCGTCTTCGAGCTGGCGCGAGATCAGCTCGGCGAACAGCTTCAGGGTGTCGAGAATCCTGGGATTGGACAGCTGCGCCGGACGCCGGTCCAGGCCGCACAGCGTGCCGAAAAACTCGCCATTGCTGCGGTACACGGGAACCGAGATATAGCTTTCGAAACCATACTGCTTGGGAGTCGGATGGGTGCGGTAAACCGGGTCCTCGCTGGCCTGGTCGATGACGATGAGCGCGTCGTCGGCGCGCACCTGGTCGCACAAGGTGGTGGCGACATCGAGCACGTCGCCCGGCTGCAGGCCGAAGCCGACCCGGTCCAGCACCGCGCAGGTGGTCCACGAATCGCCGGTGACGCGGGCGATGCAGACGAATCCGAGCCCCGTGGTTTCGGCTACTACCCGAAGAATCGTGGGGACTGCGCTGATGGACTGCACCGCGTCGATATCTGCTGCTGTCAAGTATTCCATCCCTGAATGCTTCGCTGTAAGTTCGGACCTTGTTGCGTTGTGTCCTATTTGTACCCGCGATATTACCCCGGTTTCCGCACACGCGCTGCTCAGTTGCGCAGGTAATGCCGCGGCGGAACGGGCGCAATTTCCTGCGCAAAAAAGTCGGGGACGGCGACGCCCGTCAACCGGATCGCGCGCGTTCACAAATGCGCGCCTTGTGTCATTATTCGGCATGGCGACGATTTCCCTACCCTTGTTTCCGCTCAGCACAGTGCTGTCGCCGGACGGCGTCTTGCCCCTGCAAATTTTCGAGGTGCGCTATCTCGACATGATCGGCAAGTGCATCGCGAACGGCAGCGCGTTTGGCGTGGTCCTGCTCACCGAGGGCAGCGAGGTGCGCACCCCCGAAGGCGAGGAACGTTTCGTTTCCTCGGGCACGCTGGCGACCGTGCAGGACACCAGCGCCTCCGCGCCCGGCCTGCTGCAGGTGATCTGCCGCGGCGCATCGCGCTTTCGCATCCGCACCAGCGCGCGCCGCACCAACGGCTTGTGGTTCGCCGAGGCCGACATGCTCGAAGACGACCATGCCGTTCCCATCCCGTCCGAACTGCAAGGCGCATCCGATTCGCTCGAACGCGTGCTCGAATCGCTGCAGGGAATTCCCGAACAACGCTGGCCGATCGTGGCGCCATTCCGGCTCGACGACTGCGGCTGGGTTGCCAACCGCTGGTGCGACCTGCTGCCGCTGCCCAACCTGCAAAAGCACAGCCTGCTCATGCTCGACAATCCCCTGATCCGGCTCGAACTGCTGCACGACGTGCTCGACGAACACGGCCTGCTGAACTCGTGATGGCCGGCCGGACCACGCGTCCGGCCGTGTTTGCTTTACTCTCCGCTGCGCCCGCTGGCCGAGCCGTTGCCGGCGAGCGAGCCGTCCGGCGCCGCTTGCCGCGGCGCGCTGGCTGGCCTTGGCCGTGGCGCGTGTGGCTGGCTGCGGCGTGGTATGTGACCAGCCAAAAGCAAGGCGTCAATGCCTTAGGCCTGCAGC
>JBAQKU010000563.1:0-1626 GCA_049301315.1 Telluria sp.
TCTCGAGCCCGATTCTCGAACCCGTTTCTCGCTGCGTCCCGGCTACAGCCGCTTGTCGGCCTGCAGCATGTCCTCGAACCCCGCCGCCGGCAGCGGCGGGCTGAAGTAATACCCCTGCATCTGGTCGCAGCCGAGCTTTTGCAGGAACGCGAGCTGCGCCGCCGTTTCCACGCCTTCGGCCACCACCAGCAGCCCAAGGCTGTGCGCCATCGCGATGATGGCCGATGCGATCGCGCCGTCCTCGGCGTTGCTGTCCACCCCCGCAATGAACGAGCGGTCGATCTTGACAACATCGAACGGGAAGCGCTTGAGCTGCGCCAGCGAGGAGTATCCCGTACCAAAATCATCGAGCGACAATCCGATCCCGAGTTCCTTGAAGGCGCGCAGGTTGCGCGCGGCCTCGTCGGGATTGTTCATCACCGCCGTCTCGGTCAGCTCGAATTCGAGCTGCTGCGGCGCCACCAGGTGCGTTGCCATCGCTTGCACGATGCTTTGCAGCAGATCGCCGTTCGCGCACTGCACCGCCGACAGGTTGATCGCGACCGGGACGATGGCCGCGCCGCCCTTGATCCAGGCGGCCTGCTGTGCGCATACTGCGTCGAGCACCCATGCCCCGATCGGCCGGATCAGGCCAGTTTCCTCGGCCAGCGCGATGAAGTCGTTCGGCCCGACCAGCCCGCGTACCGGGTGCTGCCAGCGGATCAGCGCTTCCGCGCTCACGATGCGCCCGCTCGCCAGATCCACGCGCGGCTGGTAGTACACGACGAACTGCTTCTGCTCGAGTGCGTCCTGCAGTGCATTTTCGAGCGCGAGCTTGGCGGCCAGCGCGGCGTTCATGCGCGGCGCGTAAAACAGGTAGCGCTGGCCGGACGCTTTCGCGTTCTTGAGCGCCACCTCGGCATGCTTGAACAGGGTCTCCGGATCGCCTCCGTCGGCCGGGTAGAGCGCCAGCCCGGCCCGGGTCGAGATGCGCACCTCCTGCCCGTCGAGCTCGAATGGCTGGTCGAGTGTGCCGAAGATGTGTTGCTGCAGGAAATTGGCCGCATCCTCGCCGTGCGCCAGTTCGCCGATGGTGAGGGCGAAGGTGTCGCCGCCGATGCGCGCGACGTTGTAGATCTCGGGCAAGGCGGCATCGAGGCGGCGCGCAACCTGCGCCAGCAGGCTGTCGCCGGCATGGCGGCCGAGCGCGTCGTTGAACTGGGCGAACCGGTCGAGGTTGATCAGCACGATGGCCGTCACATCGTGGTCGTGCTTGCTCACGTGCACCAGGTGCGCCAGCCTGTCCTGGAACAGGCGGCGATTCGGCAAGTCGGTCAGCACGTCGTGCAAGGCCAGGTAGCTGAGCTGCTGCTCGCGGTCGAAGAACAGCAGGGCAAACGCGAGATCGCCGGCCAGCTCGTTGAGCACTTTCATCTCGTCGGGGTCGAATACATCGACGCTGTCGGCCAGCAGCGTCAGTACCGCCACCGTGCGCGTGCCCACCAGCAGCGGGAACGCGGCCAGCGAGCGCACGCCGCGCGCCAGCAAGTCGCCGCGCAGCGCCGCCAGATCGAGCTCGGCTTCGATGTCGTTGCACACCACCGGCAACTGGTTGTGCGCGGCGCGCTGCGCCGGCCAGCCATGATC
>JBAQKU010000564.1:0-5595 GCA_049301315.1 Telluria sp.
ATGCTGGCCGATGCTAGCGCTGGCGGTGCCTTGCGCGAGCCGGTTCGCATACGCGATCGCGGCGCTGCCGGCCGAGGCGAAGTCGCCTTCCCGGGCCGAGTATGGCCCCTTCTTGTAGTCGATCCTGGCGGCCAGTTCGGGAATCAGGAAATTGAGGTCGGTCCAGCCCTGGCCGTGGGCGTGGCTGCGCTGGTTGACCGGCATGTCGTCGAGCGTGGTGCGCAGGTCGGTACCGTGGTCGAGGTTGAAGCCGCGCAGGTAGAACTGGTTCGCCTTTCCTTCGCCGCTGCTCTGGCTGGCGACCAAACCCGGAACCGCTTCGAGCAATTCGCCGGGACGGTACGCGGTGCGCAGTTCGAGCTGCTTTTGGGTGACGCTGCCGGTGTTGGCCGAATCGGCCACGCCCGGCATGCCGTTGCGCGTGCCCTCGACCAGCACGCGCTGCAGCACGAGGTCGTCGGCCCAACAGTCGGCATGGCACAGCAAGGCGAGCGCGAACGTGCGCATCACTGGCTCAGCGCACGCTTTGGCTGGTGTGGTTGCGCCCGAACGTGAAGGTGCGGGTGCTCCCCTCGCGGTTCAGGTTGACCGTATTGACCTGGTCGGGCATGAAGTCGATCAGCACCTCGTCGTGGATCAGGGCTACGCCCGACAAGGCGGTCTTTTCGATTTCCTGGTAGATCGTCACGCTTTCGGCATCGACGCCCAGGCCGACCCAGCGCACCGGCAGCCGGCTTTTGTCGGCCGCTTCAATGAAGAAGCGTTTCTCCACGTACTTGCGCAGCACAGCCTCGTCCTCAGCCTGGGTGAGGTCGAACTGGCGCTGGTAAAGGTTGGCCAGCAGCGCTTCGATGTCGTGCGCCATATAGGTGTGGACGATCTCGGTGCTGCCGGTCGCCTGGTTGAAAGCGATGTCGGTCATGCCGGCGTGGAAGCGGTGCGCGTGCGCCGCCGTGCCGAGTAGAACCAGCGCGGCGAGCAGCCAACGCAGGTGCGCAATCATTGCGCGGCCTTCGGCTGGTCCTTCGCATCCTTCGCTTTCAAGGGTGTCTTGAAGTCCTTCATCAGGTCATCCGTGCCGCGTTCGGTCTTGAACAGTTCCAGCCTGGAAGGCGTGATCTTGCGCGGCCATGCGTTGTTGCTGGTGTCGGTGTCGGCCGTTTCCCAGTACGGATCGTGAGTCAGGCCGACCATCGCTTCGTCGGTGACGATCAGCTTGGTGAGCTTCTTGGGCGAGTAGCGCCACACTTCGGCGGGAACGCGCTCGATGTACTTCTTGCCGCCCCTGAGTTCGATCTCGAGCACCAGCGGCGTGACCAGCCCGCCGAGGTTGCTGAAGTCGACCAGGTACAGGTGCTTGCCTTGCTTGAGCAGCGCTTTTTCCCAGTCTTCCAGTGTTTCGATGGCTTCGTTGTACTTGTTGCGGTCCTTGTTGGTGACGGTGAAGTCGTCGTGTTCGTTGTAGAAATCCTTGAGCTCGGGGTACGCGTCCACGCGCCGCGCCAGGTCCTTGTTGCGCTGGACCGTCACGGAAACCGGCTCGGCGTCGCGCTGGGCCTTCTTCCACGCCTTTTCGACTTCCGGATCCTTGCTGCTGACGCCATACTCGGTGATGGCGTCCACGCTCACGTCGACCGCGTCGGTGGTGTAGAACCAGCCGCGCCAGAACCAGTCGAGGTCCGTGCCCGAGGCGTCTTCCATGGTGCGGAAGAAATCGGCGGGGGTAGGGCGCTTGAACTTCCAGCGCTGCGCGTACTCGCGGAAGGCGAAGTCGAACAGTTCGCGTCCGAGCACGGTTTCGCGCAGCACGTTCAGCGCTGCGGCCGGCTTGGCGTAGGCATTGTTGCCGAACTGGAGCAGCGACTCCGAGTTCGTCATGATCGGCACCTGGTTGCGGCTGCGCATATAGTCGACGATCGTGCGCGGCTCGCCGCGCGCGCGCGGATAGTTTTCTTCCCATGCCTGCTGGGCCAGGTACTGCACGAAGGTGTTGAGCCCTTCGTCCATCCAGGTCCACTGGCGCTCGTCGGAATTGACGATCATCGGAAAATAGTTGTGGCCGACTTCGTGGATGACCACGCCGATCAGTCCATACTTGGTGCGCTTCGAATAGGTCAGTTCCCCGGTTTTCTTGTCCTTGGTCGGACGCGGACCGTTAAACGAGATCATCGGATATTCCATGCCGCCGACCGGGCCGTTGACCGAAATCGCCACCGGGTAAGGGTAGTCCAGCGCATACTTGTTGTACTGCTCGATGGTGTGGATGACGGCCTGGGTCGAATACTTCTCCCACAGCGGATTGCCTTCCTTCGGATAGAACGACATCGCCATCACGTCGGTGCCGTCCTTCTTGTAGCCTTGCGCATCCCAGATGAACTTGCGGCTCGTTGCGAACGCGAAGTCGCGCACGTTGCTGGCCTTGAAGTGCCAGGTCTTGGTGGCCTTGCTGCGCGCCTTCTCGGCGCTTTCCGCCTCCTTTTGCGTCACGATGACGACCGGCCTGGAAGCGGTACGCGCCTGCTTGAGCCGCTCGCGCTGGACGGCGGTGAGCACCGCATCCGGGTTTTGCAGCACGCCGGTGCTGGCCACGATATGGTCGGCCGGAACCGTGACCTGGATATCGTAGTCGCCGAATTCAAGGGTGAATTCGCCCGAGCCCAGGAACTGCTTGTGCTGCCAGCCGGTCACGTCGTAGTAGGCCGCCATGCGCGGGAACCACTGCGCGATTTCGAACAGATCGTTCTTGTCCTCGTCGAATTTCTCGTAGCCGGAGCGTCCGCCCAGCACCTTCGCTTCGTTGATCTTGTAGTTCCACTCGACCTTGAAGCTGAAGCGCGAACCCGGCTTCATTGGCTGCGCCAGGTCGATCCGCATCATCGTCTTGTTGATGACGTACTTGAGCGGCCGGCCGTCGGCGCCATGCACGCCCGTGATCTGGAAGCCGCCGTCGAAGGTGCGCGATTCGATGATCGAGCGCATGCCTTCGAACCGCATGCCCTGGAAGTTCGACTCGTCGTCGCCGCCGCGCGCCTTGGCCCACGCATCGCGCGAAGGCACTGTCGAGGCCCTGCGCGAATCCGAGTCGGCCTTGTAGATATTCTGGTCGAGCTGGACCCACAGGTACGACAGCGTGTCGGGGGAGTTGTTGTGGTAGGTGACGGTTTCGGCGGCGCTGATCGCGCGCTTGGCCTCGTCGAGCGTGGCGCGGATGACGTAGTCGGCGCGCTGTTGCCAGTAGGCGTGACCGGGAGCGCCGGAAGCGTTGCGGATCGTGTTAGGGGTGGGCAGCAGTTCGTCGAGCTGGCGGAATTTGTCGTCGAATGGTTCGGCCGCAGCAGCGGACATCGCCAGGCACAGGATCGCCAGGCCGATTGGCAAACGTATCATAGCTACCTTTGGTAAAAGTGTTATAGAGACGGGGAAACATTCTAATCGTATCGATCGGGCAATTGTTTAGTGGAATTGTAAAAAAGCTGAAACATGGGCGGCGTGCCGAGTTATTATTGTTGAGGCTGATTGAGGCAACTGGAGAGGCAGGAATGGAAATTAACTTCAAGGCAACCATTTTGATCGCGGACGATTGCACCGCTGATCTGTTGCTGATGAAAGAGTTGCTGCACGCGCGCTTTGAGGTTCGCCTCGCCAGCAGCGGCGCAGAGGTGCTGCGCATGATGCAGGAGGCGCCGCGTCCGGACCTGATCGTGCTGTCCGCGCGGCTTGCCGAACCGGACACCTGGAGCGTGTGCCAGGAACTCAAGTCGGGCTTTCTCACTGCCGAGATCCCGGTCATCGTCCTGACCGAAAAAGACGATGTCGAGAATGGACGGCGCGCGTTCAGCGAAGGCGCGGCCGATTGCGTTTCCAAGCCGATCGCCGGCGCGTTGTTGAAGGCGCGCGTATTGACGCATGTGCAGCTCAAGGCCGCGCGCACCCTGCTGGGCGACCAGCACAGGCACCTTGAATACCTGGTGGCCGAGCGTACCCGCGAAGTTGTGCATACGCTCGATGCAACCCTGGTGGAACTGGCCTCGCTGGCCGGGAAGCGCGACACCGCACCCAGCAACCATATCCGGCGCACCCAGCGTTACGTGGTGGCGCTGGCGCGCGAACTACGCTTTCACGCGCGCTTTTGCAACGAGCTGACCGACATGAATATCGCGTTGCTGACCAAGGCGGCGCCGCTGTACGACATCGGCAAGCTGGCCGTTCCCGACGCGATCCTGCTCAAGCCGGGCCACCTCACGGACCAGGAGTTCGAGGTCATGAAGCTGCACACGGTGCACGGGCGCGACGTGGTCGATGGAGTCGAGAAAAACCTCGGCGCCGGCACGCCCTTCCTGCGTTATGCGCGCGAGATCGCAAGCTCGCACCATGAAAAATGGAATGGCAGCGGCTATCCGGAAGGCTTGAAGGGCGAAGACATTCCCATTTCGGCGCGCCTGATGGCGGTGGCCGATGTGTACGACGCGCTCATTTCCAGGCGCCTGTACAGGCCGGCCTTCACTCACGAGACCGCACTTGAACTGATCCGGCGCGGCCGCGGCGAGCACTTCGACCCGGAGGTGGTGGACGCGATGCTTTCCATCGAAGAGAAATTCAAGGCAATCGCGGGCGAACTGCGCGACCCCGAGCCGGCGCCGGCAACGCTGTAACGATCGGGGCGGGTCAGACCTGCCAGGCGCCGTCCCGGTAGACCAGCTGCTGGTCCAGGTACACCGCTTCGGTTACCGCAAAGATGTCGACGTGATAGCGTGCGTCCTTGCGCTTGAAGCCGGGCTTTGGGTAGACCCCGTGCTTGGCGCCCAGCGACAGGTGGATCCCGCACATGCGTTCATAGGTGCCGATGTCGTCGACGCGGCGTTCGCGCGTGAACGCGCGGTTCATGCCGAAGCCCAGTTCGCGCACCCAGACTTCCCCTTCGTCGGCGCGGATGATCTCGAGCAGGCGTTCGAATTCCGGCGTCGCATCGCGCGTATCGACCACGCGCCCCTTTTCGATCACCAGCGTGATCGGCACGGCGGGCCGGTTCGCCATGAACGAGGTGTCGCCGAACACGTGCACGCGTACGCGCCCGTTCACCGCTTCCAGGTCCTGCGCCTCGGTAAACACTTCGCCGATCGGAAACTGCCCGCCCACGTTATTCATGGCGCTGTAGTCGCCCACGTTCAGCTTGGCCGGCTCCAGGCGCGAGGCGAACAGCAGCGATTCGCCGCCGCTGTCGATGCGCGCCGACGATGCGCTGTCGATGCGCTCCTTGAGCGCCTTGCCGACAGTGCGGTAATAGGCCGGATCGTAGGCCAGCGACTCGATGTAGTGTTCGCCCTGGGCGCCAGGCATGCGCGACAGGTGCACATGCTCGATCACCTTCAAGCCGAGCTTGAACAGCTCGACGCGGATGCGGAACGCTTCGAGCCGGAAGTTGGTGGACTGGATCAGCACCACCAGGTCGGAACGGACCATGCGCCTGAAGGCGGCCAGTACCTGCTCCGGCCCGGCCTTGTCGAAGTCGAGGAATGTGGCGTCCGGCAGGTTGCGGCGGTAGCCCTCGGCCAGCGCGCGCGCCAGCGCGCAGCGCGTGTCGTACACCACCAGCGC
>JBAQKU010000565.1:0-6611 GCA_049301315.1 Telluria sp.
GCCACCAGATAACTGTCAAAATGATCTTTGGACAGATAGCCCTCGGCACCGCGCGCCACCGCCGAGCACCGCTGCGCTGCGCATGGCGGGCGCCCATTGGTCCTGCATTGCCGGGCGCGGGCGGGCCTGAATCGTGCCCTGCAGCGATGAGGCGCCGTCGGGCCGCTCATGGGTTTCGGTATGATCGGTGACGCCGGCGACGCCGTGTACGGCCTGCACGGCATCGAGCAGGGCGTGCTTCTCGCTGGCGAGCACCGGGCCGCCGACGGTGATGTGCCCGGCGTGCGCCGAGATGGTGACCGCGTGCGGATTGGATACGGCGCGCCCCAGCGCGGAACGGACCCGTTCGACGAGGACCTGGTCGTCGGTTGCGCCGGACTTCGCGGCGAGGTGCGCCATGCGCGCCTGCACACCGCCGAGCCGGTTGCCGATGTCACGCACCGCGCGGTCGAGCATGGTGCCGGCTTTTTTCGTCAGGCCGACCAGTTTCTGGCCCGAGCGGGCGCGCCGCGAGCGGCCGCGGTCAGGATCGAGCATGTACATGACCAGCGCGCCGAGGGCCGCGGTACCTAGCCACTTGCCCAGTTGGGGATCTCGTTCCGTCATATGTTTCATGGTTTCTCCTTGTGAAGTTCATGTCGGGGGCGGCGTGCCCGGGTGTGCTCGCTCCAGGCCGTGGCAAGCAGGTCCTGCACTTCTTCGTCGCTGGTCTGGTCGAATTCCTTGTACCACTGGCTGACCGCGCGGAACATCACCGGCATGCCCACGGCAACGAGCTCGTCAACCTCGGGAGCGAGCGCATCGCAGCTGTCGCGCGCGCCCACCGGCACCGCCACCACCACGCGCGCCGGCTGTTGTTGCCGGGTGACCGCGACCGCTGCGCGCATGGTCGAGCCGGTGGCCAGGCCATCGTCGACCAGCAGCACCACGCGCCCGTGCAGGTCCGGCTGCGGCCGGTTGCCCCGGTAGAGCCGTTCGCGCCGTTCGATCTCGCGCTCTTCGCGCCTGGTCACGGCATCGATCACGTGGGCCGGCACCATGTGGGCGATCTCGGGCTGGAGCACACGCAAGCCACCGCTGCCGATGGCGCCCATGGCGTATTCTTCCTGGCCGGGCATGCCGAGCTTGCGTACCAATAAGACGTCAAGCTCGACGCCGAGCGCCTGCGCCACCGCAAAGCCGACGGGAACCCCGCCGCGCGGCAGCGCAAGCACGATGACATCGGGCCGTCCGGCGTACTCGTCGAGCCGTTCCGCAAGAACCTTGCCAGCGTGCTCGCGGTTTTTGAATTGAAGTGTGTCATGCATGTGTTGCGCCCCCTGCTGTGTTGTCCGTCGACCTATCCAATAAGGCTTTGACCCGGACAGGCCGCTGTCGGTTGCACAATAATTTTGGTCCCGCGCCGCCGCGCCGGCGTTCACCGCAGGGCGGGGAACGAAACAGGCGTGTCCGGGTCCAATTGAACCGACGCAGCAGGAGACCATCATGCACAACCAGGACATCGGGCAGGGGCAGACACCCGGTACTCCACCCGGCGAACCGCCGACCCCGCCTCCGGAGCCGCTGGTGCCGTCGCCCGAGCCGTTCACGCCAGCTCCCGAGCCCGTCACGCCGCCATCCGAACCGGGCACGCCGCCATCCGAACCGCTCACGCCCGCGCCCGAACCGCTGGGGCAGGCCGCGCATGGCGGTGCCGGCCCGCAGGTTCCGGTGCCGGCCGAGCCGGGCGTGGCCGAACAACTGAAAATCGCGCGTGAGAGCGTCGCGCAGCTGTCCGAGGCGATGCAGCGCGCCGCAGCCGAAGTGGGCAATACGCGCCGCAGGACCCAGGAAGAAATCAGCCGTGCCCACAAGTACGCGATCGAAGGCTTCGCGCAAGCGGTGTTGCCCGTGAAAGACAGCCTGGAAACCGCGCTGCAGGTGCAGACCCCTTCGGTCGATGCACTCAAGGAGGGCGTGGCCATCACGCTCAAGCAGCTCGATGCCGCGTTCGCTAAAAACGCGCTGAAGGAGATCGATCCGCAACCCGGCGAGAAACTCGACAGCACGCTGCACAAGGCGATTTCGATGGTGCCGGCGCCGCAGAGCGCGAACACGATCGTCAGCGTGCTCCAGAAAGGCTACATGATCGGCGAGCGCCTGTTGCGGCCCGCGCTGGTCACGGTCGCGCAGGAACGGCCCGAGTGAAACAACAAGAGTCACACAAAGAGCCGCGCTCGCGCACGGCTCTTTGTGCTTACGCCGGCTTAGCGCTCACTGGATCGTGAGCTTCTTCGCCTCGGTGCCTTGCTTTTTCGGAAGCGACAGCGTCAGCACGCCGTTTTCGAGGTGCGCTTGCGCCGTGGTGTCGTCGACGTCGGTGGGAAGCAGGAAGCTGCGCATGAACTTGCGCGCCGAGCGTTCCGAGCAGACCACCCGCTCGCCCTCGCGCTGCTCGGTTTCCTGCTTGCATTCGCCCTCGATCGTCACGCGCTGCTTGTCGATCGATACCTTGACGTCTTCTTTTTTCACGCCGGGCATGTCGGCATGCACTTCGAACGATTTCTCGGTTTCGCTCACGTCCAGCCTCGGGCTGGCGATGCCTTCGCCCGATATCCGGGACAGCGGCGAGGCGGCCGACAGCGGCGCAAAGAAATCTTCAAACATGTTTTCCACCATCCGCCCAAACTGGTCTTCGATCATGCCTGGCCGATAGCCCGTGAGCGGTGCATTAGCTCGTCTGATGAGGTCCATGATTATCTCCTTTCGTGTGAAGCTACGAATCGGAGCATCGCGCTCCGTGTCCTCCCTTTATAGGGCAAGGCCGGCGCGATTTCAAGGGCCACGCGAAGGTGTTTTTCAACGCCGTTTCGCGCACGATTGATCCATCGCATGCATGTAAGGGGGGCGTCGATAACCGCGCATCGGGGGCGGTCTGAATAGGGGAAGGAGGGACATCCGTTGAACGAAACCCTGTTGAAATCATGGTGGATGCTCGCCGTGCGCGGCGTGATTGCGATCCTGTTCGGCGTGCTGGCCGCCATCTTGCCGGGGCTCACGCTGTTGTGGCTGGCCATCCTGTTTGCCGTCTATGCCTTGCTGGGCGGCGCTGTCTGGGTGTTTGGCGCGGTGCGAAACCGTGCGCACGACAAATACTGGTGGCTGCTGCTGTTGCTGGGCCTGGTCAGTATCGGGGCCGGCATCATCGCCGCCAGCAATCCGGCGCTCACTTCGCTGGTGCTCATTTTGCTCATCGGCGCAAACGCCCTGATCACCGGCGTGCTCGACGTCGTCGTTGCGATCCGCATGCGCAGGTACCTGCGCAGCGAAGTGCTGTTCGTGCTCAGCGGTGTCGCCTCCATCCTGTTCGGCCTCGTCGTGTTCCTGTTCCCCGCCGGCGCCGGTGCGCTCGCGCTGGTGTGGCTGATCAGCATGTACGCCGTGGTCAGCGGTATCTTGCTGCTCGGCGCGGCCTACCAGGTGCGCACCTGGTCCCGGCTCAACGCCGGGCGCAGCAGCCCGGCCGCGGGAGCGGTATAGGGTCGGGGCTCGAGCGCTTGCGCCACCCGCGCGGCGCCCGCTACAGCTGCGCCGCTGGCTCCGGCTTGACGGACAGCGCCTCGCGCAAGGCATCGTCCACGGTGGCGAGCCAGACAAAGCGCAGCTGGCGGCGTGCGTCTTCGGGAATTTCCTCGAGTTCTTTCTGGTTACGCTCCGGCAGCATGACGGTGGTAATGCCGGCGCGCAGCGCGGCCAGCACCTTTTCCTTGATGCCGCCGACCGGCAGCACCAGGCCGCGCAGGCTGATTTCGCCTGTCATGGCGCGGTCGCTGTGGACCGGCGTCCGGGTTGCCAGCGAGGCGAGCGCGACGAACATCGCCACGCCCGCGCTTGGCCCGTCTTTCGGGATGGCGCCGGCCGGCACGTGGATGTGGATGTCGCTGCGCCGGAATAGGTCGGGGCTGACCTTGAGCGCTTCGCTGTGCGCCTTGACCAGCGTGAGCGCGGCCTGCGCGCTTTCCTTCATCACCTCGCCCAACTGCCCGGTCAGGATCAGCCTGCCGTTGCCGGCGACCCGGCTCGCTTCCACGAACAGGATGTCGCCGCCCACCGGGGTCCAGGCGAGGCCGGTCGCCACCCCGGGCAGGCTGGTGCGCATCGCCAGTTCGCTTTCGAATTTTTTCGGTCCCAGGATGGCGTGCAGGTCGGACGCTTCGATCGCCACTTCGGTGTCCTTGCCTTCGGCGATGCGCATGGCGGCATGCCGGCACACGCTGCCGATCTCGCGCTCGAGGTTGCGCACGCCGGCCTCGCGCGTGTAGTCGTGGATCAGCGTGCGCAGGGCCTCGTCGCTGATGCTGCATTGTTCGGCCCGCAAGCCGTTCGCTTCGAGCTGGCGCTGCACCAGGTAGCGCCGTGCGATCTGGGCTTTTTCCTCGCCCGTGTAGCCGGGCAAGGAAATGATCTCGAGACGGTCGCGCAGCGGTCCGGGCATGGTGTCGAGCATGTTGGCGGTGCAGATGAACAGCACGCGCGACAGGTCGAACGGCACCCCCAGGTAATTGTCGCGGAAGGTCGAGTTCTGTTCCGGGTCGAGCACTTCGAGCAGCGCGGCCGCCGGGTCGCCATGGAAACCGGCGCCGAGCTTGTCGACTTCATCGAGCATCATCACGCAGTTGCGGGTGCCGGCCTTGCGCATCGCCTGGATGATATTGCCGGGCAGGGCGCCGACGTAGGTGCGGCGGTGTCCGCGGATTTCGGCCTCGTCGTGGGTGCCGCCCAGGCTCACGCGCACGAACTTGCGCCCGGTCGCGCGCGCAATGCTCTGGCCCAGCGAGGTCTTGCCGACCCCGGGCGGGCCGACGAAGCACAGGATCGGACTCTTGCCTTGCGGGTTGAGCTTGCGCACGGCCAGGTATTCCAGGATGCGCCGCTTGATCTTGTCGAGCCCGAAGTGGTCATGGTCGAGCACCTCGCGCGCCTGCGCCAGGTCGATCTTGTCTTCGGTTTCGGCCGACCAGGGAAGCTCGGTGAGCCATTCGAGGTAGGTGCGCAGCATCGAATATTCGACCGAGGCGTCCGACATGTGTTCGAGCCGGCGCAGTTCCTTGAGCGCGTGTTTGGCGGTTTCCTCGGGCATGTTCGCGTTGGCGATTGCTTCCTTCAGGTCGGCCAGCTCGGCCTCGCCGCTTTGCTTGTCGCCAAGCTGGCTCTGGATGGTCTTGAGCTGCTCGCGCAGCATGAACTCGCGCTGGCGCTCGTCCATGCGCTCCTTGGTTTGCTGGTTGATCTGTTGCGACAGGCGCAGCACCTCGATGCGGTGCACCAGGAAGCCGAGCACCTTGTCGAGCCGTTTCTGCAGGTCCAGCGTTTCGAGCAGGTCCTGCTTTTCCTGCACGCTGATGTCCATCAGCCCGGCCACGAAGTCGGCGTAGGCGCCGGCCGAGGTGATGGCCTGCACCGAGCGCGCCAGCTCGGCCGGGACCTGCGGCAGCAGGCCCAGGATTTCGGTCGAGCGCTGCTTGAGCTGGATCAGGAGGGCCTGGATTTCGGCGCGGTTCTCGTCCGCTTCGGGCAGCAACTGCACGCGTGCGGCATAGAACGGATAACCGTCAAGGAACTCGATCACGCGAAAGCGCTGCTGGCCCTGGCACACGATGTGGTGGCTGCCGTCCTGCCCGGTCACGTAGCGCACGATGCTGGCGGCGGTGCCGATCTGGTACAACTGCTCGGCGTGGGGCAGGTCCGCTTCGGTGTCGCGCTGCAGCAGCACCCCGATCTGGCGTTCGCTGCGGGTCGCTTCCTGGGCGGCGGCGATGGAACGCTCGCGCCCGATGTTGATCGGGGTGACCATGCCGGGAAACAGCACGAGGTTGCGAACCGGCACAATGATGAGGGCATCGGGCGGCAGCTGGAAGCGGCTGCGCGGGGACGGCTGGGTGGAGCTGATGACGGCCTCGTCGCTTGCGGCGTGCCGCGGATATTCTTGGGCGGAAGTCATGCGGGTGCTCCCTGCTTGTCGAGGGTGAGGACGAGGCAGCCGTCGAGCAGCGCGCGCTGTCCGATCGACAGTTGGCGCATGGGCAGTTCAAAGCGCCGCTCGAAGCGGCCATACGGAATTTCGACGCGGTGGATCAGGGCGCCGTGGCCCAGGTCGGGCAGGGCGCGCTGGCCGCGCACGGTGATGCCGTCGTCGTCGTGCACGATAACGAGCTGCTCGGTGCTCACGCCAGGCAGGGCGACGACAATCACGAACTGCTGATCGCTCTCGAAAATGTCGGCCGGCGGCTCCCAGGTGGGGCAGGCGTTGCGGTGCGCGCCCAGCTGGAAAAACTGGCGCTGCATGCGGTCGGCCCGCTCCAGCAGTGTGAGTGCCTCACTCCACATCCATACCGTCGGATCGCGCGATTTCATCAGATTTGCTCCGAGAAACCTCGTCCTTTAGGGCGAGGAGTGAAAGGAGCCGACTGCGAATTGCGCAGCAATTCGGGCACCATGAATAGCCATGCCGAAGCAGTCGATGCCTTAGGATCAAGGGTGGAACCAGCGTCGACAATTGGTGTCGAACTTGAATGAAACTGGTTTACCGATACCGCGTCAAGTCGCTGAACGGGCTGCTCAACAAGCAAGCT
>JBAQKU010000566.1:0-14013 GCA_049301315.1 Telluria sp.
GCGAAGTGCAGCCCGCGGCCCCGGCCACGCCGCCCGATGCCGGCGCCGGCGCGCTGCGCATCCTGGTGGTCGACGACAACGTCGACGCGGCCGAGACGCTGTCGGCGCTGCTCGAGCTGAGCGGGCACGCCGCGCTGGTCGCCAACGACGGGAGCGAGGCGCTGCGCATGGTGCAGCAATTGCCGCCCCATCTTGTGTTCCTCGACATCGGGATGCCGCGCATGAACGGCTACGAGGTGGCGCGCGCCATCCGCGAAGAGCTCAAGCTCGACGACATCGTGCTGGTTGCGCTGACCGGCTGGGGCGGCGCGGACGACCGCGCGCGCACCAAGGCGGCCGGCTTCGACCGGCACATGACCAAGCCGGTCACGATCGGCGCGATCGAGGCGTTCCTGGCCAATCCGGCCGAGTGGAAGGCGCGCGCCTGAGAGCCGTTTTTTCCCGTCACGCGGTGAAGAAGTGAAACCGGGGTGAGGGGGCAACGCCTACCACTGCAGCGCGAGCAGGCGCTGCGCCATGCGCGGCCAGCACAGCTTGCCGATCTCTCCGCGCGACGCCCAGCGAAAGCCATCGACCTCGGGTGTCGGTTCGCCGCTCACGTGATGCGGGAAATAACTGGTGCACGCCAGGTGGTCGAGCACCTCGAGTTCGTCCGCCACCGCGACCTTGTACAGGTGCAGCCGCTTGTCGGGGCGGTAATCGAAACAGCCAAGATCCTCGAAGCGCTCGGCGCCGAACGCGAGCCCGGCCTCTTCGCGCAATTCGCGAATGGCCGCCTGCAGCGTGCTCTCGCCCGCATCCTGCATGCCTTTGGGGATGTCCCATTTCGCGGTATGCGTGACATGGCACAGCAGCACCTGGCCCTTGCTGTTGACGATCAGCGTGCCGCACGAGACCGGCAGCTGTTTGCCTGTTGTATTCATGGCTGCCAATGTAGGGCCTGCCGTCTCGAAAGTCAATTGCGCAAGCGCGTGGCCAGCGAGGAACTTATATAGCCACCCCGCATCCAACGGCTTTGCACCACTGCAAACGCGAGGCCCTTATGCCCGCTCACATCCTGGCATCCGCTTTGCCGCAGCACGAGGCTGCGGAACTGTATCGCCTGATGGTCGAAGACGTCAAGGAGTGCGCGGTGTTCCTGATGGACCCGCATGGCATCATCACGGTCTGGAACAAGGCTGCCGAGACAATGAAGGGCTACCCCGCCGAGGAAGCGATCGGCAGCCACCTGAGCCTGCTCTACACCGACGAGGACAAGGCCAGGGGACATCCGGAGCACAATCTCAGGATGGCCGCCGAGCATGGCTTCTACAGCGAGGAAGCCTGGCGCAAGCGCAAGGACGGCAGCCTGTTCTGGGCCCATCTCGCACTGACCGCCTTGCGCGGCGATGGGGGCGAGCTGCTCGGTTTTTCCAAGATCACGCTCGACCTGACCCACCACAAGCTGCTCGAGCAGTGCGAACGGGAAAAAAAGGAAATCGACCTGATCTTGCAGGCGGCCGGGTCCGGAACCTGGAAATGGAACATCCTCACCAACCAGGTTGACGTGTCGATCCATTTGTTCGAGCTGCTCGGGCATGCCGGCGCGAAGCGCATGCTCGACTTCGACAGCTGGCTCATGTTTGTCGCCCCCGAGGACCGTCCCGCCTTGCGCGAACAGTTGCATGCCGTGCGCGACGATTCGGCGCGTGCCCCGCTCGAGATGGAAATGCGCTTCGTGCGCAAGGACGGCCAGCCGCAGTGGTTTTTCATGCGCGCCAACTGGCACTATGAGAGCGAGGTGAAACCGCTGGTGCTGATGGGCGCCTGCGTCGACATCGAAAGCCTGAAGACGGCCGAACAGGAAAAGGAAAACCTGTACCGCGAGCTGAACCGGCAGACCAGCCGTTTCGCTAATATCCTCGAGCAGATGCCTTCGGGCGTGTTGCTGGCAGATGTGCCTTCGGGCAAACTCACTTACCAGAATCGCGCGGCGCAGGCCATCTTCGGCTGTCCGCTCGATGCAATGGGAAACTACCCCGACTGCGCCGACTTCAGGTTCTTCAATGCCAGGGGCGAGCCGGTCAGGCCGCAGGACATGCCGCTGGCGCGCACCGTGTCCGGCCAGGCAGGCAGCCAGACCGAGGAGCTATTCTATCAACGCCCCGATGGCGCACGCCTTCACCTGGCCGTGACGACCGCCGCCATCGTCGATAACGACGGCGAGGCGCGGCTGGCGGTCGCGGTCATGCACGATGTGACCAAGCTCAAGGAGGCGCAACTGCAGGCGGCGACCGAAAAGGAGCGCGCCCAGGTCACGCTGGCCGCCGTCACCGACGGCGTCGTCACCACCGACCGGCGCGGAACGGTCGCCTCGATGAACCCGGCCGCGCAACGTCTGCTCGGCGTGAGCGGGGAGCAGGCGTGCGGGCGTCCCTTCAGCGAGGTCGCGCAGGTCGACGACGCGCTCAGCGTGCAGGCCATCATGGACGCCGTCGCGCGCTGCCAGGCGGAGCGCCGGGTCATTGCCGACCTGCCGCACCTGACGCTGCACACCCCCGACGGGAAGCGCCATTCGGTGGAAAGCGCGGTTGCTCCGGTGGCGCTCGAGGACGGCGAACTGATCGGCGCGGTGCTGGTCTTCCACGACGTCACCGAATCGAAACGGCTGATGCGCCGGCTCGGTTTCGAAGCCAGCCACGACGCCTTGACCGGGCTGGTCAACCGCCGCGAGTTCGAAACGCGCCTGCAAAGGACGCTCGAGCACTCGCAGCACCCGGGCGCGACCAGTTCCGCCCTGCTCTACATGGACCTCGACCAGTTCAAGATCGTCAACGACACCTGCGGCCATCCGGCCGGCGACGACCTGCTGAAGCAGCTCGCGCAATCGTACGCCGAACACGTGCGCGAGCGCGACACCCTGGCGCGCATCGGCGGCGACGAATTCGCCCTCATCGTGGAACACTGCTCGATCGAGGAGGCGATCGCGGTGGCGCACAAGATCCTCGAGGCGACCCGCAATTTCCGCTACCCGTGCAAGGGCCGGGTATTCCAGCTTGGCGTGAGCATCGGCCTGACCCCGATCGACGTCAACACCGTGAGCGTGGAGGAAGCCTTGCGGCGCGCCGACCATGCCTGCTACACCGCCAAGGACCGCGGCCGCAACCAGGTCTATGTCCACTACAAGGGCGACCTCGACTTCGCCCAGCGCCGCAGCGACATGCACTGGGTCACGCGCTTGTCGCACGCATTCGAGAACGAGCAACTGCAGCTTTACTGCCAGCCGATCGTGGCGCTGGGCGGCGACAGCGAAAGCGAGCACTACGAAATCCTGCTGCGCCTGAGGAACGGGCGCAGCGGCCCGGTGGGCCCGGGCAGCTTCCTGCCGGCTGCGGAACGCTACGACGTCATCCACAAGATCGACCGCTGGGTACTGAACCGTACCCTGGCCTGGCTGGCGCAGGACCCGGAGCACACGGCGCGCCTTGGCATGTGCAGCATCAACCTGTCGCGCCGCTCGCTGGCCGACCAGGGCTTCCACACCTTCGCCGCCGATCTCATCGATCAGTACGACGTGCCGGCCGAGAAGCTGTGTTTCGAGATCACCGAAAACGGCGCCATCGCGGACATGCAAAAGACCATCGCATTCATCGAGACGCTGTCCACGCGCGGCTGCCGCTTCGCGCTCGACGATTTCGGCACCGGCATGACCTCGTTCAGCTACCTGAAACAGCTGCCGGTCGATTTCATCAAGATCGACGGCTCCTTCATCCAGATGATGTCGTCCAGCGAAGTGGACTTCGAAATGGTGCGCTTCACCAACGACATCAGCCACAAGATGGGCAGAAAGACGATCGCCGAATACGTGAGCGAACCTGCGATCCTGAAGAACCTCGAGCGGATCGGCGTCGATTTCGCCCAGGGCTATTGGGTCGGCAAGCCGCGCCCGCTCACCCCCTAGTGTCCTGAATTGCAAGTTCGTTGAACAATCAATGTGGCGAAATCGGCCTGAGACAAGGAACAAAGCACAGCAAGGCCGAGGCCTTGCGCGCATGTGTGACGCAGTATCGGGCCGATTCTCGTCATATTTATTCAACGAATCTGTAATTCAGGACACTAGGCGGCGCCAGCTCCACCGCCTCGATGCCGAGCGTGCGCAGCGCGTCGCGGATGTCTTCGACTTCGGTGTCCAGGTCGCCCGCCAGGTCGAGCGGCTTGTCGGCCGCCGCAAGCTGGGCGCCGTCGGCCCCGTACAGGTTCACGCGCAGCGCCATCTGGCCGTCCACCTCGGCCGGCGCGATCACCGCCTTCACCTGCCCGGGCGCGGCGTCGGCCCGCTCGAGCGCCTGCGCAATGGCCGACATCATGCGCAGCATCGCCAGTTCGGCCATGCCTTGCTCCTTGGCGCCGTAGAACAGGTCCTGGTACAGGAAATCGACCTCGAGCGCGCCCGGGTTCATGGCCAGGCAACCCTGCACCAGCGGTGCGGCCACCAGCGTCCACTGGCGAAAGCGCTCCATGCGCGCTTCGAACCAGGCGTCCGCGGCCTCTTCGTCGGCCGGCTCGCGGTAGAACGGATCGTCGGCGCGCTTGAGTGCGAAGCCGAGCAGAAAACGCAGCTCCACGGCCTGGTCGTCGACCTCGAACACGCTGGCCGACCAGCCGGCCATGCTGCCCTCGATCGCCGGCGCGGCCACCAGTTTCTTCTTTTCCGTCATCGAGGCCGCGGCCTCGCGCACCATGTCGTGCAGCCGGCTGTAGCCGATGCCGTCGATTTCATCGAGGTCGTATGCATGCCTGATCAGGACCACCTTGGCCTGCCGGCTTTCCAGTTGCGCCACCCGGAAACTGTCAACCAGCTCCTCGAACGCGTCCGGGTCCTGGAAGCACTCGTCCTCCTTCAGGCCGCCCGTGCTGCGCACGAACATGGGCACGGCAAAGGCGTTGATTTCCATGTCCGCAGCGCCGGCGCGGCGCAGTACAACCGTCGCAGCCGCTTCCTCGACCTGGCTGCGCAGGTACTGGTACGCGCCCGCGTCGGTGTCCCTGGCGCACTCGATCGCCTCGTACAGCAGCTCGTCATTCTGCTTGCGCAGCGCATTGCGCACCAGCTTGAGCAAGCGATCTTCCTGCTCGCGCAGCTCGGGCGTGCCGGCGCCCTCCTCCTGTTCGGCCACGGCGAGGGCCAGGTCGGCCAGCGCTTGCGCCAGCACCTCGGGCTCGGCTTCGGCGGCCGCGCTTGGCTTGCGGGGAACGGGGCGTTTATGTTTGGACATGGGGGGCGGCTTCGGGAATGGTCAATGCCGTCATGGTAGCGCCGCGCGCGCGCTTGTGCCAGTGTTCAATTTGCCGGGTTGTCACTGACGCCGCCTCCCATGGCCTGATACAAGGCAACGCTATCGGCCAGGCGTTGTGCCTGGGCCGCAACCAAATTGATCCGGATTTGCTGCGCCTGTTGCTGCGCGATGAGCAGTTGCAGGTAGCTGGCCGCACCCAGCCGGTACTGCCGCTCGATCGACTGCAAGGATGCCTGCGCAGCCACATCGGCGGCAGCGAGGGACGTCAAGGTCTGTGCATCGTTTTCCACCGCGCGCAGTATGTCGGCGACGTTACGCAAGGACTCCAGCACGACGCCCTGGTAATTGGCCGCCGCGGCGTCGAACGCTGCGAGCGCTGCCCTCTTTTCAGCGGGTAGCCCCGGATTGAAAAGAGGCTGGGTCAGTTGCGCCACCAGGCTCCACACGGCCGAGCCGCCGCCGAACAGGGCTCCGGTGCTGAGCGCTTGGGAGCCAAGGCTGGCACTGAGCTTGATTTGCGGGTAAAGCCTGGCGACCGCCACGCCGTAGTCTGCATTGGCAGCATGCAGCAACGCCTCGGCCGCCTGGATATCCGGGCGCCGGCGCACCAGTTCCGAGGGTACGACGAGCGGCAGTTCGGACGGCAGAGTGAATTCGGCCAAGGTGAAGGCCGGTACGCCACCGGCGCCCGGGGCACGACCGGCAAGCAGCGCCAGTCGATGTTCGGTTTGTTGCAGTTGTTTGCGCAGCGCCGGCAATTCGGCGCGCGTTTGCTCCACTTGGGCTTGCAGGCTCAACACTTCATCGGGTGAGGCCTGACCGATACTCACGCGTCCATGGGCCAGGCGTTGTTGCTCATCCTGCACGCGCACGATGGCGGCGGTGGCATCCAATTGCGCCGCCAGGCGTGCACGGGTGATGGCGGCGCTGGCTATATTGCCGGCCAGAGTCAGGCGCGCCGCATTCAGTTCGAAACGACGGTGGTCGGCGCGGGCAGCCAGGGCTTCGAGTGCGCGCCGGTTGCCGCCAGCCAGATCGAGGTTGTAATGCACGCCCACGCTGGCACTGTACAGGCGGGATTGAGGCGCGTCCCCGCTCACCCCCGGGCTGCCGGAGCTCATCTGCTGGCGCTGCGCTCCCAGTGCACCATCGACCTGTGGATATTGGGTCGAGCCCGCATGTGCAGCAAGAAGCTCCTGCGCCTGTCGCAAATGCGCGTTAACGCTCGCGAGCGTCGGGCTGGCCTGGAAAGCTTCGTCGATCAGTTTGTCGAGTGCGGATGAACCCAAGCCTTGCCACCATTGCGTCTCGAGCGTAAGCGCTTCGACCAGACCTTGTGCTTCGCCGAACCGCGTCGGTGCGGACGCAGTTCTATCAAGCACCGGTGTTGCGGTGTAGCTAGCCGCACCGGGTGCGGAGGGACGCTGGAAATCAGGGCCGGCAGCGCAACCGGTCAGGCCGGCGGCCAGACCGGCCACCAGGCAAGTTGCCGCAAGCCGGCTTCCGGGGCTGAAGATGTTGATCATGAAAAACTCCTTGCAGTCAGTCCTTGGCTCATTCGACATCCCTCCCTTCGCCGGCTTCTTCATGGGTCACGCCATCGCGAATGTGATAAATGCGCTTGAAGGTGGGTATGATTTTTTCATCATGAGTGACGACAATGATGGCGGTCTCGAACTTCCGGGCCATGTCGTTGAGGATGCGGATCACAGCCATGGCGCGCTCGCTGTCAAGCGGCGCGGTAGGCTCGTCGGCCAGGATCACGGGCGGGCGATTGACCAAGCCGCGCGCGATGGCGACCCGTTGCTGCTCGCCACCGGAAAGTTGCGAGGGCATGGCGCGCGCCCGGTGTTGCACATCGAGCGCCTTGAGCAATTCCAGTGCCTTGGCGCGCGACTCTCCATTCGCCACGCCTGCGAGCATCGGCAGCAGCGCCACGTTGTCGGTGACATCGAGAAACGGAATCAGGTACGGCGCCTGGAATACGAAACCGATCTTGTCTCGTCGCAAGGCGCGCAGATCACGGACTTTCCAGCCATCGTCGTAGATCACTTCCTCGCCCAGCGTCATGCGGCCGGCGCTCGGATCGATCACCGCGCCCAGGCATTTGAGCAAAGTGCTCTTGCCCGAGCCGGAAGGGCCGATCAGGCCCACCACCTCGCCCGGCGCCACCTGCATGTCCACGCCCTTCAAAGCATCGACCGCGGTGTCACCCTCGCCATAACGTTTTTTCAAACCTTCGATGCGTATGCCTTTGCCGCTCATCTCAACCTCCAATGGCTTCGGCCGGATCGACCTTGAGCGCCATGCGAATGGCGACGATGCTGGCCAGCACGCAGATCGCGAGGACGGCGAAAAAGCCGGCGAGGGAGTCGAGCGGCAACAGCAGTACGTACTTGGGAAACATGGGCGCGGAGAAAGTGGCTGTGATCTTGCCGACCGCGAAGCCAATCACGCCCAAGGCGAGCGCCTGCTGCAGGATCATCGCGGCGATGGTCCGGTCGCGTGTGCCGATGAGCTTTAACACGGCGATTTCGCGGATTTTGTCCATCGTCAGCGAATAGATGATGAAGGCAACGATGGCCGCGCTAACGATGGCCAGAATCACGAGGAACATGCCGATCTGCTTGGCCGAGGTGGCGATCAGCTTGCCGACCAGGATGCCTTCCATCTGTGTCCGGGTATAGACCGTCAAACGCTTCCAGCGGCGGATCGATTCGGCCACCTCGTCCGGCGCATGACCCGCCTTTAGCGTGACCAACACGGCATTGACGGACGCGTTGCTGCTCTGTGAAGCAATGACGGCGTCGAGCAAACCTGGAACAGCGGGCCGATTGAAAGCCGGGTTCGCTTCGGTGCGACGCCGGCTTTGCCAGATGGCGTCGTTGTCCTTGAGGAACTGAGCCTCCTGGGCATCCTTGAGCGGAATAAATACCATCGGGTCGCCGCTGGACGACACCATGCGCCGGGTCAGCCCCACGACGGTGTAATGATTTCGGCGAATGGCAAGACGGTCGCCCAGTCTGAATCCGGTAACGATGTCGGCCACTGCCTCGTAGTGGCCGCGCGTGATCTGGCGTCCCGCGACGAGGTAAGGCGGCCATCCAGGTGTCGCCCCCAACTGGCCGGGCGCGATGCCGACCACCATGGTGCGTACATCACTGTCGCCCTTGCGTACCTGCATGGTCAGGTAGGTCACGTTCGCCGCCCGGGCAACGCCTGGCATGGCGAGGATGGCGCGATACACGTCATCGTTGAGGCTGGACGACTCCGCATAGGGCCCCAGGGTGTCCTTTTGCACCACCCACAGGTCGGCGCCACTGTTGTCGAGCAGCGCCTTGCCGTCCTCCACCATGCCCCGGTAGAGCCCGGCCATGACCAGGGTGACGCCGATCAGCAGTCCCAAACCGATGCCAGTGAAGACGAACTTTCCCCAGGCATGGAGGATGTCGCGGCCAGCCAGGCTGATCACGGCGATACCCCGGGGATGCGCTCGACTACATGGATGCGGGTGCGCGCGGTCAGTGCTTTTTCGCTATAGCTCACAACCCGGTCCCCGGTCTTGAGCCCTGCGCGCACCTGCACGGCACCATTGAGGTCGGAAGCGCCGAGCGTGACCGGGGAGAAACGCAGATCGCCATCCACGATTTGCCAGACACCGACTTTGTCGCCCTCGCGCTGGACGGCCGCGTTGGGGATCAGTGGAGCTGCCGGGAGCGCCGGCAGGTCAACCGTGACTTCGGCCAGTTCACCGACCGGCGGAAGCGGTTCCGGTTGCTGATCGAATGTCACTTTGGCGAGCGTTTCCTCGGTGACCGCATCGGCCTTGGGTTCTCCCCGCAGCACGCGACCCTGCAAGGTCTGGCCGCCACGCGAACGCAGGACGATACGAGTGGGCAGTCCCGCGGCCAGCCCCGCCGCGCTGATCTGGTCGAAGCGCGCATTGATCCACAAACTCTTGGGGTCGATCACTTCCACCACGGCCTGGCCTGCGACGATGGTCGTGCCGGGGTCGGCATCGCGTACGGCCACGACACCGTCGACCGGCGCGATCAGGCGCAGATTGATCCTCTGCGCGAGGAGTCCTTCGCGCTCGGAGCGTGTCCGGGCAATATCTTCCAGAGCGGCGGACAGGGCCGCATCGGCGATCTGCAGTTCCTGCCGCTTTGTGGTGACGATTTCCTCGCTGGTCGAACGCACCGCAAACAATTGCTCATAGCGGCGCGCCTGGGTTTGCGCGAACGCTTGCCGGGCCTGCGCCTCGCGCAAGGCCGCTTGCGCACGCTTGAACACAAACTCCTGCGAGCGGACCCGATCATCCAGATCGACCGGGTCCATTTCACCGAGCACCTGTCCGGCCCTGACCTGGTCACCCACATGCACATCCAGGCGTTTGACGCGCCCGGCAAACGTGGGCCCGATCTTGTATGTGTAGCGCGCTTGTACCGTACCGATGCCGAACAGCGCCGGCATGAGTGCCCGCGATTGCACGGTCACGACCGTCACGGCGACCGGAGCGAGCGGGCCGGAGCGCAGGCCAACGTAAATAAATAGTGCAAGCAACGGGATGATGACGGCCAGCAGCGTCAAGGTGCGGCCCTGCAGGGGCAATTTTCTCATTGCGCTCTCCCGATGCCGCGCCGATAAATCGCGAACACGCGTGGCGCATCGAGGCGCATGCGCCCCACGTCGCCAGCCAGCAGAGATTGCATGACCAGGCCCTGGATCGTGCCGATGAACAGCGTCGCCGCCGCCTCGTCGTCAAGAGAGGCAGACAACTCGCCGCTGGCCTTGCCTTTCTCGATGAGACGATGCAAGCGCTCGCCGTAACGCCGAAGCAGGGTCTGCACCATGCGCCTGGCCGGTGTCGAGTCGGCGCGCTGAAGTTCGCCAAATATCATTCTGGGCACGCCGGGGTGCTCGACCACGAATTCGATATGACTCATGAACATCGCCTCCATGGCCGCCAGGGGCGACTCGATCCCTTTTGCGGCTCGGTCAAGTCGGGCCAACAGGCGCTCGGCCACCCACTCCATGACCGCCTGCCAAATGGCTTCCTTGTTCGGGAAGTGCCGAAACAGTGCCCCTTGGGTCAGGTTCATGTGTTTGGCGATCGCCGCAGTGGTGATTTCGCTTGGGTTTTGTGAACCGGCAAGCTCCACGACGGACTCGACAGTCACGGCGCGACGTTCATCGGCCGGAAGATGTTTTGAACGGGCATCCATGATCGCTCCCCTCGATAGATAGTAATTGATTACTATCTTAGCACAAGGAGCAAAACCGGCAAGACATGAAGAGAAAAAACCGGCGCACTCGCCTGCCTGGCCACTGCTACGCGCTTAGCGTCTCCTGTTTTCCCGCCGCAAACCGATCATCCTCGCCTCATTCCGGCCCCAGCACCCGTAACACTTCCTCGAGCGTCGTCTTGCCGTCGCGGACCTTGGCGAACGCATCTTCGCGCAGGGTCAGGAAGGCTTGTTCGCGCGCGTAGCTGGTGATGTCAGTAATCGGCGCGCTGGTGGCGATCAGGTGGCGCAGGTGGGCGTCGAGCGAGAGCACTTCGTACAGCCCGAGCCGGCCCTTGAAGCCGGAACCGTGGCAGCTGTCGCAGCCGCTCCCCTTGAACACGGAAATCGCCTCGGCCGCGAACAACCCGCCCAGGCGCTGCAGCAGCGCGCGGTCCGCCTCGGCCGGCGCGCGCCACTTGGCGCACACCTGGCCCAGTCGGGTCGAAATAGTATTCGACCGCGCCTTCGATCGTAATGTAGTTCTTTTCCGAGGTCGCATTGCTTTGCAGCAGGCTGTAAAGGGTGGTGGTCTTGCCGCTGCCGGTGAGACCTGTGGCCAGGATGATGGCCTGCGGCTTGTTGCAGGCGTTGTAGCGCGCCGATAGCAAACGCATATATACGTTAGCTATCGGCGCGATTTTTCCGCTAGGTTCCGGCTTCACGTGGCACGCGCAGTCGACGCGCCAGCCGGCGTCGAGCTGATCGAATGGCGGCTGCTGACGAACCGGGTAGCGGCCACGCGTGCTTAAGGCGCTCAAGAAAAATCCACTGGGCCGGGCCAAGGAAAAGCTGCAGCAAACGAAAGCCAGCGTGCGCGCGAAGGTCGAGCATTGCTTCCATGTCGTGAAGTGCCTGTTCAAGCATCGCAAGACGCGCTATTGCCAGCCTGGCGAAGAACAACGTCCAACTATTCTCCCTGTTCGCCTTCGCCAACCTCGTGTTGGCGCGCAGGTTCCTTGGGAGGATGCACACCCAAGTTGCGTCCTGAGTGTGGAAAACGCCCAGGTTATGGACAAGAACGGCCTGATTTCGCTTTTTGGCACGTCAACCGTTGAAAAAAATTTGAAGCTCCGCGCGGCAATGAAAGCCGCCCGAACGCGATTAATTCAGTGTTTCCCTTGAGATGGCGCAAGCTATTAAGGCGGATATATCATCTTGCGCGCTAGACATAAGCGCGTTCAGTACGTAGACTAAAATAACTGCCGCAAATTCAACGCCTCAACTGATCGAACCAAGGTGCTTATCAGCCTTCCTTCATGCATATCGGCTTGTCCTGTCTTCATAAGAAGGAATGATGTGCATAGTGGGTCGGCGAAATCTTGAAGCAGTGTCCAGTACATTTATTACCAACGCTATTGGTGAGTTATCCGGCTTTGTGATTGACTGCAAGGGAAGCGTTCACTGACGTTCAGTTTCTCTTTAAAGGAGTTTCCATGCCAACCTCGAAGATTCTGGTGGCGGGGGCCCTACTCGCCTCCATCTTTGGCCTAACAGCGTGCGGTGGCGGCAATGACTCATACAGCACAACAAATGCGGTCGTGTTGAATATACCTGACCCCGTCCAACCCGTCGCGGCCGACGTTACGATAGGCGGCGTTTTCGCAGGGGGGGCTGATAATCCGCCGAATGATATTGAACAGGAGAGTGTTTCGGCAATTATATATCGAGACGCCGAATCCAATAGTCTCACGCGGGCGGAAATAGATCAAACACTTAATTTTAATCTGGATATATTCGCTTCAGCCTTCGATGCCGTTAGATCCGCACAGCCAAACCTGCATTTCTCATCCAACGAATTCGCGAGAGCTATCATCACGGAGTTGACTAAGGCTTATCCAAAGGCAAGCAATAGACCCCTGCTCGCTGCGGCCGGTATTTTCGACACATTCGCCGACCTAACACCCGCAGAAAAAGAGCTTGTCTTGAAGAATCCTTACAAAGCATATATGTCCAAGGCCGCCGCAGAAGACGCCGTGGCAGCAACAGGGGCACTATTCACGGGCTCAAGATACTTAACGCGTGCCGATGCTTTTCGGCATAGCTATTGGAACTGGCTGATGAGCAAGTGCTGTACTGTTGAATGGGCTACAGCCTTTGCAACTGCCCACGAAAGTGGGGTTCCGAATAATGACGACAAGCGCATGGATTTAAATAATAATATGATTGGTCGACGTCTCTTTTTGAAATCGCCGCAATCTACGGCCGCCGAAACACAAGCTGCGCTTCTGGACTATAAGCTGCTGTGGATAAACTCGAAGAAAAAGAACGTGACCGTAGGTGTCGACCATCTCGTTTATCTAGAGCCCGCTCAATCCGCAACAGTCTTCGATGACGGACCAGATTATGATGATATTTATACGATAATGATTGTGGGAAAGAACGTTGGAAGCACCCCGACTGGAGGCTCAAAGGCTTTCGAGTTCGATCAAATTCCTTCGGGCACTCACGCGATGGACATTAGTTGCAAATTGGACGGCACTAAGGGCGGCTGCGGTTTTGAAATTCAGCTGCAAGGAGCACTTACCTTGCCATCAGGCGCTAAGACCACTTCCCAGATAGTCATTGAGCAGAGCCAAACCCACAGTACCACCATTACATTTCCGACGATGAAAACCGTGAGAACGGACTGAGAAACTTGAATGTTTGCGCTACCTCTGCCGTGCAGCATTTTCCCGCAACAGCTCAGCAGTGCATTGCGCATTGTCGGGGTTTCTGTAGGGATAATTTCCTTAACTCTTATCTCCGGCTGTCAGGACCAGAAAATTACGCTGACTGACTTTTCGAAAACGTCGAAATTATCTCCCCCCGTTGCGGGCGCTTCAGTTGTTGGGCTAATCCTTGAGACTGAACTTAGCGCTTCGGCACCGATACAATTAAATGTCGGTTGCAACGGTGCCGTTAATGTCAGTCTTACAGTGCCGAATGATCGAAAGTTCAGGCAACGGATTGATTGGTACTCGCATTGCGCTGAAGTGTCGTTTTTAACTGGCAATTCCCTTGCAAAGTCAATTACCATTAAATATCGGTTTCAAATTTTATAGCGTCTATTTGAATGGGCAGCCTCAAAAACCAAGTGCAAAAGCTGGTTATCCGTCATCAAAAGGCTCAAAGTCATGCCGTTATACATAAGTCGCCAGCTGATGAATCGGGGGGAGGCGTATCACCGGTTCCGTAAATCGAGCCAACGCGATCATTTTTTACAATACCGCGTTGTTATCGAAGGTGTATGAACAAAAGCGAGCAGCAGAGGATGAAGAGGCGATTACGGCGCTACGCGGAGTGTCAGTTAGTAAATCCCGGCGCAAACCGATCATCCAACGCCGGTGCTTGGCCGCCGCCTCATTCCGGCCCCAGCACCCGGAACACTTCCTCGAGCGTCGTCTTGCCGTCGCGGACCTTGGCGAACGCATCTTCGCGCAGGGTCAGGAAGGCTTGTTCGCGCGCGTAGC
>JBAQKU010000567.1:0-4110 GCA_049301315.1 Telluria sp.
CGCCACGCCTTGTCCAGGTGGTGGCTGATGAAGTCGTCGAACACATTCGGCTGCAGCGCCAGCGCCGCGCCCAGCTGCGCATGCTCGGCGGCCACGTAGTACCGGTTGAGCCCGTCGAAATAGGCGAACTGGTAAGCGTGCTGCGTCACCAGGTGTTCCCAGGTCTCGAAATTGACCACCCGGCTGTTGGGCAGGGTCGCCTCGATCACCAGCACCCAAGGGCGCCAGCGCTCGAAATCCATGCCGCGCAAAACTTCGCCTTCGAAGCCCTCGACATCGATCTTCAGGAAGTGAATGTCGCCGCGCACGTGTTCGGCGCAGATCCCGGCCAGGGTGCGCATCGGCACCTTGATTTCGCTGACCTCGAAGCCCTCGGCGCGGTGCGCCGCGGCGACCGTCGGGTCGGACGAAGCCCAGCCGTCGACGGAGGGCACGTCGAACAGCGTGACCTCGCCATCGGTGCTGCCTGCGGCCAGCGCCAGGTTGACGTCGCGCGGGCGCTGTTCCACAAAGCCCTGGTGGTAGGACGGCAGCGGTTCGATGTTGATGCCGTGCCAGCCGGCCGCGTAGAAGGCCGCGGTGACCGAATGCATCACCGGATCGTTGGCGCCCACGTCGATGTAAAAGCCGTTCTTGATGTGGCCCAGCACGCGCCACAGCAGCACGTCCTCGCCATTCTGGGCGTAGGAAATAAATGTCATCAGATTTGTCCCGAGCAACCTCGTCCTTCAGGGCGAGGAGTGAAAGGGACCGACTGCAAAGCAGTCGATGCCTTGTTGTGAAAGATGGAACCAGCGTCGTCAGTGATGGTCAAACTGATATGAAGCTGGTCTTCCGCTATCGCGTGAAATCGCTGACCGGACTGCTTAACAAGCAAGCCCGCACGGTCAACTTTGTCTGGAACTTCTGCAATGACAGGCAGAAAGACGCGTTGCGTTTTTGCCGGCCTTGGCTCAGCGGCTTTGACCTGATCAAACTGACGACCGGATGCAGCAAGGAACTGGGCCTGCATTCTGGCACCATCAATGACGTGTGCCAGCAGTACGCGCGTTCGCGCTCGCAAATAAGGCGTCCCTATCTGCGCTATCGCGGCAAGAAATCGCTGGCCTGGGTACCCTTGAAAGGGCGGGAACTCAAGCGTGAAGGCGATGCTTTCCGCTTCGCCGGTAACACCTTTCGTGTTTTCCACTCGCGTCCGCTGCCCGATGGAAAAATCGCCGATGGTACCAACTTCTCGCGTGACCGCCGGGGTAACTGGTACCTCAATGTCGTCATTGAAGTTCCCGCAGCGCCGGTTCGCTCGCCGCTGCGCGGGGTGGGCATTGATCTGGGTCTGAAAGAGTTTGCGACACTCAGTGATGGTCATACCATTGTGGCGCCCTGCCTCTATCGCGGCGCTGAGGCAGCGCTTGGCGCGGCCCAGCGTGCCCGCAAGCGCAAGCGGGTCAAGGCGATCCATGCAAAAATTGCAAATCGTCGGCACAACTTCCTGCACACGCTCTCGAGCGCGATTGTTGCCGAGTTCGATTACATTGTCGTCGGCAATGTGAATGCATCCGCGCTTGCCAAAACCAGCATGGCGAAATCCGTCTACGACGTTGGCTGGTCGTCCTTCCGAACACAACTGGCGTACAAGGCTGTTAAGCATGACGCGTGGTTTGAAGAAGTGAACGAAAGCTTTACCACCCAGATCTGTTCGAATTGCGGCGCCTTGCCCGATTCGCGGCCGAAAGGTATCGCAGATCTTGGAATAAGAGAATGGACTTGCAGTAATTGCGCTGTCGTACATGATCGTGATCTCAATGCTGCAATAAACATTCTCCGTCGCGGACGTGCGACGCTAGCTGTAGGAATCCCCGTTCTTTAGGTCGGGGAGGACGTCAAGTGAGCTCTATTTCGATCGACGGGTCGAGCCACGCCGAGCCCTCGAAGTGAGGGCGCCGCATGTTCATCACCGTAAACACGAGGGCCAGGTCGCGCCACTCGTAATTGTTGACAAGATGGGTCTCGGTGCTGACGATGGCCGTCGCGATCGAGTACGTGCCCGCGCCCAGGTTCATCGGAAAATGGAAACGGTACACCACCTCCTGCCCCGGCTCGACATCATCGAGCGGCAACTCCTTCAGGTGCGTGTTGGTGCCGTACATCGGCTGCCCGAGGCGGTCCTTGATCATGTAGCCGAGCACCATGCGCGGAATCGCGGCGCGCGCCGCGACCGTGATCTTGAGGGTGACGGCGCTGCCCACGTCCACCACCTCGACCCGCGCCCCGTGTTCGTCGAGCAGCGCGATGTCGGTGACGGTCGCCTCGCCGGTGCCGGAAATGGTCTGGACCTTTCCGTCGCTGCGCTCGGTCAGGCGCACGGTCTCGTTCTCGCGCTCGGCGATCATTGCGTTGTAATAATCCATGATCTGTTCCGGCTTGCCCTCCCTGGCCAGGCGCCCGCCGTCGAGCAGGATGGCGCGGTCGCACACCGACTGGATCGCCTGCTTGTCGTGCGACACCAGCAGCAAGGTCGTGCCTTCCTTGCGGAACTGGCGGATACGCTCGAAACTCTTGTGCTGGAAATACGTGTCGCCCACCGACAGCGCCTCGTCGACGATCAGGATGTCGGGGCGGCGCGCGGTGGCCACGCTGAACGCCAGGCGCATCTGCATGCCGCTCGAATAGACCCGCACCGGCTGGTCGATATACTCCCCGATCTCCGCGAACGCCTCGATGGCCGGCATCAGCTGCGTGATCTCCGCCACGTTCAGGCCAAGCAGCTGGCCGGCCATGTACACGTTCTGGCGCCCGCTGAAGTCCGGATGAAAACCCATGCCCAGTTCAAGCAGGGCCGCCACGCTGCCCTGCATCGCAACGGCGCCGGTGGTCGGCTGGGTGGTGCCGGTGATCAGCTTGAGCAGTGTGCTCTTGCCGGCCCCGTTAATGCCGATCAGGCCGACCGCCTCGCCCGGGGAGACGTGGAAATTAATCTCCTGCAAAATCCAGGTCAGCTTATGGCGCGGCCCGCGAAACGGCAGCACCCACTCGGCCAGGCGCGACCAGCGCGTCGGGTACTGTTTGTAGGCCTTGCCCAGATTGCTTACGGTAATGCTGCCCATCAGAGTTCATCCACCATTTCGCCGGCGCGCTTGCGGAACAGTTTCATGCCCAGCACGCACAGCGCCACCGCCAGCAGCGCGGCAGGCAGCAGGCTGGCCCATTCGGGACTGCGCCCGGCCACCAGGATTGCCTGGTACGACGCGATGATCGGCGCCAGCGGATTCCACACCAGGTAAGCGCGGATTTCGGGCGGCACGATCGAGGCCGGGTAGACGATGGGGGTAAGCCAGAACCAGAACTGGATGAAGATGCCGAAGAACTGGCCGACATCGCGGAAGAACACATTGAGCACGCCCAGCACCATGCCAAGGCCGATGGCCAGCAGGATTTGCAGCAGCAGCACCGGGAACAAGGTGAAGAAGACCCAGCCCGGGAACTGGCCCGACACAATCAGGAAGAGCACGAACAGCGAAAAGATGATGCCGAAGTTGACGCAGGCATTGAGGACCACGATCAGCGGCAGGCAGATGCGCGGGAAACTGATTTTCTTGAGCAGGTTAGCCTGTTCGAGGAACATGTTCTGGCCGCGCGCCGTGATTTCCGCGAACAATCCCCAGGTCAGGATACCCGCGCACAGGTAGATACTGTAGGCAAACTGGGAAGCCGCGCCCGGCAGCTTGCTTTGCATGACCTGCGCGAAGATGATCGTGTAGACCAGGATCATGGCCAAGGGATTGAGGACGGTCCAGGCCGCGCCCAGCATCGCATTGCGGTATTTCGACTGGAACTCGCGCTTGACGCTGCCGAGGATGAAGCCGCGGTACGCCCAGATGCCGCGCAACATGGCGCTGGAAATCATGCTGCGCCCCGCAGGAAAGGGCAGGAAGATGCCGCCAGAAGATCGGTCATGAAGAGAAGGGCACGGCGCCTCGAAAGCAGCCTGTTTTACCCGGGATGGTGAGGCGAAGATTATACCGCACCGGCTTGGCACAGTTGTAACGAGGTGTCACAGGAGAAAAAGCCGAGAATCCAGCGGCGCAAAGGGCGGTCGCAGCAGCCGAATCA
>JBAQKU010000568.1:0-2605 GCA_049301315.1 Telluria sp.
GCTCGGCGCGCACGCCGGCCAGCGCCGCGCGCAGCTTGTTGATCACCGCCGCTTCGTCCGCGAAGGCCTGCTCGTGATAGAACAGCACATTGCCGTTGCCGACCGCGATCACGTCGTTGTGGAACACGCCCTGGTCGATCACGTCCGGATTTTGCGAACCGAACACGGTGCGGCCCGAATCGAGCCCGTGCAGGCGCGCGATCGCCTGCGATGCCTCGAGCGTCTGGCGCGCCGGGTACTTCTTCGGCGCCGGCGCGGAAGGGTCGAATTCGACCCGCCCGTACACGAAAAACTCGACGCCAGGGCTGCCGTGGGCAGCGCACAGGCGGGTGTGGTTGGCCGCGCCTTCGTCGCCGAAGGCCGGGGTGGAAGGCAGCGCGTCGTGCACCGCGAAGTGCTTCTCGTCGCCGAACAATGCGCGCAGGGTGCGCGTCGCCTGCGCGTGCTCGTCGGCGCGGTGCAGCTTGTTGTTCAGGTTCGCGGCGGTGAAATGCACGCGCCCGTCGAAGGTGTCGGCCGAGGGGCTGACGGTGGCCGCGTTGGCGGTCCACATCGGCGCAGCCGACCAGGCGCAGGCCAGGATCACGGGCGCCTCGCGGTAGGCGCGCGCCAGCACCTCGGCGTCGGTGCCGCCAAAACCCAGACGGCGCAACAGGCGAAAATTGGGGCGCGCATGCGGCGGCAGCAGCGCCTGCGCGAAGCCGCGCGCGGCCAGTTCGCGCATCTTGGCCAGTCCCTGCAGGGCAGCCTGGCGCGGGTTCGATGCGCTCTTGACGTTGCTGAACGATGCCACATTGCCGAACGAGAGACCTGCGTAGTTATGCGACGGGCCGACCAGTCCGTCGAAATTGTATTCGCGTGCAGTTTGCATGAATGATGTGGGTCCTGATCAGAAGCTCAGGCCGGGCGAAAGCTTTGCCGGCATGACGAGTTCGCCCGCTTCGATCGAAGCGACCGGATAGGCGCAGTAGTCGGCCGCGTAGTAGGCGCTGGGGCGCTGGTTGCCCGACTTGCCGACGCCGCCGAACGGGGCCGAACTTGCCGCGCCCGTGGTCGGGCGGTTCCAGTTGACGATGCCGGCGCGCGCCTGCGCGAAAAAACGCTTCCATAACGCTTCGTCGTCCGACAGCAGCGCGGCGGCCAGCCCGAATTCGGTCGCGTTGGCGGCCTTCACCGCACTGTCGAAATCGGGCACGCGGATCACTTGCAGCAGCGGCCCGAACCACTCCTCGTCCGGGATCCCCGTCGCATCCGTGACGTCGACGATGCCGGCGCTGACGAAGCCGGTGTCGGGGTCAAACTGCCTCATTTGCAGCAGCGTGGTGCCGCCCTTGGCCACCAGGTCGGCCTGCGCCTGCACCAGGCGCGCGGCGACCGCGCTCGACACCACCGGACCCATGAACGGCTGCGGCTGCGCATCCGGAGCACCCACGGCGAGCGTGGAAGCGACCTCCACCAGACGCTTGAGGAAAGCGTCGCCGGCCTTCGAATCCTGCACGATCAGGCGGCGCGCACAAGTGCAGCGCTGCCCGGCCGAGATGAACGCGGACATGACGGTGTGGTGCACGGCGGCGTCGATGTCCCTGACGTCCCACACCACCAGCGGGTTATTGCCGCCCATTTCCAGCGCCAGCATCTTGCCCGGCTGCCCGCCGAACTGCTTGTGCAGCGCGACCCCGGTCTGGCAGCTGCCGGTAAACAGCACGCCGTCGATGACCGGCTCCTGGCCGAGCGCGATGCCGGTAGTGCGTCCACCGTTGACCAGGTTGAGCACACCGGGCGGCAAGCCCGCCTTTTCCCACAGCTGCACGGTCTTGATGGCAGTACGCGGCGCGTACTCGCTCGGCTTGAACACGATCGTGTTCCCCGCGATCAGCGCGGGGACGATGTGACCGTTGGGCAGGTGGCCCGGGAAGTTGTAGGGGCCGAACACGGCGAACACGCCGTGCGGGCGGTGCCGCAGCACCGCGGTGCCGTCAGCCATCATGGCCGACGTCTCGCCGGTGCGTGCGGCGTGCGCCTGGACCGAAATATCGACCTTGTTGGCCATGGTCGCCACTTCGGTGCGCGCTTCCCACAAGGGCTTGCCGACTTCTTCCGAAATCGTCTGCGCCAGTTCCTCCGCGTTTTCCTTCAGCAGGTCGCGGAACCGGGTGCACACGGCGATGCGCTCATCGAGCGCTCGCAAGGCCCAGTCCTCGAACTTGTCGCGCGCCGCTTGCGCCGCGCGGTGCACGTCCGCGGCGGTCGATTCGCGGCTGCTCCAGCTCTGGCGGCCGGTGGCCGGATCGATGGTGACGAGTTCGGCGCCGCTGCCGGCAGCCCACTGACCGCCGATGTAGTTGCTAAGCTCAGGCATATGGATTTTTCCTCACGTTCAATGGGAGCGCACGAACCGGTTCGCCGCCGTGGCAACGCAGCAGCTCCATGTCGGCCGGCCCCAGGGTGATCTTGCCGCCCACCGGACAGGCGTGCGTGACGATGATGCGAAAATCCTGCATCTGGGTATTCGATACCAGCATCGGCTCGGCCGCGGGCGACGCCGTCGCCGCGCCCGGCTCCACGCTCACCATGCAGCTGTCGCGCATGGCGCGCAGCTCGGAAA
>JBAQKU010000569.1:0-3491 GCA_049301315.1 Telluria sp.
GGCTGCCAGCCGGGCCAGCAGCGGCGCGGCGGCCCAGGCCTCGCCGTGGCGGCCTTGGGCGTATTTCTCCATCGCGGCCATTACGCTGGGCAGGCCGATCGTGTCGGCATAGAACATCGGTCCGCCGCGAAACAGCGGGAAGCCGTAGCCGGTCAGGTACACCATGTCGATATCGGAGGCGCGCTGGGCAATCCCTTCTTCGAGGATACGTGCCCCTTCGTTGACCAGCGCATACACCAGGCGCTCGACGATTTCCTGCTCCGACACCTGGCGCCGCTCCACGCCCAGCGCGGCACTGTGCCGCACGATCATGTCGTTGACCTGCTGCGATGGATAGGCGGTGCGCTCGCCGGCCTTGTAGTCGTACCAGCCGGCCCCGGTCTTCTGGCCGAATCGCCCCTGCTCGCACACCAGGTCGGCCGTCTTCGAGTAGCTCACCTGCGGCGATTCGGCATGGCGGCGCTTGCGCACCGCCCAGCCGATGTCGTTGCCGGCCATGTCGATCATCCGGAACGGGCCCATCGCAAAACCGAACCGTTCGATCGCCTTGTCGACCTGCTCCGGCAGACAGCCTTCTTCCAGCAGGAAGCCGGCCTGGCGGCTGTACTGCTCGAGCATGCGGTTGCCGATGAAGCCGTCGCACACGCCCGACACCACCCCGGTCTTGCGCAGCTTCTTCGACAGCGCCAGCGCGGTGGCCAGCACGTCCTTGCCGGTCTTGGCGCCACGCACGATTTCCAGCAGCTTCATCACGTTGGCGGGACTGAAGAAGTGGGTGCCGATCACGTCCTGCGGGCGGCTGGTGAAGCCGGCAATCCGGTTCAGGTCGAGCGTCGAGGTGTTCGACGCCAGAATCGCGCCCGGCTTCATTACCTTGTCGAGCTGCTTGAACACTGCTTCCTTCACGCCCATCTCTTCGAACACCGCTTCGACCACGATGTCGGCCTGCGCAATGTCGTCGCAGGAGAGCGTGCCGGTGATGCGCGCCATGCACTGCTCGAACTTCTCGCTCGTGAGCTTGCCCTTCTTTACCGTGTTTTCGTAATTCTTGCGGATCGTGGCGAGCCCTTTGTCGAGCGCGTCCTGGCGCGTCTCGAGCAGCATGACGGCAATGCCGGCGTTGGCGAAGCACATCGCGATGCCGCCGCCCATGGTGCCGGCGCCAACCACGGCTGCGCGCCGGATCTCGCGAATGGGCGTGTCGGGTGCAAGGTCAGCGACCTTGCCGGCAACCCGTTCGGCAAAAAAAGCGTGCCGCAACGCCTTCGATTCCGTGCTCTGGATCAGCTGCATGAAGTGCTGCCGCTCGAACTTGAGGCCGTCTTCGAATTTCATGGTGGCAGCCGCTGCGACCGCCTCGACGCAGGCGAGCGGCGCCGGGAACGGGCCGGCCATGGCCTTGACGGATGCGCGCGAACGCTGCAGGAACGCGTCCGGATCCGGATGCTCGATGCTGCGCTCGCGCACGATTGGCAGCGGGCGCAGGTCGGCGATCTTGTTGGCAAAGTCGAGCGCGCACGCGAGCAGGTCGGCCCCGGCGCCGAACACCTCGTCGAACAGAGCGCTGCCGGCCAGCGTTTCCGACGCGACCGGGTTGCCCGATACGATCATCTCGAGCGCCTTTTCAAGGCCGACCACGCGCGGCAGGCGCTGGGTGCCGCCTGCGCCTGGCAGCAGGCCGAGCTTGACTTCTGGCAGCGCGATCTGGGCGCCCGCCAGCGTGACCCGGTAGTTGCAGCCGAGCGCCAGTTCCAGCCCGCCGCCCATGCACACGCTGTGGATTGCGGCCACCACCGGCTTGGCCGACGATTCCACCAGCTTGATCAGGGTAAATAAGGTCGGCTCGGTCAGCGCCTTGGGCGAATTGAATTCCTTGATGTCCGCTCCGCCCGAGAATGCCTTGCCGGCGCCGGTGATCACGATCGCCTTGACCGCGTCGTCGGCCAGCGCCTTGCCGATCCCTTCCGCCGCCGCCGTGCGCGTGGCCAGCCCCAGCCCGTTGACCGGCGGATTGTTCAAAGTGATGACGGCAACGCTGCCATTGACCTGGTATTCGGCGCTCATGTCTGTTCCTTTTGTTCAGTTAAATCGGCAATGCGTAACTATAACCGCAATAGTACGGTCGTATTATTTTATTTAGTTCCTGCCCGCGTGAATACAATTGCCCAGCGCGGGCGGTCTTGATCCAGGTAGCCGTTTACAGTTTCACCTTCCAATCATTCCGGCAATTACGCTATTCTGCTCCCGCAGAACATTGTCTGGAGGAAAAAGTGTGTCCAAGCCGAATACCATCCTGAAGGGAGCGGCGCTGCTGTTGACGGCCACGGTCCTGTGGGGCGGGATGTTCCCGGTGGCAAAGGACGCCTTGCTTGTCGTCGATGCCTACTATCTCAATGTGCTGCGCTACGGCATTACCGCGGCGGCCTTCCTTGCCCTGCTGCTGCTCGTCGAGGGGCGCCAGGCGCTGCGCTTCGATGGAAAATTTATTTCCGCATGCCTGTTCGGCGCGATCGGCTTTGCCGGCTTCAGCCTGCTTGCCTTTGTCGGCCTGTCCCATTCCACGGCGGTGCATGGCGCGATCATCATGGCGCTGCAGCCGATGATCGGCGCGCTGGTGCGCTGGCTGTGGCTGGGACAGCGGCCTGCGCGCATCACCTTCGCCTGCATCGCGCTCGCGTTCGCCGGCGTGTTCCTGGTTGTCACGCGCGCTCGCCTGGGCAATCTGTTCTCCGGCGCCGGCTGGGGCGACCTGCTGATCCTGCTCGGCGCCGTCAGCTGGGTCATCTACACGCTGGGGGCCTCCCGTTTCGCGGGCTGGTCGCCGCTGCGCTACACGGCGCTGACCTGCCTCACCGGCGAGGCCGCCATCGTGGCCGTCACGGGCGCTGCCACCGCGCTGGGGGTGGCGACCCCGCCCAGCCTTCACAGCCTGACCCCGGTGGCGCCCCAACTGCTCTACCTGGTGCTGTTCGCTTCCATCATTGCAGTGCTCGCATGGAACGTGGGGATTCGTTGCCTCGATCCCATGAACGGGATCCTGTTCATCAACGTCGTGCCGGTCACCGCATTCCTGATCGGAATCTACCAAGGGCAGCATTTCGTCGCAGCCGAACTGATCGGTGCTGCGCTCGTCATTACGGCCCTGTTCGCCAATAACCTGGCACTCAAGCTTCCGGCCCGCGCTGCGGCGCACCCGGCAACTTAGGCCAATCCACAAGAAGGAAAAACATGAGCGTGATCGACACCGTCATCCGGGAACTGCTGGAAAAGACCGAATTCGTGGCCATTGTGACACAGGGCCTGGATCGCCCCCACGTGGTCGGCAACTGGGGCGACTACGTGCGCAAGCTTGGCATCGAGGGAGACCGTATCGTGCTTCCCGCCGGCTACTACCGCGAGACCGAGGACAACCTGCTGCGCAACAATCAGGTCCAGGTCCTGGCCGCGTCGCGCCAGGTGGCGGGCAGCCATGGCCCGGGCCAGGGCTGCCT
>JBAQKU010000570.1:0-7574 GCA_049301315.1 Telluria sp.
CACCGAACTGCCCGGCTGGAACAGCCGGAACTGGGTCGGCACCTGGGCGACCGCGCCCGGTGGCGCGCCGCCCGATTTTCGCCTGCAGACATTCACGGCGCAGACCGTGCGCCTGATCGTCCACACCAGCATCGGCGGCACGCAGGTGCGCATCGGCCTGTCCAACGAGCATGGCGCGACGCCGCTGCATGTCGGGGCGGCCCACATCGCGCTGCGCCAGTCCGGCGCGGACATTGTGGCCGCGAGCGACCGCACGCTGACATTCGACGGCGCGCCATCGCTCATCATCGAGCCCGGCGCCGGGGCGCTCAGCGATCCGGTCGATCTGGACCTGCCCGCCATGTCCGACCTGGCAGTGAGCATCCACCTGCCCGGTTCAAGCGAGGCAAGCACCATTCACGACTCCGCGTTCCAGACCAGCTACGTGTCGGAACCGGGCGACTTCACGGACGCGGCCAGCTTGCCGGTCGAGCGCACCTTGAGCTCATGGCCCTTCCTTACCGCGGTTGACGTGCGTTCGCCGGTCGCGGCCGTTGCCGTCGTGGCGCTGGGCGACTCCATCACCGATGGTTTCACCACCGGCATCGACAGCAACCGTCGCTGGCCCGACCTGCTGGCCCGGCGCCTGCTGAGCGCCCGGGAAAAGCTCAAGCCACGCGGCCCGGAGCCGCTGGAGGGCGCGCCCGACCTGTACAGCAGCAACCGCATCGTGAGCGTGCTCAATATGGGAATCGCGGGCGACCGCCTGCGCGCCCCGGCCTGGCAAATCGCCGGCGCTTCCGTGATGGCGCGCTTCGGGCGCGACGTGCTGGACATGGCTGGCGCGCAGTACCTGATCGTGCTGATCGGCATTAACGATATCGGCAACCCGCTCGACGGCGCGATTCCCACCACCGATACGGTCCCGCCCGAATATCTGATCGAAGGCTATCGGCAGTTGATCGCACTGGCCCGCGCGCGCGGCATGGCGGTTTATGGCGCCACGCTCACGCCGTTCGAAGACACCATCTACACCAACTACTACACGCCGGAAAAGGAACTGGTGCGCCAGGCGGTGAACCAATGGATACGCGGCAGCGGGCAATTCGATGCCGTCATCGACTTCGAGCGCGCGCTGGCCGACCCTGCCCGTCCAAGCCGCATGCGGGCCGAGTTCGACAGCGGCGACCACCTGCACCCCAACGAGCTGGGCATGCAGGCGATGGCCGATGCGATTCCGCTCGGCCTGTTTCGCGGCGCAAGCCTGGCGCAGGCCAAGGCCTTGTCGGCGCGCTAGCGGCGCGCGCAGGGAAGACAGCATGCCCGCTTTTCCGCCACAGCGTCTTGTCGTCTCGCCCCATCTGGACGATGCGGTGCTCTCCTGTGGCGAGATGATCGCCGAAGTCGCCTCGACCGTGGTGCTGACGGTCTTCGCGGGGGTGCCTGCCGGCTTCGAAGGCCTGACCGGCTGGGATCGGATTTCCGGCTTCCAGAATGCGCAGCAGGCGGTGGCGGCGCGGCGCGGGGAGGACCGCGCGGCGCTCGATATTCTCCTTGCCCAACCGTGCTGGCTGGATTTTTGCGACGGCCAGTATGCGCGCTCGCCGTCGCTGGCCTTGCTCGCTTGCGGGCTCGACGAGGTATTGGCGAGGGAAGCGCCCGCGACGGTCGTGATTCCGGCGGGGCTGGGCCATCCCGATCACATCCTCGCGCACCAGGCATTGCTGATCGCGCGCCAGCATCATCTCGACAAGACCTGGCTGATGTACGAAGATGCGCTGTACCGGCGCGCGCCCGGATTATTGCAGCAACGGCTGCGCGCGCTGATGGACGCCGGTATCGAGGCCACCCCGCTGCCCGGCGCTGCGAACGGGGCGACGCAACTTAAAAGCCGGGCCGTCGAGTGTTACCGCAGCCAGTTGCTGGCCTTGTCGAAAGGCCCGGAAGGCTACGCCGACGCCTTCGCTCCCGAGCGCTTCTGGCGCCTCGAGGCGGGCCCGGCTGCACAGGGCGCCAGGCCCTGATGAAGCGCCTGCCGGTCGTCATTGTTACCCATGACTGCGTTCGAATTGCAGCGCACGCTGGCGCTGGACGGAGCACCGGCCTTGCCGGCGCTCGACAACGGATCGGGCGACAGTGCGGCTATACAGGCCGCTGCACGCCTGAGGCAAGCAGGCTGCGCACCGCCTGCGCCACCTGCGCGGGCGCGATCTTGGCAAGGCAGTCGTTATGGCCCTGCGGACACACGCTCTTGTAGCAGAAGCGGCACGGCACGTCGTGGAACAGCACACGGTTCTCGACTTGCCAAGGCGTATGTTGCGGGTTGGTGAGCGCGTACAGGTCGACCAGCGGGGTGCCGATTGCCGCCGCCATATGCGCCGGCCCGGTATTGTTCGATACCAGCACCGCGGCCAGCTTGATGGCAGCTCCCAGTTGGCCCAGTGCGAGCTGCCCCGCCAGCGAATGCACGGGCGTGCCGCAGGCGGCGCGGATGCCCTCGATAAGCGCGCTGTCGCCGGCGTCGCCGCTCAGCACCATCGGGTAGCCGACGCTGGCGGCAAGCAGGCCGATCACGTCCGACCAGCGCTGCGGCGGATAGCGGCGCGAGGACGCGCTGGCGCCCGGATGCAGCAGCAGCCAGGGCTGGTTTTCACCGATGCCGGCCTGGCCCAGCCGGCGCCGCATGAACGCAAGGTCGTCCTCGCGCACGCCAAACGACAGTCCGACCCTGTCGGCCATGCAGCCAATGCTGGCCACCAGGTCGAGCTGGCGCCGCACTTCGTGCTTGACCAGCATGTCCGGCTCGGGGTCCGGAATCCACTCGGACAGGATACGGTACGGGTTTTCGCGGCAGTGGGCAAGGCGCAGCGGGATCTCGGCCAGGTAGCACAGCATGGCGGCCGGCAGCGCGCTCTGGCTGTAGGAGGTGAAAATGACGGCGCCATCGAAGCGCCGCTGGCGCAAGGTGTCGATCAAGGCGAGGTCGGCCGCGCTGTCGTGCGGCGCGCTGCTTTTCATCCACGGCGCGCCGTATTCGAGCACGCCGTCGAGCTCGGCGATGAAAGGGACGGCCGCCGCTCCGCTGTGCGAGGTCAGCAAGGTCAGCGTGCGCGCCTCGTGCGCTTGCCTGATGGCGCGCATGGCGGGTGTACACATGAGCACGTCGCCGAGCGAATCGAGCCGCACGCACAGGATGTTGCGCGCGCCGGCCCAGCCGCTCGTTCTCATCGGCGCGCCCCTTTTTCGCTGGCAATCAGGACCGCGCCGGTGTACAGGTCGGGCGCGATGCGGGTCGGGATGCGGCGCGGCCCCAGCCGCCATTCGGTTTCGTTGCCGTTGTCGATCAGGAGCGTGCGGCAGCCGGCGCGGTTGCCTGCCTCCACGTCGTGCAGGATGTCGCCGACCATCCACGATGCGTGCAGGTCGATGTCGTGTTCTTGCGCGGCGTTGAGCAGCATGCCGGGCAATGGCTTGCGGCAGAAGCAGTCGAGCGCATAGCGCGCCACCGAGCCATCGGGATGGTGCGGACAGTAATAAAATCCTTCGAGCTCGATCTGTTCGCGAAACAGCAGGTCGGCCAGGCGGTTGCCGACCGCCTTCAGGTCCGCTTCCGCGAAACGGCCGTGCGCAATGCCCGACTGGTTGCTCACCACGAAGAAGTGATAATCGAGCCGCGCCAGCAGGCGCAACCCGGAGCCGGCGCCCGGGCACAGGGAAATGCGGCGCGGCTCCACGTTGTAGGGGATATCGTCGACCAGGGTGCCGTCCTTGTCGAGAAAAATCGCCTTCATGGTGTCAAGGCCAGGACGATTCTTGCATTGGCAGGACCATGATTTCGGCGATGACGGTGTCCTCCGGCAGCAGCAGCACCGACTTGATCGCCTGCGCCACGTTCATCGGGTCCTGCAGGCTCGCCAGGTCGATGCCCGGGAAGCGATCGAGCAGGAAGGGGGTGCGCATGCCGCCGGCAATCACGGCCGTCACCTTGATCCGGTGGGGGCGCAGTTCGGCGTGCATCGCATGCGACAGGCCCAGCAGGCCCCACTTGCTGGCGTGGTAGGCCGAGGCATTCGGCCAGGCGCGCTTGGAGGCGGTCGAGGCAACGTTGACGATGTGGCCGCCGCCGGCCTGGCGCATGTGCTCCGAGGCATACTTGGCCAGCAGGAACGGGCCGTTCAGGTTGGTGTTGATGACGCGCAGCCATGCCTGCGGGCTCAGTTCCTGCATCGGCAGCGTCACGTCGGTGCCGGCGTTATTGATCAGGATGTCGAGCCGCCCGAACTTGGCCAGCGCTTCCCCGATGGCGCGCTCGGCGCTGTGCGCATCGCCCACGTCGAAGCCGATCGCGTGCGCGCGCGCGCCGTCCTCGCGCAATGCGCCTGCCGTCGAGGCCGCCCGCTCCAGGTTGATGTCGCCGACCGTGACGGCGGCGCCCGCATCGGCCAGCAGCTTGCATAGCGCGGCCCCGAGGCCGCTGGCGCCACCGGTGATGAAGACGGCTTTGCCGTCCAGGCTGTTGTCCCTGACGCTTCCCTGCATGGCGTGCTCCTAAAGTGCTGACAGTTGTGCTTCGGGGCGCACGCCGGCGTTCACGACGGCGGCGTAGATCGCCGCGGCCTGTGTCGCCACGGTGCGCCAGGTGTAGTACTGGTAGGCGCGCAGCAAGCCTTCTTCGCCCATGGCGCGCGCCAGCGCCGGGTCGTGGTGCAGCATGGCCAGGCGCGCGGCCACCGCCTGCGGATCGCGCGGCGGGACCAGGAAACCGCTGCGCCCGTCCGCCACGGTGCTCTTGATGCCGCCCACCGCCGCGCCGATCACGGGCCGCGCGCACGCCATGGCCTCGACCGGCGTGATGCCGAACGGCTCGTACCAGGGCGTGGTGACGAACACATCGGCGGCACTGTAGTAATACAGCAGCTCCGCGCGCTCCTTCTGGCCGGTGAAACGCACCTGCCCTCCCACTCCGAGCTGGGCCGCGAGCAAGCGCAGGCGGGTCAGTTCGGGGGTCTCGGCGGCCAGCGCGCGTTCAGCCTCGCCGCCCACCACCAGCAGTTGCGCATCGACGCCATAGCGCGTGCGCAGCAGCGCCAAGGCCTCTATCACGGTGTCGACACCCTTGCGCGGCACCATCCTGCCGAGCTGCAGCACGAGGAATTTGTCTTGCGCCAGCCCGAGCCGTTGGCGCGCCGACCTGGCCGGCACCGGCCACAGCTCGTGCGGGTCGAAGCCGCACGGTGCGATCTCGATGCGGCTGCCGGGCGCGTCGTACAGCCGTTCCATGTCCAGGCGGTCCTGGGCGCACTCGGCGATGATGCAGTCGGCGTCGCGCATGAGGCTGTTCTCGATGCGCAAGCGCGCCGGCGGGAAGGTGTCGGCGGCGCCTTGCGCCAGGCGCCGCACATGGCCGAGCGCATGGAAGGTGATGACGAAGGGAATGCCGAGCACGGCCTTCAGATGCTGGGCCACCATCCCGGACATGAAGAAGTTCGCATGGGTGATGTCGTATGGCACCGGCTGGCGCCGCGCGAAACGGGTCACGAAGCGCGCGAAGCTGTCCATGAACGGCAGCATCTGCTCTTTCGGCACGTAATGGGGCGGGCCGGCGGGAACGTGCACCACCCGGATATTGTCGCGCCAGCGCACCAGCTGCTTTTGCGCCATCGCGTCGCGCCGGGTGAAGATGTCGACCAGGTAGCCGGCCAGTGCGAGCTCGCGCGCCAGGTGCGCCACGTACACGTTCTGGCCACCGCTGTCGATGCTGCCCGGCGTCGCCAGCGGCGAGGCGTGCTCGCTGACGATCGCGATTCTTTTCACCACAGTGGCGCCGGAACGGCCGGGCGCGTGGTTGCCAGACAGTTTCATGGAGAACTCCTTGTGCTGTCAAAGCCGGGTACTGGCGTGCGCCGTTCCGGTTCCGGTCCCGGTAACGTCGCGCAGCGCCGCATTCCAGTCGGCGCAAAAGCGCGCTATGCCGAACCGGTCCTGTGCGCGCAGCCGCGCCTGCGCCCCAAGCTGGCGCGCCAGGGCCGGATTGCGTACCAGCTCGCGCATCGCTTCGATCAGGGTCGCCAGCCGGGTGTCGATGTACCCCGAGGTGCCGTTCCCGATCACGGTGGCCAGCTCGGTGGTCGCGAGCGCGACGATCGGCATGCCGATCATCATCGCTTCGATCACCGCCAGGCCCAGGCTGGTGTAGCGGATCGGGTTGAACATGAAACGGTAGCGCGCGGCAAAGGCGGGCAGCTCGGCGTGCTGTATTTCGCCCAGCCCGCCCAGTTCGTCGGCCGCCATGCCGACCAGTTCGAGCGGCACCGCGGCCGCCGCTTCGGCATAGATGTCGGCGCCCAGCCGGCGCCCGCGCCGCGCCAGGTGGTTGATCACGACCAGGCCGCGTTCGAGATCGCCCCGGTAGGCGACGCCGGGCGGCACCAGCACCCCGTGTTCGATCACGCGCGTGGGGGTGCGCCCGCTGTTCCACATGAGGGCGTTGAAGTCGGTGACGTGGACCAGCAGCACGTTGGGATCGTCGATCGGGTGCGCCATGTCGGTCGGGTGCTCGCGCGGCGGGTCGTGCTCGAGGTAGATCTTGGGCAGGGCGCGCTGGGCTGCGCTGAGCAGTTCGTACTGGTCCTTTTCGTACTGGACGTCGTCCTGGAACAAGATGCAGTCGAACTCGACCTGCCTGACGCGCTCGACCGGCATGTCATGCACATTGTCGCCCCACGCGATCGAGCCGCAGCGACCGCCGTAGCCGGGCGGGCGCCCCGGCTTGGACAGCACGTAGAAGTGGTGCGGCGCCTGCGTGAGGTAGTACAGGTAGCTGCCGTGGGTGTGCCAGGTGAGGATTTTCAGCGGGCGCATGATGCTTCCTCAGGCAAAGCGAACGCGAAACCGGATCGCCCCGGCCATGCGCCAGAACACGGCAAGGGGCGGGATCAGGGCCGAGGTGACGACCATTTCGGCGATGTGGGAGAGCGACTTGGAGGTGCCGCGCAGGCGCCGCAGGCAGAACGGCACCGTGATGGCGAACCACAGAACGCCACCGGCCAGCGCGGCCGCGCTGTTGGCGCCGGCAAGGCCGAGCCCGGCCAGCGCCAGCGCCCCCACGGTGATGTAGTAGTCCCAGCGCGGGGTGGCGCGGATCTTCTGGCGGTACAGCGCGGGGTGTTTTTTATAGAGCAGGGCGTCGAACGAGATCTTCTTGAGCTGCAACAGGCTCACGCCCCACGGGGCCGGACGCACCGGATGCACCACCAGCGCGCGCGGTGCGTGCGCGATGTTGGCGTGCATCGCCAGCAGGCGGAAATACAGGTCGGTGTCCTCGCGCCAGGCATAGCGGAAGCGTTCGTCGAAGCCGCCCAGCGCCTCGAGCACGCTCTTGCGGCAAAAGCAGTTGGCCGTGATGAATTCGGCCGATTCAAGCTGCCTGGCGTCGCGCTGGTAATCGGTGGGCGTTTCCGGCAAGGGCATTTCAACCCGGCCGCACAGGGCGTCGACGTCGGCGCCGAATGCCTCCAGCGCGTGCACCAGCCAGCTGGCCGAGGGCAGCGTGTCGTCGTCGGTAAATGCGATGATGCGCGCGCGCGCGATGCGCC
>JBAQKU010000571.1:0-2202 GCA_049301315.1 Telluria sp.
GCACTGTTCCCACAATGACCTGACCTGGGCGCTCAGGCGCATCGGCACCAGCGGCTTGGCGATCACGCCGAGCGCGCCCGCCTGCCGGTACCGGGCGATGTCGCTCTCCGACGGCAGGCCGGTCAGGAACACGGCCGGCGTGGCGGCCAGGCGCGGCAGGCGCCGCAGCATGGCCAGTGTGTCCAGATGGCCGCACTCGGAGGTGGGCTCGCCGAGAAGAATCAGGTCGGGATGGAAGTCGACCACCGCGAGCATCGCGCCATAGCCGGAATTGCATTCTCGCACGCTGAACTGGCCAAGCACTTCGAGCACCAGCTTGGCCATGTCGCGCACCAGCACGTCGTCCTCCACGTACAGGATCGATTTCAGGTCATTGCATACCGGCTTTTGAGTCGCTGTCATCGCGGCCTCCTTTTTTCATCTACGCGGTTAAGCCCTGATGCATGCGCGGCGCGAACCAAGCGGATCAGGGAGGGCAACGGCGGAGCTGGGGCCGGAAATGTCTTTACTGTCGCCGCGAGAATAAGGCGGCGCTGGGGACGCGTAGCGGGAGCGGGTCAAGGTCCTGTTACGCAAGATGCGGAAGCTTCCTGAAACACATCAGGACAGCAGCAATGTGACGCGATTGTACGGCAGTTAGATGCTACAAAGCAACCAAATTGTAAACTTTATTTCGCTTTGAGGCGGGCTGCGAAGCCGGCATGCAGGCAGTTCACCGTTTCTTCGGCGGCAAGCAACTGCTCGGCCACTTCATTGATCTTGCGGCGGCTCGAACGCGCATGGTCGCGCAGCACTTCGAAGGCGGTATTGCGGTCGGTCTGGAATTTCCCCATCAGCAGGCCAACGGCCAGGCTGGTCTCGCGCCCCGCGGCCAGTGCCGCATTGAGGTTCATTTCGGTGCGGCGCAACTGGCGGATCTCGTCGGCGCGCGCCAGAGCGGCTTCGAAGGCGGCGATCAGGCGCTCGCCGTCGATTGGCTTGACGATGTAGCCGACCGCACCGAAGGCGGCCGCCTGCCTGGCCGACTCGCTGTCGCCGATGGCCGACAGGAACATGAACGGCACCGTGGTATGCGCGCTCAGCTGGCGCGCCAGCTCCAGCCCCGACATCCCGGGCATGGTGATGTCGAGCAGCGCCAGGTCCGGCTCGCGCTACGCGACCCGTTGCAGCGCCGCCTCGGCCGAGGATGCCGCCTCGGTCTCGTAGCCGGCGTGGCCCAGCACTTCGGCCAAAAATTGCAGCAGCAGCGGATCGTCGTCAACCAGCAGGATGCGGCGTTTCGGATGGGCGGGCGCATTCATTTTCGGTATGTCCTCGGGCCGATATTGTCAAAAGATTATACGACCAGGACACGTTTCGCGCATCTATTCGTTGCGCGAAGCAAACAAAGCATCGAACTCGCGCACCGCCGCGCCCGGGAGTGGCGCCATGTACACGGCGCTGATGGCCGCCACCAGGTCGGCCCCGCGCTCGACCAGGGGCGCGGCATTGGACGGCGTCATGCCGCCGATGACCACCAGCGGCAAGCCGATCTCGCGCCGCGCCTGCAACAGCAGCTCGGGCGAGGTGCGAAAGCTGTATTGCTTCACCTTGGACGGATAAAAGCCGCCGAAAGCGACATAGCTGGCGCCGGCCGCCTGCGCGTCGCGCGCCAGCTGCAGCTCGCCGTAGCAGGAGGCGCCGACGATCTTGCCGGGGCCGAGCGCGGCGCGCGCCTCGGCGATCCGGGCGTCGGTGCCGCCCAGGTGCACGCCGTCCGCGTCGAGCGTCAAAGCCAGGCTCAGGTGATCGTTGATGATCAGCGGCCGGCGATAGCGGCGGCACAGCGCCAGCAGCGCCGCCCCCTGCTCCATGCGCAGGGGGCGCTCGGCCGTCTTGTGGCGGTACTGCACCAGGGCGACGCCCGCTTCGAGGGCCTCGGTGGTGCAGGCGATCAGGTGGTCGGTGTCGTCCCAGTTGGGGGTGACCAGGTAAAAACCTCGCATAATGACCCTTTCAGTAAGTGTGCACAAGGCGTTGTGGAATGCGCTGACCAGCGCCGATCACGAACGATTGTGCCAGTGTTTCATGACAATATGATTGCGCCAGTTCGAGCGCGCGGGGGACCGGCTCGCCCAGCGCCAGCTGCGCCGCGATGGCTGCGGCCAGCGTGCAGCCGCTGCCGTGGTATTCGCCCGGCAGGCGCGGCCAGCTCCATTCACG
>JBAQKU010000572.1:0-2004 GCA_049301315.1 Telluria sp.
GCCAGCGGCCTGGCCAGCGGCGTCGCCGCCGGCACTAGCGTCATCACGGCAGCCTCGGGCACGCTGTCCGGCTCGACCACGCTGACGGTCACCCCGGCAGTGCTGACGTCGCTGGCGATCGCACCGGTCAACCCGACGGTGCAGGCCGGCGCCACCAGCCAGCTGGCAGTCACCGCCAGCTACTCTGACCTGAGCACGGTCAACGTGAGCACCAGCAGCGCGTATGCCTCGTCCAACCCGGCAGTGGCCAGCGTGGGCGCCGCGAGCGGTCTGGTGACCGGCGTCGCAGCGGGCTCGGCCGTAATGACGGCCAGTTTCGGCGGCAAGAGCGTGAGCACCACCGTCAACGTGCCTGCCATCACGCTCGCCTCGATCGCGGTCACTCCGGCCACGGCCAGCATCAGCGTCGGCGCGACCCAGCAGTTCGTCGCCACCGGCACCTACTCCGATAACTCGAGCGCCAACATCAGCAACAGCGTCAGCTGGACCTCGGGCACGACCTCGGTCGGCACCGTGCTCTCGAGCGGCGTGGCGACCGGCGTTGCCGTCGGCAACGCGACCATCGGCGCAAGCTTGGGCGGCAAGTCCGGCAGCGCAGTGCTGAACGTGACGGCGGCGCTTCCGGCACCGCTGGCCACCATCGAGCTGGGCAGGGCGGCAAGCTTCGGCGTGCTGGCAGCAACCTCGATCACCTCCAATTCCGGCGGCACCACCGTGATCACCGGCGACGTCGGTTCGCCGTCGCAAACCACCGATCCGGTGCAGGCGGCCGGTTACACCAACTACAAGTCGGGCGCCATCCTGGAGGGCGCTCTGGCCGACCTGCAAGTTGCCGTCACCGATGCACGCTCCCGTACCTGCGACGTCAACTCGGCCGCCGGCATCGACCTGGGCGGGCTGACGTTCACGCCCGGCGTCTATTGCTACGCCGGCTCGATCAACCTGACCGGTACCTTCACGATGAACGGGCCAGGCCTGTACATCTTCCGCACCGCCTCGACGCTGGACACCTCGGCCAATTCGATCGTGGCCCTGAACGGCGGCGCCACCGCGGCCAACGTGTTCTGGGTGCCGACCGGCCCGACCACGCTGGGCGCGAACAGCGTCTTCAAGGGCACGATCCTGGGCCAGGTTGCCGCCATTACCCTGGGCGACAACGCGACCATGCTCAACGGCCGGGTGCTGACCGGCTCGGCCGCCACCTTGCGCAACAACCAGATCAGCAAGTAACACCACCCCCACTGAACGACACACTTTTTTTCCGGAGAAAACTATGAAATTTGCAAAAAAACTGGCCACCCTGAGCGCGCTTGGCTGCTCCATTCTGGCCAGCCAGGTGGCGATGGCGGACGACCAGTTCATCAATCCAGAGTGGGCCAATTCGGCCTGGTATATCGGCGCCGGGATCGGGCGTTCGAAAGCGAACATCGACGACGAGCGCATCGTGCGCAGCCTGATGGCGAACGGCGCCACCAGCGTCGCGATGCGCAAGGATGAAAAGGATACCGGCTACAAGCTGTACCTGGGCAAGCAGCTGAACCGGTATTTCGCGCTCGAAGGCGGCTATTTCGACCTGGGCGACTTCAGCTTCAACGCCGCCACCGTGCCGGCCGGCACCCTGAACGGCAACGTCGGCTTTCGCGGCGTGAACCTGGACCTGCTGGGCCAGCTGCCGCTGTCGCAGCGCTTCTCCGTGTACGGCCGCGTCGGCATGCAGTACGCCGAGGCGAAGGCTCACTTCAGCGGCGACCGGCTGGCCGCGATGACCGACCCGCATCCGACCCAGCGCAAGCTCAATCCGAAGGTCGGCCTGGGCCTGGAGTACAAGCTGAGCGAAGCGCTGGCCGTGCGCGGCGAAGTCGAACGCTACCGCGTCAACGACGCAGTGGGCAACCGCGGCGACGTCGATCTGTACTCGATCAACCTGGTCTACAAGCTGGGCCGCCCGGCCGCCAAGGCGCCGGTCGCCTACGTGCCGCCGCCGGAGGCGACCCCGGCGCCGGT
>JBAQKU010000573.1:0-5482 GCA_049301315.1 Telluria sp.
GCCGACGACCGCGCGCGCCGGCCGGAACCGCTCGCACTGGGCCGCCAGCTCCTCGACGCGTCCGTGCGCGGTGAGCGCGAAGACCTGGTATTTATCGGGGTGGCGCGCCAGCACGTCCAGGGTGGAGACCCCGATCGAGCCGGTAGCGCCGAGTATCGTAATGCGTTGCATAAATTAAGAAGCTCCTTTTAGAGCCAGGCGTCGATCAGCGCCGCCAATGGCAATACCGGGATCAGGGCGTCGATCCGGTCCAGCACCCCGCCGTGGCCGGGCAGCAGGCGACTGCTGTCCTTGACGCCGGCGCGCCGCTTGAGCTGCGATTCGAACAGGTCGCCCACCACGCTGGCGGCAGCGACCAGCAGCAGGACCGCGAGCGCGCCGGCCCAGCCGAGCGAAGCCTGCACCCTGACGGCGAAGGTATCGGCCAGCGCGGGAGCGCCGGCGACGATCGTGAGCGACGCCAGCACCAGCACCGCGATGGCGCCGCCGATGGCGCCCTCCCACGACTTGCCGGGCGAGATGGACGGGGCCAGCTTGTGCTTGCCGAAGGCCTTGCCCGAGAAATAGGCGCCGATGTCGGCGATCCATACCAGCGCCATGACCGACAGCAGGTACAGCGGCGAATGCCTGAACAGGGTGACGATGGCGGCGAAACAGCCGACGATGGCCACCGCGTAGACCATGCTGAGCATGGTGTTGCCGCCGGAATCCTGGGCCGGCAGGCCCAGTTTCAGCGAGGGCACGAAGCGCACCAGCCAGATCAGCACGCTGATGGCGAACCAGAACAGGGGATTGGAGCGATCGGCCAGGAAGAAGCTGTAGGCGAAGGCGGCGCTCCAGAACAGCGCGATGATCAGCGCGCGCCTCGAATTCGGGTTGAACAGGCGAAAACCTTCCCAGATCGCGGCACAGAAGAACAGCGTCACGAGCACTGCAAAGGCCGTGAAATTGTTAAAAAACAGCACGGGCAGCAGCACCGCGAGCAGCGCGAGCGCCGTCATGATCCGGGTCTTGAGCATTTAGGTCTTCTTGGCCAGTTGGTCGCCGGTGCGGCCGAAGCGGCGTTCGCGGCTTTGATAGGACGCGATTGCCGCATCGAGCGACTCGATCGAAAAATCGGGCCAGAAGGTGTCGGTGAAGTACAGCTCCGCGTAGGCAAGCTGCCACAGCAGGAAGTTGGAGATGCGCTGTTCGCCCCCGGTGCGGATGAACAGGTCCGGTTCCGGCGCGTACGCCATCGACAGGTGCTCGGCCAGTTGCTCTTCCTTAAATTCGGTCACGCCAGGGTTGGCCGCGGCCATCTTGGCGGCCGCCTGCATGACGTCCCAGCGCCCGCCGTAGTTGGCGCACACCGTCACCGTCAGGCGCGTATTGCCGGCCGTCTTGCGCTCGGCGCTGGCGATCATTTCCTGCAGCTTGCCGTCGAAGCGGGTCAGCTCGCCCACCACCTTCAGGCGGATGTTGTTGGCGTGCATCTTCGAGACCTCGCGCTCGAGCGCGGTCATGAACAGGCGCATCAGCAGCGACACCTCCTCTTCGGGGCGGCGCCAGTTTTCCGATGAAAAGGCGAACAGGGTCAGGTACTCGACGCCGCGCTGCACGCACGCCTCGACGCAGCCGCGCACCGCCTCGACGCCCCTGACGTGCCCTGCCACGCGCGGCAGCAGGCGCTTGGTGGCCCAGCGCCCGTTGCCGTCCATGATGATGGCAACGTGGCGCGGCACCTTTTCCACTTCCGGTACTGCTGTCGTCGAACTTTTATAGATCATAGATCCAGACTAGAGTGTTGCATGACGTAGGGTGGACACGGGCCCACGCGAAATCTGCACATGGCGGCGACCAGCCTACACCGTCAGGACTTCCTTTTCCTTCTCCGCGACCAGCTTGTCGACGTCGGTGACGAACTTGTCGGTCAGCTTCTGGATCTCTTCGGAGGAACGGCGCTCGTCGTCTTCCGAGCAGGCCTTGTCCTTGACCAGCTTCTTGAGCGATTCGTTGGCGTCGCGCCGGATGTTGCGGATCGCGATCTTGGCGTCTTCGGCCTCGCTCTTGACCAGCTTGACCATCTCGCGGCGCCGCTCTTCGGTCAGGGCCGGGGTCGGCACCCGGATCATGTCGCCCTGCGAGGAGGGATTGAGGCCGAGGTCGGAGTCGCGGATGGCTTTTTCCACCGCGTTCAGCATTTTCTTTTCCCACGGCTGCACGCCGATGGTGCGCGCGTCGATCAGCGTCACGTTGGCGATCTGGGTCAGCGCGGTCGGGCTGCCGTAGTAATCGACCTGGATATGATCGAGGATGCCGGTGTGGGCGCGTCCGGTGCGCACCTTGGCCAGGTCGGCCCTGAGGGTGTCGATCGACTTGTTCATGCGTTCTTGCGCATTTTTCTTCACGTCAGCGATGGTCATGCTGCTCTCCTGTACTTGGTGTAATGTCTTGCGTAAATGTTAAACGTGTACCAGTGTACCCTCGTCCTCGCCCATGATCACGCGCCTGAGGGCGCCGGGCTTGACGATCGAGAACACCTTGATCGGCAGCTTCTGGTCGCGGCACAGCGCGAACGCGGTCGCATCCATCACCTGCAAGTGCTTGGAAATGGCCTCGTCGAAGGTGATCGATTCGTAACGCGTCGCATTCTGGTCCTTCTTTGGATCGGCAGTATATACGCCATCGACCTTGGTTGCCTTGAGCACGATCTCAGCCGACATTTCGGCGCCGCGCAGGGCAGCGGCCGTGTCGGTGGTGAAAAACGGATTGCCGGTGCCGGCCGCGAACACCACGACCTTGCCCTCTTCCAGGTATTGCAGCGCCTTCGGGCGCACATACGGTTCGACCACCTGCTCGATGCCGATGGCCGACATCACGCGCGCCACGATGCCCACATGGCGCATCGCGTCGGCCAGCGCCAGCGCGTTCATCACCGTTGCCAGCATGCCCATGTAGTCGGCCGTCGCGCGGTCCATGCCCTGGGCGCCGGGCGCCACGCCGCGGAAAATATTGCCGCCGCCAATCACTACCGCCACTTCCACACCCAGTTGCGCCACCTCGGCGATGTCGGCGACCATGCGCTCGATCGTGCCGCGGTTGATGCCGTACGGATCGTCCCCCATCAGAGCTTCACCGGACAGTTTGAGGAGGACGCGTTTATAGGCGGGTTTTGACATGTAGAGGGCTCCAAAAATGACGGTTGTATTCGGGTCTGATCGACACGGGCGGTGCATCGCCGCCCGCCGGAGGACCTGGGCCCTCCCGCAATCTCATCTGTTCGCAGGCGGACAGATGGCGTACTCAAAAAAACGGGCCTTGCGGCCCGCTTTTTCTTACTGCTTGGAGGCAGCCATTTGCGCGGCCACTTCCGCGGCAAAATCGTCTTGCTTCTTTTCAATCCCTTCGCCGACCACATACATCGTGAATGCTTTCACGGTGGTGTTGGCCGCCTTGAGCATCTGCTCGACCGACTGCTTGTCGTTCTTGACGAACATCTGGTTCAGCAAGGATACTTCTTTCAGGTACTTCTGTACCGAACCTTCGAGGCGCTTGGCCAGGATTTCCGGCGACTGCGCAGCCTTGCCTTCGGCGACTGCCTTGTCCGCGTCTTCCTGCGCCTTCAGGGCTGCGACCGAACGCTCTTTCGCGATCAGCTCGGCAGGCACCTGCTCGGACGACAGCGCCACCGGCTTCATCGCCGCGATGTGCATCGCGACGTCCTTGCCCACCTGCTCGTCAGCGCCATCATACTCGACCATGACGCCGATACGGGTGCCGTGCAGGTAGGATGCCAGTTTAGCGGAGGTTTCGAAACGCTGGAAGCGGCGGATCGACATGTTTTCGCCGATCTTGCCGATCAGGGCGGCGCGCACTTCGTCCAGGGTCTTGCCGTCGAGCGGCAGGGCCAGCAGGGCAGCCACGTCGGCCGGGTTGTGCTCGGCGACCAGGCGCGCTGCATTGTTTGCCAGTGCCAGGAAGTCGTCATTCTTGGCAACGAAGTCGGTTTCGCTGTTAATTTCGAGCAATGCACCGACATTACCGTTGATGTAAGCGGTCACCACGCCTTCAGCGGTGATGCGGGAGGACGCCTTCGATGCCTTGCCGCCCAGCTTGACGCGCAGGATCTCTTCCGCGCGCGCCATGTCGCCGTCAGCCTCGGTCAGTGCCTTCTTGCATTCCATCATCGGTGCGTCGGTCTTGCCGCGCAATTCGCCTACCATCGCTGCTGTAATCGCTGCCATGTATTTCTCCTTTGTTTATCCGGGGGTAAGGGGCGCCAGCCGGGGGCGCCGCACAATCGTGTCTTGTTTAAAAAAAAGGGGGAGCTGCTGCCACCCCTTTTTTTCGATTGTCACAGCAGGTTGCCCTGCCGGCGACTTATGCTTGCTCGGAAACTTCCACGAACTCGTCGCCCGAAGCCTTGACCATTTCAATGACTTCGTTGCCGGCGCTGGCGCGCCCTTCCAGGATCGCATCTGCCACGCCGCGGGCGTACAGGGTGATCGCTTTGGACGAGTCGTCGTTGCCTGGGATGACGTAGGTCACGCCTTCCGGGGAGTGGTTGGTATCGACCACGCCGATGACCGGGATGCCCAGCTTGCCGGCTTCGGTGATCGCGCCTTTGTGGTAGCCGACGTCGACGACGAAGATTGCGTCAGGAACGCCGCCCATGTCCTTGATGCCGCCGATGGCCTTTTGCAGCTTGATCATTTCGCGCTCGAACATCAGGCCTTCTTTTTTCGACAGCTTCTCGACCGAACCGTCTTCGATCGATGCTTCCATGTCCTTCAGGCGCTTGATCGAGGTCTTGATGGTCTTGAAGTTGGTCAGCATGCCGCCCAGCCAGCGCTGGTCAACGTAAGGAACGCCAGCGCGCTGCGCTTCGGCGGCGATGATTTCGCGCGCCTGGCGCTTGGTGCCGACCATCAGGATGGTGCCGCGGTTCGACGCCAGTTGCTTGACGGTCTTCATCGCTTCCTGATACATGCCCATCGTCTTTTCCAAGTTGATGATATGAATCTTGTTGCGGTGACCGAAGATGAACGGCGCCATTTTTGGGTTCCAAAAACGGGTTTGGTGACCGAAGTGGACACCGGCTTCCAGCATTTCACGCATTGTTACGGACATGTAATTCTCCAGGGTTGGGTCTGGAATCCGGTCAGTCACCATGGAGGCACCCTTTGCGACCGGACTCGCGATTTAAATAAATAGATTGCTTTGACAACATTGCTTAAAACCGAATTCAAGCAACCTGAGATTCTAACCGAATTTGGACATTGTTTCAAGCGGTGCGCGGTGCCGGGTGCGTGGCCCTCGTTCGCACCCACGTCGTTCCCGCGCAGGCGGGAACCCCATTTTCCCAGAATCGTCAGTGGCTACCGAGCGATTCCCGCCTGCGCGGGAATGACGGTGGCGGAGCGCGGGAATGACGGTGGCGGAGCGCGGGAATGACGGTGGCGGAGCGCGGGAAGGACGGTGGCGGAGCGCGGGGATGACG
>JBAQKU010000574.1:0-2337 GCA_049301315.1 Telluria sp.
GTGTTCAGCGAGGGCTCGGAATTGAAGCTGATTTCCCATTGAGGACGTATATTTACTTTCAACATATGTTTTAAATAGCCTATTTTTTATTGAATGGCACCATGATACCCTCCAAAAATAATAAAAGTAGTAGTGGAATATGCTTTTAAAAGCATATGTGGTTAAAAATAAGTGACGGAGCGAGACAATGGCTTTTCTGGATTTCCTGGATAAGGAACATACGATTGCAGGTCCGCGGTTCAACCGGTGGCTAGTGCCGCCGGCCGCGCTCGCGATTCATTTGTGCATCGGCATGGCGTATGGTTTTTCGGTGTTCTGGCTTCCGCTTTCGCGCGCGCTCGGCATCAAGGAGGCGATCGCCTGCCCGGCCGACATGAGTTTTGTCGCGGAGATTTTTTCCACTTCCTGCGACTGGAAGATCTCCATGCTGGGCTGGATGTTTACGCTGTTTTTCGTGTTCCTGGGCCTGGCGGCGGCCATGTTCGGCGGCTGGCTCGAGCACGCCGGCCCGCGCAAGGCCGGTGTGGTGTCCGCGCTGTGCTGGTGCGGCGGCCTGGTGATCTCGGCGCTTGGCATCTACACCCATCAGATCTGGCTGATGTGGCTCGGCTCGGGCGTGATCGGCGGAATCGGGCTTGGGCTCGGCTATATTTCGCCGGTGTCGACCCTGATCAAATGGTTCCCGGACCGGCGCGGCATGGCCACCGGCATGGCCATCATGGGTTTCGGCGGCGGCGCCATGATCGGCGCCCCGCTGGCCGACAAGCTGATGAAGTTCTACGCCACCCCGGCCTCGGTCGGCGTGTGGGAAACCTTCCTGACCATGGCCGCGATCTACTTCGTGTTCATGATGGCCGGCGCGCTGGCCTATCGGGTGCCGTCCTCGGGCTGGAAACCGGCCGGCTGGGTTCCGCCTGCGGGCAAGGCCGCCAACACCATGATCACCGACCGCCACGTGCACGTGAGCCGCGTCTGGTCGATTCCGCAGTTCTGGATGCTGTGGGCCGTGCTCATGCTCAACGTCTCGGCCGGCATCGGCATCATCGGCATGTCCTCGCCGCTGCTGCAGGAGGTATTCGGCGGCAAGCTGCTCGGCGTCGATGTCGCGTTCAGCGACCTGAGCCTGGCCCAGAAGGGCCAGATTGCCGCGATCGCGGCCGGTTTCACCGGCTTGCTGTCGCTGTTTAATATCGGCGGGCGCTTCGTGTGGGCCTCGCTCTCCGACTACCTCGGACGCAAGACCACTTACTTCGTGTTCCTGGTCCTGGGCCTTATACTGTACACGTCGATCCCGTCGTTCGCCCACGCCGGACAACTGGCGCTGTTTGTCGCATCCTTCTGCATCATCCTGTCGATGTACGGTGGCAGCTTCGCGACCATTCCGGCCTACCTGGCCGACTTGTTCGGAACCCAGATGGTCGGCGCGATCCACGGCCGGCTGCTCACGGCGTGGGCCACGGCCGGCGTGCTGGGGCCGGTGCTGGTTAACTATATCCGCGAATACCAGATCGCCAACGGCGTGCCCAAAGCGCAGGCGTATGATGTGACGATGTATGTGCTGGCCGGCCTGATCGTGCTGGGCCTCGTGTGCAACCTCATGGTGCGTCCAATCGCCGACAAGCACTTCATGACGGATCAGGAACTGGCCGCCGAGCGCAAGCTGGCCCACGACCGCGATTCGGTTCCGGTCGGCAGCGGCGTGGCCATTTCCGGCGACGGCGCGACCAGCCAGGCGGTGACGGTGTTCGCATGGGCCGCGGTCGGCATTCCGCTGGCCATCGGCATCTGGATTACCCTGCAAAAGGCGGTAGTGTTGTTCAAGTAAGGCAGCATTGCTGTCCACCCGGCCCCAAGTCGCGCCGGGTGGGCGGCAAACTGAAGATTTGACGGTTAACCCCAGGATGCAATTATGAACCACCCAATTATTCCCATCACCGTGCAAGGCAGCACCCGCCAACGCAAGCGCCAGGCTCCGAAAGGGCGCAGGGTCGACCCGCAGGCGCTGCTCGAGGTGCAGTCCGCGCTCGGCGATGCGTCGCGCCAGGCCGACCTGCTGATCGAACACCTGCACAAGATCCAGGACCGCTTCGGCAGCCTGTCGGCCGCGCACCTCGCGGCGCTGGCGCAGGAAATGAAGCTGGCGCAGACCGAAGTGTACGAGGTGGCCACGTTTTACCATCACTTCGACGTGGTCAAGGAGGGCGACGACGCCCCGGCCGCATTGACGGTGCGCGTGTGCGACGGCCTGTCGTGCGAAATGGCCGGTGCGCGCGAGCTGCTCGCGAAGCTGCCATCGATCCTGGGCAAGCAAGTGCGCGTGGTCGCGGCGCCCTGCAT
>JBAQKU010000575.1:0-54255 GCA_049301315.1 Telluria sp.
TGGCTGGGCGAGGCCAGATTTTGACGGTTTCGCAGTGCCAATAGCGAGCTATTGGCCGAGAAAACGGCGAAATATGGACCGGCCAGCCATTTTTGCAGCCGGCGATCCTAAGTCCGACAGGCTCCTAACGCCATAACAACTCCAAAGCGGCACCATGAACATCCAGATCAGCGACATAGGCCACGTGATTCAGCTCGCGATTGCGCCGGTATTCCTGCTGACCGGCGTGTGCACCAACCTGATGGTGCTGATCAACCGGCTGGCCCGCATCATCGACCGTACGCGCCTGCTTGAAGACCGGCTCGAGATCGCCGACAACGAGCACTACAACGACGAACTCGAGGTGCTGTACCAGCGCTCGCACCTGATCAATATCGCGGTCACGCTGAGCACCTCGTGCGGGCTGCTCATTTGCGTGGTCATCGCCATGCTGTTCCTGGGCGATACCACCAACCTTCCGCTCGACAAATACATCGCCGCGTTCTTCGTGTTCGGCATGATCGCCCTGATCGGCAGTTTCGTCTACCTGCTGCGGGAAATTCTCATTGCGTCCAAGAGCATGCGCGTGCGCCACTTCCAGCGCGCCGTACATAGCCGCTAGGCGCCGCCAGTCCCCGACAAGGGACCCTTACCAGATCGAGTACTCCATGCACGACTACCAACGACCGCCCACCCTGCACCGCTACGCGCCACGCGCCGAACTCGAGCTCTCGCTCAAGCTGGGCCAGTTCCGCCTGATCCCGGCCAATCAATGCCTGACCCTGTCGTTCTCGATGGTGTGGGACAAGGCATTGTTCGAACTGCTGGCGCCGGCCGACAGCTGCCTGATCATCCATAACACCGAGGAATTCGGCGAACGCCTGCATCGCGCCGTCCAGCGTACCCTGCCAAGTTGGGCGGGGATCGACGGCGCCGTCGAATACGGCGTGCGCGCCGCGCTTGGCGCGGCATTCACCAAGACCAGCGCGGAAGCGCATGAGCAGGAATGGCAGTTCGCATGGCGCGCGATGGCGCCGCAGATGAGCCTTAACCCTGTTACGATCAAGATCGGCAGCATCGAGAGCTTTGCCGAACTGCGCGACCGCGAAAGCTATCCCGCCTAGGACTTCGCGTCCAGGCGTGCCAGCACGGCCGTCATCATGCGCTTGATGTCGGAGCGGATCATGTTCGCGCCGAACATCCCGGGCACGTAGAACTTCGGCACCAGGGTGCCGGTGTAGACGATGCGCGTGCCGCCGCCGTCGGCGATCGGCATGATCTCCCAGCGGCACCTGTAGACTTCCATGTCGCCGGTGATCAGGCCGATGTCGATGACCGAAGGCGCACGCTCCGTCACTTCCACCACCAGGTAGATGCCGCGGTGCAGGAACAGGAAGCGCGCCTCGCCGAACTGCTCGACGACGACGCGGTTGCCGGTGCGCGAAATGATGCGCGAGCTGCGCATGTCGGGCACGAACTCCGGCATGCGTTCGTAGTCCGTCAGGATCTTCCAGACCGCGACCGGCGCCGCACGCACGGTGCCGCTGGCGACCACATCGAATTCATTGTGCTCGCCGCGGCTGGTGCGGGTGACGTTCACTTCGGGCGGCGGCAACTGCGCCAGCGCGGGCAGCGCGCAGGAAAGCATGAAGCAAAGGAGGAATCGGGCAAGCATGGCTCCAGCCTACGGGAAAGCGCCCGGCCTGACAAGCGGGCGGCTTTCAACCGTGCTGGGCTGTTCGAGGCGGCTGCGCCACCGAATATTAGAACCCCTGATCTAAAGAAACAGGCTTTAATGCCGGTATGACTAGTCAAACTTACCCGCACCTGCTCGCGCCGCTCGACCTTGGTTTCACCACGCTGCGCAACCGCGTGATCATGGGCTCGATGCACACCGGCCTCGAAGACCGCTTCTTCAACTACGGGAAGCTGGCCGAGTTTTACCGCGAGCGCGCACGCGGCGGGGTAGGGCTGATCGTCACCGGTGGCATATCGCCGAACCGCCAGGGCTGGCTGCTGCCGTTCGGGGGCACCATGAATTTCATCGGCGACGTGTTCAATCACCGGCGCGTCACCAGGGCGGTGCACCAGGAGGGCGGCAAGATCCTGATGCAGATCCTGCACGCGGGACGTTACGGCTACCAGCCGCTGGTGGTGTCGGCATCGGCGGTGAAGTCGCCGATTTCGCCGTTCAAGCCGCGCGCCCTGACCGAGCGCGGCATCGAAGCGACCATCCGGTCTTACGCGCGCTGCGCCAGGCTTGCCAGGCTGGCCGGCTACGACGGGGTCGAGGTGATGGGCAGCGAAGGCTACCTGCTCAACCAGTTCCTGTGCGCGCGCACCAACGAACGCCGCGACCGCTGGGGCGGCAGCATCGAGAACCGCATGCGGCTGCCGGTGGAGATCGTCAAGCGCATCCGCAACCGGGTGGGCGGCGATTTCATCGTCATGTACCGCCACTCGCTGCTCGACCTGGTCGACGGCGGCAATACCTGGGACGACGTGGTCAAGGTCGCGCAGGCGCTCGAGCAAGCCGGCGTATCGATCATCAATACCGGATTCGGCTGGCATGAAGCGCGCGTGCCCACGATTGTCACATCGGTGCCGCGCGCAGCTTTTGCCAGCGTGGTGGGACGGCTGCGGCGCGAAGTGAAGATCCCCGTGGTCGCCTCGAACCGCATCAACATGCCGGCCGACGCCGAAGCAATCCTGGCGCGCGGCGACGCCGACATGATTTCGATGGCGCGCCCCTTCCTGGCCGATGCGCAGTTCGTCGAGAAGGCGGCGACCGGCCGTGCCGATGAAATCAACACCTGCATCGGCTGCAACCAGGCCTGCCTCGACCACACCTTCTCGAACAAGCGCGCCAGTTGCCTGGTCAATCCGCGCGCCTGCCACGAAACGGAACTGGTGTATGCGAAAACGCGCGCGCCGCGCAAGGTTGCGGTGGTGGGGGCCGGACCTGCCGGCCTGTCGGCGGCGACCGTGGCGGCCGAGTGCGGGCATGCGGTCACCCTGTTCGAAGCGAGCGACAGCGTGGGTGGCCAGTTCAAGATCGCCATGCAGATCCCCGGCAAGGAGGAATTTCGCGAAACGATCCGCTACTTCGCCCGCAAGCTCGAACTGACGGGCGTGAAAGTGGAACTGGGGCGGCGCGTCACGCGCGACGAACTGCTGGCCGGCGGCTACGATGACGTCATTGTCGCCACCGGCATCAAGGTGCGCATGCCGCCGATCGAAGGAATCGACCATCCCAAGGTGCTCTCGTATATCGACGTACTGCAGAACAAGGCGCCGGTCGGCAAGCGCGTTGCGATCATCGGCGCCGGCGGCATCGGTTTCGACGTCAGCGAATACCTGCTGCACGATCCGTCGCACCCGCTGCCGATGCCGATCGGCGACTGGGCCAGCGAGTGGGGCGTGGACCTGGAGGCGACCACCTGCGGCGGCCTGGTCGCGCCGGCCGACCCCAGGCCGGCGCGCCAGCTGTTCCTCATGCAGCGCAAGAAGTCGAAGCCCGGCGCGAGCCTCGGCAAGACCTCGGGCTGGGTGCACCGCGCGATCCTGAGCCGCAACGGCGTGGTGATGATGGCGGGAGTGCAGTACAACAGGATCGACGACCACGGCCTGCGCATCACGGTAGGGGGCGAAGAACGCCTGATCGCGGTGGACAACGTGGTGGTGTGCGCCGGCCAGGACAGCCTGGCCGAGCTGATGCCGGCCGACGGCGCCAGCCAGGGACCGCGCTTCCACAAGATAGGCGGGGCCGCAATGGCGGCCGAACTGGACGCCAAGCGCGCCATCAAGGAAGGCGCCGAACTGGCCGCGAGCCTGTAACCCCCTCGTTGGCGTATCCCTACGCGGCAGCGCCGATCTTGCGCAGCACCACGCAGCCGATCGAATATCCGGCGCCGAACGAGCAAATGACGCCAAGCGCGCCCTCGGGCAGGTCGTCCTGGTGCTTGTGGAACGCGATGATCGATCCGGCCGAGGAGGTGTTGGCATAGGTGTCGAGAATGACCGGTGCTTCTTCCGGCTGCGCTTCGCGCCCCAGCAGCATGCGCGTAATGAGCAGGTTCATGCTCAGGTTCGCCTGGTGCAGCCAGTAGCGCGATACCTGTTCGATCCCGAGCCCGGCATCGGCCACCGTTTGCCTGATCATCTCGGCTGCCATCGGGCATACTTCCTTGAATACCTTGCGGCCCTGCTGGCGGAACAGCTTGTCCGGCTGGCCGATGCCCGCTTCGTCGAAGCGGTTCATGAAGCCGAAGTTGTTACGGATGTTGTTCGAAAACCTGGTCTTCAGTTTTGACTCGAGAATTTCGAACTGATGCCGCCCTTTGGCCGTCTCCGCGCTTTCGATCACCAGCGCCGTGCAGGCATCGCCGAAAATGAAGTGGCTGTCGCGGTCGCGGAAGTTCAGGTGCCCGCTGGTGATCTCGGGATTGAGCACCAGCACCGCGCGCGCCTGGCCGCTGCGCACCGCCGCCAGCGCGGTCTGGATCGCGAACGTGGCCGACGAACACGCGACGTTCATGTCGAATCCGTAGCCCTCGATGCCAAGCGCCTCCTGCACCTCGACCGCCATCGCGGGGTAGGCGCGCTGCAGGTTGCTGCATGCGACCAGCACCATGTCGATGTCGGCCGCCACGCGCCCGGCCCGGTCGAGCGCCTGGTGCGCCGCCGCCAGGCACATCTCGGCCTGCACGGAAATGGATTCGTCGGGACGCTCCGCAATGCTGGCGGTCATGCGCGACGGATCGAGGATGCCGGATTTTTCCATCACATAGCGTGACTTGATGCCGGACGCTTTTTCGATGAAGGCCGCGCTCGAGGGCTCGATCGCGGCCACCTCGCCGGCCGCGATGGCCGCCGCATTATCGGCATTGGATTGTTCGGCGTAGGCGTTGAAGGCGACAACCAGCTCTTCATTCGAGATCGCATTGGGCGGCGTGAAAAGACCGCTCCCGCTGATGACGACTTTTTTCATTTGCAGGCTTTCAAGTGGGGTAATGCCGGGCGCGCCCGGGCCATGCTTCTAACGGTGCGGCGCTTTAGCTGCCCGGTGCGCCAGTGTGGCGGAAGCGGTATTGCTGGTCAGCTGCAGCGGCAGGCCCTTGAGATGATTCAAGCCCTGCCTGAGCTGGAAATCGTCGGCGCTGCCGTATTCGAGCGGCTTGCGCTTGCGCTCCATCGCGAGGATGCGCAACTCGTCTTCGGCCTCGTCGCGCCGAACCCTGGCCACTTCCTTGTCGCGGTCGTTCGACAGGTGTTTTTCAAGGTCGGCCTCGCGCGTGCGCAGGCCGTTCAGGCCATCGCCGTCCGCGTTCTCGTCGACCAGGAAATCGGGCACGATGCCCTTGGCCTGGATCGAGCGTCCGGCCGGCGTGTAGTAGCGCGCGGTGGTCAGCTTGACGGCGGTGTCGTTCACCAGGGGCCGGATGGTTTGCACCGAGCCCTTGCCGAAGGTCTGGCTGCCGATGATGGTGGCGCGTTTGTAATCCTGCAGTGCGCCGGCCACGATTTCCGAGGCCGAGGCCGACCCCGTGTTTACCAGCACCACCATCGGCACGCTCTTGACCGCGGCCGGCAGCTTGGCCAGCGTGTCGTGGTCTCCTTGCAGGGAATAGAATTCGGGCCGGCCGTAGAAGCTCTGCTTCGAGTCGGGCAACTGGCCGTTGGTCGAGACGATTTCGGAATCCTTCGGAAGGAAGGCAGCCGAAACGCCGATGGCGCCCTGCAGCAGTCCGCCCGGGTCGTTGCGCAGGTCGAGCACCAGCCCTTTCAGGTTCGGGTCCTGCTTGTACAGGGCCACGATCCTGGAAGCCATGTCGTCCAGCGTGGGCTCCTGGAATTGCGAGATGCGCAGCCATGCGTAGCCCGGTTCGACCATCTTTGCCTTGACGCTCTTCTGGATGATTTCTTCACGGGTGATGACGAATGCGAGCGGTTCCGGCTGGTGTTCGCGCAAGATGGTGAGGGTGACCTTGGTGTGCGGTTCGCCGCGCATCTTCTTGATGGCTTCGTCGATATCGAGGCCGCGGATGGCAAACTGGTCGATGCGCGTGATCAGGTCGCCCGGCTTGATGCCGGCGCGGTAAGCCGGCGAGTCTTCGATCGGCGCCACGATCTTGATATAGCCTTCGTCGCTCTGGGCGATTTCGATGCCGAGGCCGACGAATTTTCCTTGCGTGCCTTCACGCAATTCGCGGTACGCTTTCTTGTCGAGGTAGGCCGAATGCGGGTCGAGCGAGGCGACCATGCCGGAAATGGCTTCGGTAAGCAGCTTCTTGTCGTCGACCGTTTCGACGTAGTCGGTTTTGATCAGGCCGTACACGTCGGCAAGCTGGCGCAGCTCTGCGAGCGGCATGCCCGCATCGACCGGTTTTTGCGCGAGTGCGGAAAATTGCATGGAGACGGCGATGCCGGCCATGGCACCCAAGCCGAGCAGGCCCGAGTTTTTGAGTTTGGAGCCCATTGATTCAACCCGATCGATACTAAAAAGGTCTCATATTTAAGCGTGAGTGCGCGCCGCTCCAGTATAAACCCGATTCCCGGCCGCTTCTATGCGCAGCTCAAACATTGTGGCGCTATGCCCCTACGCGGCGCGCGCTTTGTAACCATGTGTTTCGGCTGCGACAGCGTGGTAAGTATTTGTAAGATCGGCTACACATTCCTGCAACGCGAACTATAGTCAATTGAGTCCTTCCCTATGCCATGCTTTTAGTGGTTCTTGCCCACGGCCCCCCGTGGGTTTTTTTTGTGTCCGCGCTCTTTGCATTCGAACAACTTTGCCTGGAAGTTGCGGCCATTGTGTATCGTAAAGTAAAAAACGGGGCGGGCCCGCTCCCGCCCAGGCGCCAGCCGCTAGAATGCCTTGATCGCAAGCATCATGGCTTGCGTACGCCGAAGTAAATTGATCCGCAACGCAACATCACGGCATGTCCCTATGAGCAAACTGATCCCCATCGCCTGCCTGGCGCTGTTAGGCGCGGCCGCCGGCCACGCCTGTGCCGACGAGCAGGAGGCGAGCACTCCGAACCCGCCCGAAGCGGCTTCGCCGAAACCGGGAGACGGCAAGCTGCAGCAGGTGACGGTGAGCGGCACGCGCGCCAACGACACCGAGGCGCGGCGCAATTCGACCGCCTCTAAAATGATCTTCGGACGCGAGGAGCTTGACCGCAACGGCGACAGCAGCGTCGCGGAAATCCTCAAGCGCCTGCCGGGCGTGACCATGGGCGGGCGCCCCGGACGCGGCGGCCAGGTCCGCATGCGCGGCCTTGGCAACGGCTACACCCAGATGCTGGTCAATGGCGAGCGCACGCCGCCCGGTTTTTCGATCGAATCGCTCTCGCCCGACCAGGTCGAGCGCATCGAGGTCATGCGCGGGCCGGTCGCCGAGCACAGCACGCAGGCCATCGCAGGCACCATCAACATCGTGCTGCGCGAGGGCTATCAGCAAAAGGACATCCAGCTCAAGCTTTCCGACAGCGTCGAGCAGGGCCGCCACGAGCCGAACCTGTCGATCACGGTGCCCGGCAAGGCGGGCGGCCTGACCTATCTGCTCAACGGCTCGATATTTTCGAAAGGCCAGCACGACCAGAGCAGCACCCACAACCAGGACCTGACGGCTGCCGGCGTGCTGCAGACCGAGCAGCAGGTAAGCGACCAGAGCGACGGCCGCTCGCGCGGCATCCACCTGTCGCCGCGCCTGTCCTACCGCTTCGACAATGGCGACACACTGACCTTCCAGCCGTTCCTGATGAACCACCGGCGCAGCGGCGCCTCGGACAGCCGGCTGACCCAAAGCGTGGGCCTGGCAGCGCCGGCCTATGCGCGCCAGCTTGGCACGTCGAGCTCATCGTCGACCTTCCTGCGCGGCTTCGGCAACTGGCTGCACAAGATGGAAGGCGGCGCCAAGCTCGATGTGAAGTTCGGCTTCGGCGGCGGGCGCAGCGAAAGCGAAACGCTGCGCAACACGTTCGACGCCGCCGGCGCGGCGCAGAGAAGTTTCGTCGACACCGATTCGACGCGCAACAACAGCGCCAACACGGGCGGTAAATACACCACGCCGATCGGCAAGGGCCACCTGCTGGCCGCAGGCTGGGACGCGGAAGCGGGCCGGCGCACCCAGACCCGGGTGGCGCTGGACGACGGCAGCGCCCAGTTCGACGAGTCCGGCGACAACCTGAACGCGAACACGCGCCGCTTTGCCGGCTTCGTGCAGGACGAGTGGGACATCACGCCGCAATGGGCGGCCTATTTCGGCTTGCGCTGGGAAGGCATCCGCACCACCAGCACCAGCGCGGGGAGCGCGGTCAGCAACGCCAGCAGCGTCTGGAGCCCGGTGCTGCACGCGGTATGGCGCATTCCCGGCCGCGAAAAGGACCAGGTTCGCGCCAGCCTGACGCAAAGCTACAAGGCGCCCGCGCTGGGCGACCTGATTGCGGCGCCATCGTTTTCGACCAATAACAGCGCGACCCGTCCCGACCGCACCGGCAACCCCGCTCTCAAGCCGGAACTGGCCAAGGGCATCGATATCGCCTACGAACATTACATCGGCCGTGGCGGGATCCTGAGCGCGAGCGCTTTCGTGCGCGACATCGACAACCTGATGCGGCGCGAAACCACCCTGCGGCAGGGAACCGGCGGCGCGCGCTGGGTCTCCAGTCCGGTCAATATCGGCCACGCCCGCACCAGCGGGGTCGAACTCGAAGCGAAGTTCCAGCTGACCGACCTGATGCCGGGCGCGCCGAACCTCGACCTGCGCTCGAACTACAGCCATTTCTGGTCGCGCGTGGACGGCATTCCGGGCCCTGACAACCGGCTTGACCAGCAGGCCAGCCAGAGCGCCAACGTGGGACTCGACTACCGCCTGAAAGGCCTGCCGCTGACGCTGGGCGGCGCGTATAACTGGACGCCCGCGATCGTGGTGCAAACCAGTGTGAACGAAACCGTGAGCAGCGGCGCCAAGCGCCAGCTCGACCTGTACGGACTGTGGAAATTCAGCGCCAACACGCAGTTGCGCGTGGCCGCCAACAACCTGCTCGGCGACGATTACGAGTCGGGCCGGGTCGTCACCGCCAACGCCAACGCTCTTTCGCTCATGGCCACCAGCGCCGCGCGAACCTACACGACATGGAGCGTCAAGCTCGAGATGAAGCTGTAAGCCCGACATGCTACATTTTACCCCGGCCACGAGCCGCCCATCCATCCTTGCCCCATAAGGACATTGCCGTGAAACGACATCTTCTGAGTACCCTGACCCTGAGTCTGATGGCCGCCTTTGCCCACGCTGCCGATACTCCCAAATCCGGCGCGCCCATCTCGGGCATCGACGTGCAGTACATCGATCCGAGCGTGCGTGCACAGGACGATTTTTTCGTGCACCTGAATGGAAAATGGCTCAAGACGACCGAGATCCCGGCCGACAAATCGAGCTGGGGCTCGTTTGCCAAGCTGCGCGACGACACCCAGCCGCAGTTGCTCGGACTGATCGAGGCGGCGCAGAAGGACACCCACAAGAAGGCCGGCAGCGACACCCAGAAGATCGGTGACCTGTACGCCAGTTTCATGGATGAAAAGAAGCTCGAGACGCTCGGCTACAAGCCGCTGACGGGCGAACTGCAACGCATCCGCACGATGCGCGACAAGAAGGCGATTCCCGCCATGATCGCGCACCTGCGCCAGATCGGCGTGCAGGTCCCGTACTCGATCTTCATCGGGCAGGACGCGCGCGCCTCGACCAAATACGCAGCCTATATCAGCCAGGGCGGCCTTGGCCTGCCCGACCGCGACTACTACCTGAAGAAGGATGACGCCAAGCTGGCCGCGGTACGCGCCAAATACCAGCTGCACGTCGAAAAGACCCTGGGGATGGCGGGCGACAAGAACGCCGCCGATGCCGCCAAGGCGATCCTCGAGCTGGAGACCGCGCTGGCCGAAGTGCAGTGGACCAAGGTCGACAACCGCGATCCGGTCAAGCGCTACAACAAGGTCGAGATCGCAAAACTCGACAGCCTGACCCCGGGCTACGACTGGAAGGGGGCGCTGGCCGCAGCCGGCATCGCCAACAAGACCGACTACGTGATTGTCAACCAGCCCAGCTACCTGACCGGTTTCAACCAGCTGCTCGAAAAGACCGAGCTCGCGACCTGGAAATCCTACTTCGAATGGCAGCTGCTGCGCAGCTATTCCGATTACCTGTCGAAGGATTTCGTGGATGCCGACTTTGCGTTCTACGGCACCGCGATCACCGGCGTGACCGAAATCCGGCCGCGCTGGAAGATCGGCGTGTCGACGGTCGAGGGCGCGCTCGGCGAAGCGGTCGGCAAGCAATACGTGGAGAAGTACTTCCCTGCCGAGCGCAAGGCCCGCATGCAAGTGCTGGTCAAGAACCTGCTTGACGCCTACAAGCAAAGCATCGACACGCTCGACTGGATGGGACCTGAAACGAAGAAGGAAGCCCAGGCCAAGCTGGCCAAGTTCACCCCCAAGATCGGCTACCCGAACAAGTGGCGCGATTATTCCGCGCTCACGATCAAGCCGGGCGACCTGGTTGGCAACATCATGCGTGCCCGCAGCTTCGCCTACAACCGCAACATCGCCAAGCTGGGCAAGCCGATCGACCGCGAAGAGTGGGGCATGACGCCGCAGACCGTGAACGCCTACTACAACTCCTCGATGAACGAGATCGTGTTCCCGGCCTCGATCCTGCAGCCGCCATTCTTCGACATGCGCGCCGACGACGCGGTCAATTATGGCGCGATCGGCGCCGTGATCGGTCACGAAATCAGCCACGGCTTCGACGACAAGGGCAGCCAGTCCGACGGCGACGGCAACCTGCGCGACTGGTGGACGAAGGAAGACCGCGCCAAGTTCCAGGCCAAGGCCGACATGCTGACCAAACAATATGATGGCTACAGCCCTCTGCCCGGCTACAACGTGAACGGCGCGCTGACCCTGGGCGAGAACATCGGCGACAACTCCGGCGTGGCGATCGCCTACAAGGCCTACAAGCTGTCGCTGGGGGGCACGCAGGCCCCGGTGATCGATGGCCTGAGCGGCGACCAGCGCTTCTACATGGGGTTTGGCCAGGTATGGCGTTCGAAGATGCGCGAAGCGCAGCAGATCGTACAGGTCAAGACCGACCCGCACTCGCCGGGGCAGTTCCGCGCCAACGGCACCATGATGAACCAGCCGGGCTTCTACGAGGCGTTCGGGGTGAAGGAAGGCGACAAGATGTATCTGGCGCCGAAAGACCGCGTCACGATCTGGTGACCCTCCCGTCGTTTCCGCCATTGGCGAAACCGGCTTCCCCCCGTCGTTCCCGCTTTCGCGGGAACGACGAATTCAAGTCGCGGGTTGAAGGTGATGCGAACCTTCCTTTAACGGCGAACACCACGTCGTTCCCGGCCGATGGCGGGCCCCTTGGCGGGAACCCAATTTGACGTGATGGCGAAATTATCACAAGCAGGGCGGCCCCGGCCGCCGGGCCTGCAACGTGCTAGAGTAACCGGCTGGGCCAAAAGTCCGGCCGGTTCCAATTAAGTGTTCATAAAACGACGGAGATGAGTCAAGTGAAACGACATTTGCTAAGTGCAGTAACCCTCAGCCTGATTGCAGGCATTTCCCAGGCATCCGACGCCGCCAAGAGCAACGACACCCGCAGCAGCGCCAAGCCGGCCAAAGAGATGGCTTCGGGCATAGCGGTCGAATTCGTCGAGCCGGCCGTACGCGCGCAGGACGACTTCTTCGAGCACCTGAACGGCAAATGGCTCAAGAGCACCGAAATCCCGGCCGACAAGTCGAGCTGGGGTTCGTTCGCCAAACTGCGCGACGACATCCAGCCGCAACTGCTGGCGATCATCGAACAGGCGGCCAAGGGCGGCAACAAGGCGGCCGGTTCAGACGCCCAGCGCATCGGCGACTTCTACGCCAGCTTCATGGACGAAGCGAAGCTCGATCAACTGGGACTGGCGCCGCTGCAGGACGAAATGGCGAAGATCGCCGCCCTCAAGGACAAGGGCGAGCTGCCCGCGCTGATCGCGCGCATGAGCAAGCTCGGGGTGCGCTCGCCGTACGATTTCGGCATCCACCAGGACGCCAAGGACTCGACCAAGTACGTGGCCGACATCTACCAGTCCGGCCTGGGCATGCCCGATCGCGACTACTACCTGAAGGAAGGCGACGTCAAGCTGGCCGACGCGCGCGCCAAGTACCAGGTTCACGTGGAAAAAATGCTGGCGCTGGCCGGCGACAAGGACGCCGCGGCCAACGCCAAGGCCATCCTCGAACTCGAGACCGAACTGGCAAAAGTACAGTGGACCAAGGTCGAGAACCGCAACCCGGTCAAGACCTACAACAAGGTGGAACTGGCCAAGATGGCGGACATGGCGCCGGGCCACGACTGGAAGGCTTTCCTGGATGCGACCGGCATCAGCGCCAAGGCCAGCTACGTGATCGTGAGCCAGCCGAGCTACCTGAAAGGCTTTGCCGACGTGGCCAACAAGCTGCCGCTGGCCAGCTGGAAGGCCTACTTCCAATGGCAGCTGATCAATTCCTACGCAAACTTCCTGTCCAAGGCGCTCGTCAACCAGCATTTCGCGTTCTACGGGACCACCCTGACCGGCGTCACCGAGATGCAGCCACGCTGGAAGCGCGGCGTCAATGCCGTCGAAGGGGCGCTCGGCGAGAGCCTGGGCAAGCTGTATGTCGAACAGCACTTCCCGGCCGAACGCAAGGTGCGCATGGAAGCGCTGGTCAAGAACCTGCTGGCCGCCTACAAGCAAAGCATCAACACGCTCGACTGGATGAGCCCGGCGACCAAGAAGGAAGCGCAAGCCAAGCTGGCCAAGTTCACCCCGAAGATCGGCTATCCGAACCGCTGGAAGGACTACTCGGCGCTGACCGTCACGCGCGACGACCTGGTTGGCAACGTGATGCGTTCGCGTGCAGTTGAATACAACCGCGAACTGAGTAAACTGGGCAAACCGATCGACCGCGACGAGTGGGGCATGACCCCGCAAACCGTGAACGCATACTACAACCCCGAGCTGAACGAAATCGTGTTCCCGGCCTCGATCCTGCAGCCGCCGTTCTTCGACGCCAAGGCCGACGACGCGGTCAACTACGGCGCCATCGGCGCGGTGATCGGGCATGAGATCAGCCACGGTTTCGACGACCAGGGCGCGCAGTACGACGGCGACGGCAACCTGCGCGACTGGTGGACCAAGTCCGACCACAAGAACTTCGCGGCCAAGACCAAGATGCTGGTAGCGCAGTACAACAGCTACAGCCCGCTGCCAGGCTACAACGTGAACGGCGAACTGACGCTGGGCGAGAACATTGCCGACAACTCCGGCGTGGCGATCGCGTTCAAGGCCTACAAGCTGTCCCTCAAGGGCAAGAAGGCGCCAGTGATCGACGGCTTGAGCGGCGATCAGCGCTTCTACATGGGCTTCGGCCAGGTATGGCGCATGAAGATGCGCGAAGCGCAGCAGATCGTGCAGGTCAAGACCGATCCGCACTCGCCGGGCCAGTTCCGCGCCAATGGCACCATGAAGAACCAGCCGGGCTTTTACGATGCATTCGGCGTCAAGCCGGGCGACAAGATGTACCTCGCACCGAAAGAGCGCGTCATCATCTGGTAATTGGAAGGCGTGCCCGCAAACAAGGCCACGAAGCATGACAGTGCCGTTCAGTTAAAAGCTGGACGGCATTTTTTGGGCGGGGTGAATGCGGGCAAGCGCTCACGCCAATCGAGCCGGTGCGCACAAAGGGGTCAGAGTTTTTTTTCGCGAGGGGTATCGCGAAAATTACTCTGACCCCTTTTTGCGCACCGGCGAACCGGAGCAACAAACAAAAAATGCCGTTCAGCTCTTAACTGAACGGCATTTCGGAAAAGCGCGGCTCCTGGCGGAGCGGCTTTATTGTGAAGCAGCGGCCATGTAATCCACGGCGGCCTTGACGTCCTCATCGGAAGCGGTTGCGCCGCCTTTTGGAGGCATCATGCCTGCCTTGCCCATGAAGCCCTTGATAGCGTGCTCGTACATGACTGCCGCGCCTTGCTTGATGCGAGGAGCCCAGGCCGCCTTGTCACCTAACTTCGGCGCACCAGCGATTCCGGCGCTGTGGCAAACCGCGCAGGTGGAGGTGTACAGATTCTTGCCTACGTCACCAGCCGGCTTCGCTGCCGCGGCCGGTGCAGCCGCCACTGCTGCTGCTGCCGCCTCCGGGACCGCTGCTGGCGCGGCCGGTGCAGCTGCTGCTGCTGCCGTCACCGTCGCTGCTGCAGCAGGCTCATTGAACTTGGCGCCGCTCTGGTTTGCCATGTACACGACAGCGCGTGCCACTTCGACGTTATCCAGATCCGGATTGCCGCCCTTGGCCGGCATTGCGCGGATACCGTCGATCGCGTTCTTGAGCAAGGTGTCATAACCTTGAGCAATACGTGGGCCCCAAGCGCCGGCGTCGCCGAGCTTCGGAGCGCCAGCCGCGCCGGTTGCGTGGCATGCTGCGCAATTGGCGGTGAAGACGGCGTCGCCGGCTGCCAGTACTTTCGGTGCGTTCGCATCCTTGAGCGTGTAGCCTTCGTCTGCGACAGGGCGAACGCGTGCGTCGATCGCTTCCGCGCTCTGGCTCTCGGTGCCTGCGCCGGTCAGTTTGCTGGTCGTTACGTAGGACACCAGCAAGATGATGCCGATAACGACAACGAGGAAGAAGCCAGCCACGGCAGCGATGAGCTGCTTTGGTGTGCGGATGGGGGAGTGGTGCTCTTGGTGTGCGTCGCTCATGATGTCCTTAGTACAATTTTCAAAGCTGCCCGGCTTGTCGCATTAGCATGAAGCAATGCAAACACTCGCCAAACCCGCGATTATAGACCCAAACCCCCTGTTTTGGAACGAAAATTGCCTGCGACGCGACAGTTCCCATGGACGGGGGGGCGGAAAAACTGTATCCTTCGCATCTCTTCAGACATTCCCAGCGCGGCTGTAGCTCAGTGGATAGAGTATTGGCCTCCGAAGCCAAGGGTCGTGGGTTCGATCCCCGCCAGCCGCACCAACAAAATCAGGGCTTTCCGTTCGCATGTTCAAGTGGAAGCTGTCTGTGTGCTTGGGAAAATTTGGGATGCGATCTCCATCCATCCTTCCATCACCACCCGGTATCAGCGACTTCGCGCATGGAGCGTTTAAAGGCGCTTGTGTCGTTGCGCGCCGACCGTGAACCTGGCACTTGGGGCCTGCGGTGCCATCGACGGCTGTAGTCAGATACGTCCCTATGGCCGAGCTGCAATTAATGCAAGCTCGCCGTGTAGTGCCTTTTGGATGATGCATCGTGGAATTTATTTTTTTGCAATTTTAAGTTGTATTTTTTCGAGAAAAGTTCAAATTTTTGGGGTAAAGTTATAATTTTTCGATAGAAGTTAAGAGAATTCGAAATCCATGACGCCAATCGGTTATTCCTACTTAGTTGACGCATTGAAACTTAATGTGCTGCCTCTGGCGAGGCCTGCCTTTGCCAACTCCTCAGTCAACCGGCGCGTTGATAGTGACGCCCGCATCTTGTTTCCAACTGGTGTTGCTCTTGAAAACACGTTAGTAGGCCATTTGGAATTTGCCTTGCGTCACGAGGGTGTCAATCTCGAAGTCATTGATGCTGTATTCGAGCATGTGACACCGAATGAATTGATTTCCCGTTTGCGGGAAACGCCGACTGGTGAACATATTCGTCGAGCTTGTTTTCTATGGGAGTGGTTGACAGGCAACGAATTGAATGCAGGAGTGGTCGTTAAGGGTGGCTACGTCGACCTCTTCCCTGAAGATGTTTATTACACCTCCGAGCAGCCCACGCGCGCTCCTAATTTTCGGGTGCGCAACAATGCATTAGGCACTTCAGATTTTTGCCCAATAGTGCATCGCGCATCTATCCCTCAAGCCCCGTCGTTGCCAGAACTGATGCAGCTTGCCCAAAGCACACTTGACGCGGTTGACGACCCGGAGCTGTATCGAAGGGCTTTGGCCTATTTGTATCTGTCGGAAACCCGCGGCAGCTACGCGATAGAATCAGAGACGCCAAGTTCCACCAAGCAAGAGCGGTTCGTTCAACTTTTGAAGAATGCCGGGGAGCCTGTAAAGGTAGAGGAGGAGTGGCTGGTAAAACTGCAGAATGTCATCGTACGTGACGCCTATAGTCAGGAAGCGTCCTACCGCACGAAGCAGAACTGGCTGGAAGACAGCTCGGGTCGCCTTTCTTTCATCCCGACACCAATAGGCGACCTATCGCGCGTTATGAAGGGATGGGAAGGATTTGTTAACGATGAGAAGCGATGCACCGATGTACTGGTTAAAGCCGCATGCGCCGCCTTTGGTTTTGTTTACCTGCACCCTTTCATGGACGGCAACGGCCGGCTCCACCGCTTCCTCATCCAGCACGTTCTCGCACGTTCGGGGCTCATGGCGCCGGAGACGGTCATTCCTGTATCAGCTGTTATTGAACAGAATATTCCATCTTACGTTGCTGTCCTGACCGCTTTTTCCAGACCCGTAACGGCACTTTGGGACTATCGCCGAGGCGACCCCGAGCCCGTCTTCCTGAGCGACCCAGGCAGCCGCGCTTACCGCTTCATTCAGGCAGACCGTGAGGTTGCATTTCTGCATAGCATGATTAAGCAGGCAGTTCAGGAAGAAATTCCTCGTGAACTCGCTTGGCTGCAGGGTTACGACTTGGCCTTTTCGACACTGAACGACGAACTGGATCTGCCTCAGAAAGACCTTTCCGCCCTGATCCGGATGATTCAGTCCAACCAGAATACGCTCTCGGCCAAACGCAGAAAGCAGTTTGTTCACCTGCCGGAAGAGGTGCTCAATCGTATCGAGGAAGTGGTTCGGCAAGCGTTTGAAACCGGAAAGGCAAACGAGGAACCCTCAGAAAGTTAGACTTTTTCGAGTTGGAAGCTCCGATTCACGAAAAAATGAAGATTTTTCGATGGAAGTTAGAGAATTTCGAAGAGCCGTTCGACATTGGGGTACGTTTTCGGCCCGCGGGCGCGCCCTTTTGCTGTTGCACCACCCGCGCCCCGACCCGCTGTACTCTGTAAAAAAACGGCCTACTTGCGCTCTTTTGCAGGCGTTTCGCCAGCGACCAGCAGCATCAGGCTGGAGGTGTCCAGGCGGTTGCCGCCCGATGCCTGGATTGCTCCATAGAACTGGTCGACCAGTTCGGCCACGGGCAGCCGGCTTCCATTGCGCCTGGCTTCCTCGAAGCAGATCGCCAGGTCCTTGCGCATCCAGTCGACCGCAAAGCCGAAATCGAATTTGCGGTCCAGCATGGTATGGCCGCGATTTTCCATTTGCCACGATTGGGCGGCGCCCTTGGAAATCACGTCGATGACCTGATGTCCGTCCAGCCCGGCCTTTTCGGCGAAGGCCAGCCCTTCCGCCAGCCCCTGCACCAGGCCCGCGATGCAGATCTGGTTGACCATCTTGGTGAGCTGGCCCGACCCGCTCGGCCCCATGTGGGTCACCGCTCGCGCAAAACAGGCCAGCGCCGCTTGTGCTGCTGCAAAGGTTTCCGGGTCGCCGCCGACCATGACCGTCAGCTTGCCGCTCTCGGCGCCCGCCTGGCCGCCCGAGACCGGCGCATCGAGGAAACCGATGCCGCGTTCCTTCATGGCCTGATGGATCTGGCGCGCCACATCGGCCGAGGCGGTGGTGCAGTCGACCAGGATGCTGCCTTGGCCCATGCCGCTTGCCGCGCCGTCGGCGCCGAGCGTGACCTCAAGCACGTCGCGGTCGTTGCCCACGCAGGTAAAGACGAGATCGGCGCCGCGCGCCGCTGCCGCTGGTGTGTCGGCGACAGTGCCCTGGTGGGTCTGCGCCCACAGCTCGGCCCGCTCCCGCGTGCGATTGAATACGGTCAGCGCATGCCCGCCTGCCGCAAGGTGTCCGGCCATGGGAAAACCCATGACCCCAAGTCCGATGAATGCGATTTTCGCCATTTTTATGTCCCGACCATGATTCGATGAAGCCAACAAGGGAAAGGCGCCGCTGTGCGCGTCGCTGCCGGACAAAGTAGAACGCATTTGGCTGCCTACCGTCAAGCAAGCGATGGGTAAAAAAAATACGCCCGGCCGGGATCACCGGTTCGGGCGTATGGGATTACGTCACGCCCCTGTGGAGCGTGCCGCCAGGACAATCAGGTGAAGTCTTTGTATTTCTCCAGATGACGCACTGGCTTGCTCAGTGCATCGCGGCGGAACGGGTCGCCCAGCTCGCGGGTGCACATGATTTCGAGGATCGTGGTCTTACCCTCGTTCATTTGCATATCGATGGCCTTCTTCAGGGCAGGGCCGACGTCTTCGAGCTTGTCGACGACGATGCCTTCCGCGCCCATCGAGCGTGCGATTTCCGCGAAGCTCGGATTGTCCAGTTCGCCCGCCACGAAGCGGCGATTGTAGAAATCGACCTGGTTCTTCTTTTCCGCGCCCCATTGGCGGTTATGGAAGACGACCGCGGTGACGGGGATGTTTTCGCGCACGCAGGTCAGGGTTTCCATCATGCTCATGGCCCAGGCGCCGTCGCCGGCATACGAAATGGCCGGGCGATGCGGGGCCGCTTTCTTGGCGCCGATCATGGTCGGGAACGCATAGCCGCAATTGCCGAAGCTCATGGCAGCGAAGAAGCTGCGCGGCTTTTCGAAGCGCAGGTAACTGTTTGCGACGGAATTGATGTTGCCGATATCGGTCGACACCATCACGTCCGGCGGCATGGCCTTCTCCAGTTCGCGCAGCACCTGGCGCGGATGCAGGAAATTGCCAGGCTCCTTGTCCTGCTCTGCAATCATGTCGAGGCTGTAGGAATCCTTCTCGTGGATCCACTCGGTCAGTTCCTTCTCCCACGCGTCCTTTTCGGCCTTGATGTCCTTGGCGCGATCCTGGCGATTGCCGTCGCAGACCAGGGTTTTCCCTTCCAGCCGAGCGATCAGGGCCAGCGCGGCCGCCTTGGCGTCGCCGCATACGCCGACCGAGATCTTCTTCACCAGGCCGAGCATCTTGTGGTCGGCATCGATCTGGATGATCTTGGCGTTCTTCGGCCAGTAATCCATGCCGTGTTGCGGCAGCGTGCCGAACGGTCCGAGACGCGAACCGAGCGCGATCACCACGTCGGCGCGCGCCATCAGCTTCATCGCCGCCTTCGAGCCCTGGTAGCCGAGAGGGCCGCACCACATCGGATGGCTGGCGGGGAAGGAGTCGTTATGCAGGTAGCTGTTGACCACCGGCGCGCCCAGGCGCTCGGCCAGGGCCTTGCACTCTTCGACGGCGTCGGCCATCACGACGCCGCCGCCGGAAATAATGACCGGGAATTTTGCCTGCGCAATCAGCGCTGCCGCTTCGTCGAGGCTTTGATCGCCGCCGGGGCCGCGATCGAGGCGGCGCGGTTGCGGAATCTCCGTCACGCTCTCGTGGTAGAAATAATCGCGCGGAATATTCAACTGGGTCGGCCCGATTTCGGACAATGCCCGGTCGAAGCAACGGGCTGTGTATTCAGCCATCCGTGCCGGGTGCGTCACGTGGCCCTGGTACTTGGTGAACTCCTGGAACATCGGAAGCTGGTTCGCTTCCTGGAAGCCGCCCAGGCCCATGCTGTTGGTGCCGGTTTCCGGCGTGATCATGACCACTGGACTGTGCGCCCAATAAGCGGCGGCAACTGCGGTCACGCAATTGCTGATGCCGGGGCCATTTTGTCCGATGACGACGCCGTGCCGTCCACTGACCCTGGAATAGCCGTCGGCCATGTGGGCCGCACCTTGCTCGTGCACGACGGGAATAAAACGGATGCCGGCCGGCGTAAAGATGTCCATCGCATCCATGAAGGCCGAGCCCATGATGCCAAATATGTCGGTCACGCCGTTGGCGACCATGGTTTCGACAAACGCCTCGGACGACGTCATTTTTTGCAGCCCCTGGGGCGCGGTGCGGTTCAGTTTAGCTTCGGGCGCATTCATTTATTTCATCTCCTGTGGCGGTGGTAATCATTGAAAATGATACGATTTGTTCCAAAAACAGCGTTTTCAGTCAATTTATATGTCGGGTGCCTCGTTGTCAACAGAAAAAATGGTTCTTCCGGTTCCGACCGCGGCCTGATTTTCCCGCTCGGCGGGCGCGATCGCTTGAAAACCCGGCCCCCGGACCGGGTTGCGGCGTGTTGCGTGAGCCGGACAGCCATCATCGACTTTAGAACTGAAATACGCGAAAAAACAACAATAACGAAACAAAATGATACACTATTCGAAATCCAGCGCATCTTGTGGTGACGACCTACGTCAAGAAATTCCGTCTTCGCCTGCCTCTGGCTGCACCGTTTCGCCCCAATTTCAACAAGGAGCCCTGTGTTATGGAAACAAGCAATAGAAAGCCGGACCGGACGGTCTCGGTGCGCGACACGTTCGGCTTCGATTCCGACCTGAAGGTCATGGCCTTCAGCGAGCCTGACGAGCATGTCCCGGACATCGACCGCGCTTATCGCTTCAATCCCGCCGTCACGCTGGCCATCCTGGCCGGCTTCATGCGCGACCGCCGGGTGCTGGTGCAGGGCATGCACGGCACCGGCAAATCGACCCACATCGAGCAGGTGGCGGCACGCCTGAACTGGCCATGCATGCGCGTCAACCTCGACGGCCACATCAGCCGGCTGGACCTGGTCGGCAAGGACACCATCGTCATTCGCGATGGCAAGCAGATCACCGAATTTCAGGAAGGAATCGTGCCGTGGGCCTTGCAGCGCCCAGTGGCGCTGATCTTCGATGAATACGACGCCGGCCGCCCGGACGTGATGTTTGTCATCCAGCGCATTCTCGAAAGGGAAGGCAAGTTCACCCTGATGGATCAAAGCCGCGTGATCCACCCGCATCCGTACTTCCGGCTGTTTGCCACCGCCAATACTGTCGGCCTTGGCAACGTGCAGGGGCTGTATCACGGCACCCAGGTGCTCAATCACGGACAGATCGACCGCTGGAGCATTGTGGCCGCGCTCAATTACTTGCCGCCTGACGAAGAGAGCGCCATCGTGCGGGCCCGGGTTCCGCGCCTGGCCGACGAGGCGGGGCGGCGCCTGGTCGAATCGATGGTGGCCGTCTCCAGCCTGACCCGCAAGGGCTTCGCGGCAGGCGACCTGTCTACCCTGATGTCGCCGCGCACCGTCATCACCTGGGCCGAAAACCTGGAGATCTTCAATGATGTCGCGCTCGCATTCCGGCTGTCGTTCCTGAACAAATGCGAGGAGGGCGAACGCGCGCTGGTGGCCGAATACTTCCAGCGCTGCTTCGACCAGGAGCTCGAGGAATCCTTCGCGCATGAGGCGGGACTGGTGTCATGAGTTCCGAGCGCGCTGCCATACGTCATCAGCAAAAGGTCGAAGAGCTGTGCGCCGCGGCCATCCGCGCCCTGTGCGGCGAGAGCGACCTGCATATCCAGGCGCGCCGGCTGCACAAGGGCAAGCGCGCGCTGGCGCTGCCCGCGCCCCATCTGCTGCTGAGCGAGGCGGTGGACGACTTCGGTTCATGGCGCGGCGCGATGGACAGCGTGGCCCTGAAGCGGCGTCATTCGGACGTCCTGCTGCATCGCAGCCTGTGCCCTTCGCAACCGGTCGCACGGCTGGTCTTTGAAATGCTCGAGCAGCTGCGGGTCGAGACGCTGGCGCCGGACAGCATGCCAGGCGCTACCCGAAACATGCGGCACCGGTTCAGGATGTGGTCGCTGGCTTTCCAGCGTGCAGGAATGATCGATGGCGCGATCGGATTGCTGATCTATACCGTGTTCCAGGTCTGCTGGTCGCACCTGACCGGGCAGGCGCCGCTGGCGGAAACCGAAGACCTGATGGAGGCGACCCGCGCCGGGATCGCTTCCTCGCTCGGGCCGCCGCTGCGCAATTTGCGCCCCGCGCGGGAGCACCAGGCGCAGTACGCGCAGCATGCCCTGGCCATCGCCGCGCTGGTCGGGAACATGGTCGAGGCCGCCAGCAGCGGGCGCGCGCGGCAAGAGCGCGACGACGAAGAGGGCGATGTGCTGCGCCAGGCATTGGGCCTGCTGATCGACTTCGACCGCGAAGGCAGCGACGAGCCGGTGGCGCATGCCGCAACCGGCGCCGCCCGCGCGCTGCAGCAAACCGAACAGCCCTACCGCGCCTTCACCCGGGAATACGACTGCGTGCTGGAGGCCCGCTCACTGGTGCGCCCCGACCTGCTGCGCGAATTGCGCGAGCGGCTAGACCTGCGGATCCGGCAGCAGGGCGTCAACCTTGGCGCGCTCTCGCGCAAGCTGATGGCGCTGCTGGCGCAGCCGCAGCGCGATGGATGGGCCTGCGGACAGGAAGAGGGATATATCGACGGCAGGCGCCTGGCGCAGCTGGTCAGTTCGCCGGCCGAACGCAGGTTGTTCCGGCTCGAGCGCCACCGCCCGCGCGCCGATTGCCTGGTCAGCTTCCTGGTGGACTGCTCGGGGTCGATGAAGCAGCATGCCGAGCCGCTTGCGATGCTGATCGACGTGCTGGCGCGCGCCATGGAAGCGGCTGGCGTGAGCACGGAAATCCTCGGTTTCACGACCGGTGCATGGAATGGCGGAAAGCCCTACCGGGACTGGCTGCGCCAGGGCCGTCCCACCGCACCGGGGCGCCTGAACTCGCTGTGCCACATGGTGTTCAAGGATGCCGCCAGCAGCTGGCGGCGGGCCCGTCCCGGCATCGCGGCGCTGCTGAAAGCGGACCTGTTTCGCGAAGGCATCGATGGCGAGGCGGTCGACTGGGCCTGCGAGCGCATGTGTGCGCGCAGCGAACAGCGGCGCATCCTGCTTGTGCTGTCCGACGGCAGCCCGACCGACAGCGCCACCAACCTGGCGAACGACGCGTTTTACCTGGACAAGCATTTGAAGGAAGTGGTGGCGCGCCGGACCGGCTCCGGCCTTGAGATCTACGGCCTCGGGGTCAGCCTCGACCTCGGCGCGTATCACCAGCGTCACCTGGCGCTGGATTTATCGGCGCCGCTCGGCAATGCGATCTTCACCGACATCATGCAGCTGATCGCGCGCGGCCGGCCCCGCCCAGTTGGCCGCTAGGCGCGCCGCGGTTGCGTTTCCAGCGCCGCGGCGCCACTGCAGGACGAGCCGGAAAAGGTCTCGCTCATTGCCGCGGCGGCCGCTTTCAGGTGGACCACATGTTCCAGCGCGTTCGCCAGGGTCAGGCGCGCTATCGGCGCCTGCACCGCCAGCGCGGCGGCGATCTGGCCGTTCGCGTCCATGATCGGCACCGCCACGCAGATCAGGCCGTCGAGATACTCCTGGTTGTCGATGCCGATCTCGCTTTTGCGGGTGCGGTCGAGCTCGGACTCGAGCAGGTCGAGACTGGTGATGGTATTGCCGGTGAAGCGGCGCAGGTCCAGGTTCTCGAGCAGCGCGCGCCGTTTCGCACTGCGCATCTGGCTCATGAACAGCTTGCCGCTGGCGCTGCAGTGCAAGGGCACGCGCGCGCCCGGTTTCAGGTCCACCTTCAATGGCCACTGGGTCTCGACCCGGTCGATATACACGATCTCGTTGCCGTCGAGCATGGTGATGTTGCAGGTCTCACCGAGCTTGCTGCCGATATTGGCCAGGATGGTGTGGCGCAGCATGCGCACCGAGTTGTTCATCATGATGCCGAGCCCGAAATCGGCCAGCCTGCTTCCCACGGTGTAGTCCTTGTCGCCCGGCTGACGCAAGATCCATCCGCCTTTTTCCAGCGCGCTCAACAGGCGGAACACGGTCGGCTTGGGCAGCGCCATCTGGTCCACGATTTCGGTCAGCGAGATCAGGCGGTCGGCCCTGACCACCACCTCGAGAATTGCAAGTGAGCGCAAGGCGGCAGAGGCTTGTCCGAAATCTTCAGGAGCGTTCATGGTAGTCCACCCATAGGAATTGTAGGAAATAAGCGTAATTATACATCTGGCGCGATATTCGCGGTTGCATCGAGCAAAATTTGCACAAAGTGGAACCCAGAGTTTTAAAAAGTTAAAAAGGTATTGAGAATTTTCAAACTTGCGGCTAGTATTACTCAACGCCCTCGCACAGCGACGAGATGCGACGCAGCATGGCAGCCAAACCATGTCGGGAGCCACGGGCCGAAGATGCGGCCCGAAGCGCAGACATTCCAGGATTTATCGACCGCACGACGGGTTCCAGATACCGGCCGACGCGACAACAATCAGCAGAAGGAGCACACAATGGCAGTTGATACTCAGGTCACCCCGGCATCGGACGAAGCGACCAACATCGTGCGGCAATTGGTCGCCAGGGCCCGCAGCGCGCAGAAGCTGTACGAAAGCTATACCCAGGAACAGGTCGACGAGGTCGTGCTCGCCGTCGGCTGGGCCATCATGCAGCCGGGGCGCAATCGCGCGCTGGCCGAAATGGCGGTGGCCGCCACCGGTCTTGGCAATGTGGAAGACAAGATCCAGAAAAACTACCGCAAGACGCTGGGGCTGCTGCGCGACCTGAAGGGCGCAAAAAGCGTCGGCATCATCAGCGTGGATGCAGAGCGCGGCCTGGTCGAGATTGCCCGGCCGGTCGGCGTGGTGGCGGCCATCACGCCGTCCACCAATCCGGCCGCCACGCCGGCCAACAAGGCCATCAACGCGCTCAAGGGACGCAACGCGGTCATCATCGCGCCCTCGCCCAAGGGCAGGACCAGCTGCGAAGCGCTGATCGCCTACATGCACGCCGAACTCGACAAGATCGGCGCGCCGCGCGACCTGGTGCAGTGCCTGCCGGACCCGATCACCAAGGCGAGCACCCAGGCCCTGATGCGTCTGGCCGACCTGGTGGTGGCGACCGGTTCGCAAAACAACATCCGCGCCGCCTATGCCAGCGGCACCCCGGCCTTCGGCGTCGGCGCCGGCAATGTCGCCTCCATCATCGACAGCTCGGCCAGCCTGAGTGCGGCGGCAAGCAAGATCGCGGCCTCCAAGACCTTCGACAACGCCACCAGCTGCTCATCGGAAAACAGCGTGGTGATCCTGGCCGACGTCTACGACGCGGCGGTTGCCGCCCTGACCGAGGCCGGTGGCGCCATGCTGAACCGGGAAGAAAAGGATTTGCTTCAGAAAACCCTGTGGCCCGACGGCAAGCTCGACAGCACCGTGACGGCGCGCAGCGCGCCCACCATCGCGGCCGCCGCCCGCCTCGGGCGCAAGGAAGCGGCGCAGTGCCGCTTCATGATGGTGGAAGAGCACGGCACCGGCCCGGACTATCCCTATTCGGGCGAAAAACTCTCGCCGGTGCTGACGGTGTACCGGGCGCGCGATTTCGAACACGCCTGCCAGATCGTCGAAGCCATCTATGACCATCAGGGCGCCGGCCATTCGGTGGGGATCCATAGCGAAAACAAGGAACATATTGAACGGCTCGGCCTGAATCTGAAGGTGTGCCGCGTGATCGTCAACCAGGCCCACTGCTTCGCCACCGGCGGCAGCTTCGAAAACGGCTTGCCGTTCTCGCTCTCGATGGGCTGCGGCACCTGGGGCGGCAACAACTTCTCCGACAACATGAATTATCGGCACTACCTGAACATCACCCGTATCGTGCGCCCGCTCCCGGAGCGGGTGCCGACCGAAGACGACATCTTCGGCGACTTCTTCCGCAAATACGGCTGAGCGCCGCGCGGTTTGACAAATGAGTGAATCGGGGCTTGCCGCTCCGCTAACGGAAAGGACTGGAAGATGTTGCGCACCATACGAGACTACGTTGATCTGCAGGCGGCCGAGCGCCCCGACGCGGTATATCTGATCGCGCCGGAAACCGGCCGCAGCCTGACCTTCGGCGCCCTGCAACAGGCATCGCGCCGGCTGGCGGCCCACCTGGCAAGCTGCGCCAACCCGGGCGACAGGGTCGCCCTGCTGATGGAAAACGGCTACCAGACCTGCCGCCTGTTCGTCGGCACGATGTACGCCGGGTATTGCGTGACCCCGCTCAACCTGCTGGCGCAGACCTCGCAGCTCGAATATGTGCTCGAGCACAGCGATGCCAAGATCGTGTTCGTCTCGCCCGACCAGCACGAGCGCCTGCTGCTGGCGCTTAAGAAGGTGGCGCGCGAGGTGCGGGTCGAGGTGGTCGATGTCGATGCCGAAGAATTCATCGAGGCAGGCGCGGAAAAAACCGGGCTGGACCCGGTAGCCGAGTGGGACGATGCGCTGATGATGTACACCTCGGGCACCACCGGCAAACCGAAGGGCGTGGTACTGACCAACCTGTCGGTGATCAGCGGCGGCCAGTTCGTCTCCGAGGCGCATGCGCTCACGCCGCAGGACCGGGTCATGGCCTGCCTGCCGCTGTACCACATCAATGCCCAGATCGTGACCGCCACCGCGCCCCTGGTGCACGGCGGAAGCCTGGTGCTGCCGCATCGCTTCGGCGTCAGCGCCTATTGGTCGCAGGTCGAACAATACGGCTGTACCTGGGTCAACATGGTGCCGACCATGATTGCCTACCTGGTCAATGCGGCCGAGCAGAAAGAGGTCACCGAGGACCTGAGCCGCGTGCGTTTCTGCCGCTCCGCGTCGGCGCCGCTGCCGCCCAGCCAGCATCGTGCCTTCGAAAAGAAATTCGGGATTGGCGTGATCGAAACCATGGGCCTGACCGAAACGGCGGCGCCGTGCTTTACCAATCCGCTCGATCCGGCGCAACGCAAGATCGGCAGTCCCGGCCGCGCATTCGGCAACGAGGCCAAGATCATCGACTCCGACGGCAAGCAGCTTGCGGCCGGGGAAGTCGGCGAGATCATGATTTCCGGCGCCAATGTGATGAAGTGCTATTACAAAAGCCCCGAGCAGACCGCGGCCGCCTTCAGCAAGAACGGCTGGCTGCACACGGGCGATCTCGGCTACCTCGACGCGGACGGCTTTGTCTTTGTCACCGGCCGCATCAAGGAATTGATCATCAAGGGCGGCGAAAACATCGCGCCGCGTGAAATCGACGAAGCGCTGCTCAAGCACCCGGCCGTGCTCGACGCGGCCGCGGTCGGCATCGAGGACCCGAACTACGGACAGGAAATCATGGCCTGCGTCGTGCTCAAGGAAGGCGCTAGCTGCACCGTCGAAGAACTGAGGGCATTTGCCGAACAGGAGCTCGGCCGTTACAAGACGCCGAAGATTTTCCATTTCCTGGCCGACCTGCCGCGCGGGCCGTCGGGCAAGGTGCAACGACTCAAGCTGCTCGATGTCGTGCAAGCGAAGAGCGAAGCCCATGCGCCGGCCTGACGCACCCCGACTGGGAGCAACACGATGAGCCATCCGCGCCTCGAAGCAATCATCCGCACCGCCGCTGCGCTGGGCCGGACCACGGTGGCGGTGGCTTACCCATGCAATCCGACCTCGATCGAAGCGGCCATCACGGCGCAGCAGCGCGGCCTGATCCATCCGATCCTGGTCGGTCCGCGCGCGCGGATCGCCGCCATTGCGCAGGAGCACGGATTCGAGCTGCGCGACGTCGAGTTCGTCGACACGGACGACGATGCGGGGGCCGCTGCGCGCGCCTGCGTCGCGCTGTGCCAGGAAGGGCGCGCCAAGGTCATCATGAAGGGCAGCCTGCATACCGACGAGCTGCTCAGCGTCGTGCTCAGCAAGGACAGTGGAATGCGTACCGGGCGCCGGGTAAGCCATGCGTTCGTGTTCGACGTGCCGAACTATTCCAGGCCGCTCCTGATGGCCGACTGCGTCGTCAACATCGCCCCGGGCCTGATGGACAAGCGCGACATCGTCCAGAATGCGGTCGATCTGGCCCATGTGCTGGGGATCGACTTGCCGCGCGTGGGTATCCTGTGTGCGGTGGAAACCATCAATGCCGCCATTCCCGCAACGCTCGAGGCTGCAGCGCTGAGCAAGATGGCCGAGCGCGGCCAGATCACCGGCGCCCTGGTCGACGGTCCGCTGGCCTTCGACAATGCGATCTCGCTCGAAGCGGCCCGCATCAAGGGGATCGATTCCAAGATCTCGGGCAACTGCGACATCCTGATCGCCCCCAGCCTGGAAGCAGGCAACATGCTCTACAAGCAGCTGATCTACCTCGCAGGGGCCGAATGCGCCGGGCTGGTGCTGGGAACGAAAGTGCCCATCATCATCACCAGCCGCGCCGATTCCGCCGCCTGCCGGGTCGCCTCCTGTGCCCTGGCGGCGATCAAGGCCTCCGGTGTGCGCCTCGATCCTTTTAACAACAGCAGGGAAGGAGCCTTTCAACCGAGCCTGGTTTTGTAGTAAGCCCGAAGTCGAACTGAAGCGAGGCTTGACGCGGGTAGAACCTGTTGCGCCAGCAATGTACCGCCAAGCAGCCTGGTCGATTCATTAAAACGAAGAGGAGACAGACATGAGCATCGTATCAAGCAAGAGCATTGTGCTGGGAACACTGGCGGCGGCGATCGCATTGAGCAGCATGAATGCCGCGTTTGCGCAGGAAAAATACCCCTCGCGTCCGATCGAAATGGTGGTCACTTTCGGTCCTGGCGGCGGCGCCGACGCGATGGGGCGCAAGATGTCCCAGATCCTGGAAAAGAAGCTGGGCGTTCCCATGCCCGTATCGAACGTGGCAGGCGCGTCCGGCAACGCGGGCCTGACCAAGTTGATGACCAACCCGGCCGACGGCTATACCGCGGCGACCCTGATCGCGTTGAGCGTGTCGGCCTGGGCATCCGGCCTCGGCACGGCCCGCCCGGAGGACTTTGCGGTCGTCGCGGTGGCGCAGGATTCGCCGTCGATGCTGTTCGTCCCGGCCGACAGCCCGTTCAAGACCGCCCAGCAATTCCTCGATCATGCCAAGGCAAACCCGGGCAAGCTCAAGGTGGCGACCTCCGGCTATGGCACGCAGGACGACATCACGCTCAAGTACATGGCCTCGCTCGGCTACAAGACCACCAACGTACCGTTTGCCAAGCCGGCCGAGCGCTACGCTTCGCCGCTGGGGCGCCATACCGATGCGATCTATGAAGAGCCGGGCGACGTGGCCCAGTTCCTGCAGGCCAAGCAGCTGCGTCCTTTGATCGTGTTCGACGACAACCGCCATGCCTTCTTCAAGGAGGTCATGACGTCCAAGGAACTCGGGATGCAGATCAGCGATCTGCCCAACTTCCGCACCATCGCGGTGCCGGCAAAAACCCCGCCGGAGCGCGTCAAGCTGCTGGCGGACGCGGTCAACGCCGCGCTCGATACGCCCGAGTGGAAAGAGTTCTGCGCAGCGACCTATACCTGCACCAAGAAATACACGCCGCAGGAAGCGCAGGCGCACGTGGCGCAGTTCTATCAGCGCGTCAAGCAATACCAGAAGGCGTTCAAATAAGCCCAGGCAGCACATGGCGGCGCACGGTAGTGCGCCGCCGCGCCGACAACGCGAAAAAACGGAGACGACATGACCTTCTTCCAGCTGCATAAAAAAACGGTGCGGGGCCTGATTGCCCCCTCCCTGTTCCTGATTGCCACGACGGTGATGCTGCGCTTCGTGGCGGAGGACCTTGAAGCGGCCAGCTCGATGGCGCGCGGCATTGCGGGCCCCATCACGTGGCCGAACACCATGCTGTATCTGGTCATGTTCTGCGCCGCCGCCTGGCTGCTGACGGACCTGATCAAACTGTCGCTCGACTATCGCGAGCACCAGAAATTTCCGGCGCGCCCGCGCCGCGCTCCTGCAAAGGGCGAGAGCGCCGAGGGCGGCGACCTCAGGATCTGGATTGGCCTGGCGATCATCATGGGCTACGGTTTCCTGATTCCGGTGCTCGGCTTCATGTTCTCCACGCTGCTGTTCATCGCGGTCTGGATGCTGCTCGGTGGCATTCGCAAGCCGCTCATGATCTCCCTCGTGAGCGTACTGGGCACCACGGTGCTGCTGTATGTCTTCGTCAAGCTCGCATTAATGCCCCTGGAGCGCGGGCTGGGAATAGTCGATCAGGTAACCCTCGCGGTCTATCGCTTCCTCCACCTCATTTAAGGACCGGACGTCATGGAAACGCTTATCAACCTGTCACACGGAATGCTCAATGCGTTCGATCCGCTCAATCTCGGCCTGATGCTGCTGGGGCTGGCCGTTGGCGTGATCGCCGGCGCCTTGCCCGGAATTTCCTTCGTCAACGCGATGGCGATGGCCTTGCCCTTCACGTATCTGATGAGCCCCCTGACCGCCATGGTGTTCCTGGGCGGTATCTACGCCGGTGGCGTGTTCGGCGGTTCGATCTCGTCGATCCTGATCAACATACCGGGCACGCCGGCTTCCCTGCCCAGTTGCTGGGATGGTTACCCGATGACCAAACGCGGCGAATCGACGCGCGCCCTGACCATTGCGATCTCGGCATCGGCGACCGGCGGCATCGCCAGCGCGCTGCTGCTGACATTCGGAGCGCCGCCGTTTGCGAAATTCGCGCTGACGTTCGACCAGCCCGAGTTTTTCGCCGCGACCTTCCTTGGCCTGGTCAGCATTATCGCGATCGCCAAGTCGGCGCCGATCGTCAGCTTCTTGTCCTTGTTCGTCGGCATGGCGATCGGCAGCGTCGGCGTCGATTCGATGTATGGCTTGCCGCGCCTGACCTTCGGCGTGCCGTCCCTGCAAAACGGCATCAATTTCGTGGTGGTGATGATCGGCCTGTTCGCGCTGTCCGAGGTGGTCGAGATGCTGGGCAAGACAGGGCACGGCGAGGCCGTCGGCGGCAAGCTGAAATTCAAGATGCCGACGTTTAAGGAACTGTGGGCGCTCAAAGGCGCGGCCGGGCGCGGCACTGCCCTCGGCTGCATGATCGGCATGATTCCGGGCGCCGGCGCGACGGTCGGGGCTGTCATTGCCTACGGCGTGGAAAAGCAGGTGTCTCCACGCGGCAAGGAATTCGGCACAGGCGTCGAGGCCGGCCTGGCGGCGCCCGAAGCGGCCAAGAATGCGACCACCGGCGCTGCCATGATCCCGCTGCTGACGCTGGGCATTCCGGGCAGCGCGGCGACCGCCATCATGCTCGCGGCCATGGTGCTGCATGGCGTCAATCCGGGGCCGCTGCTGTTTACCACCCAGACCGACATGGTCTACACCATCTTCGCCAGCCTGCTGCTGGCCAATATCTTCATGATCGGCGCCGGGGTGCTGGTCGCGCGCGGCTTCTCCTCGCTGATGAAAGTGCCGCCGACCATCCTGGGCGCCTTCATCGTCATCCTGAGCGTGCTCGGCGCCTATGGCGTGCGCAACAACATCTTCGACGTGTACATCTGCCTGATTTTCGGCGTGCTCGGCTACATCATGAAGATCGTCAAGTTCCCGACCGCGCCGCTGGTGCTCGGCGTGATCCTGGGGCCGCTGGCCGAACGTTATTTCATGACCTCGCTTGCCAACTACGACAACGACCTGACGATCTTTTTCACGCGCCCGATCAGCGGCTCGATCCTGGCCTTCGCCGCGCTGTTCGTCCTGTGGGCGCTGGTTCCGGAAATCAAGGCGAAGCTGCGCAAGGCGAAGGCCGATCTGGCCAATCCGGTCCTCGAGGCCTGATGTAATGAATTATCGGAATTTCTGGTTTCTTTAGGAAGGCATCATGACTGACAGTACCATTCCCCGCATGCGCGCATCGGACGAGCAGACCGAGGTGAAATGCACCACCTGCTACATGTGCGCATGCCGCTGCGGCATCCGCGTCCATCTGCGCGACAACGAAGTGCGTTATATCGACGGCAACCCGGATCATCCCCTGAACCAGGGGGTGATCTGTGCCAAGGGCGCGTCCGGCGCGATGAACCAGTACTCGCCGGCACGCCTGACCAAGCCGCTGCTGCGCAAGCCCGGCAGCGAACGCGGCGCCGCCGAATTCACCGAAATCAGCTGGGAAGAGGCGTTCTCGCTGATGGCCGAGCGGCTGGGGAAGATCCGCGCCACCGATCCGAGGAAGTTCGCCCTGTTTACCGGGCGCGACCAGATGCAGGCCCTGACCGGCCTGTTCGCCCGCCAGTTCGGCACCCCCAACTATGCGGCGCACGGCGGCTTTTGCTCGGTCAACATGGCGGCCGGCATGATCTACACCATCGGCGGCTCGTTCTGGGAATTCGGCGGGCCCGACCTGGAGCGCGCCAAGCTGTTCATCATGCTGGGCACGGCCGAGGACCATCACTCCAATCCGATGAAGATCGCGCTGTCGAAGTTCAAGCGCGACGGCGGCAAGTTCATTTCGGTCAATCCGGTACGCACCGGTTACTCCGCCATTGCCGATGAATGGGTGCCGATCAAGCCCGGTACCGATGGCGCGCTGCTGCTGGCGCTGATCCACGAAATCATTGCCACCGGCCTGTACGACCGCGAGTTCCTGGTGCGTTACACCAACTCGGGACAACTGGTCAACCAGAATGCCGACAGCGACGATTTCGGCCTGTTCGTCGAAGACCAGGACACCGAAGTGGTCAACCCGATGTACCCGCAGAACAAGCTGTGGTGGGACCGCCTCACCAACGCGGCGGTCGCCACCCATACCGAAGGGGCCGATCCCTACCTGTTCGGCTCCTTCGACCTGGGCGACGGCACCCCGGTGGTGCCTGCGTTCCAGCTGCTCAAGGACCGGGTCAAGCAGTACACGCCCGAATGGGCCGCCGGCATCACGGGCATTTCGGCCGAATGCATCCGCCGCCTGGCCAATGAAATGGGGGTGATCGCGCGCGACCAGAAGATCGAGCTGCAGATTCCGTGGACCGACAGCTGGGGCCGCGAGCACGAGACCGTGACCGGCAATCCGGTCGCCTTCCATGCCATGCGCGGCCTGGCCGCCCATTCGAACGGCTTCCAGACCACGCGCGCGCTGGCGATCCTGATGTCGCTGCTGGGCACGATCGACCGCCCGGGCGGATTTCGCCACAAGTCGCCGTTCCCGCGCGCGATCCCGCCGAGCGCGAAACCGCCCAATAGTCCCGACGCGGTCAAGCCGAACACGCCGCTGGGCGGGATGCCGCTCGGGTGGCCGGCCGGCCCGAACGACCTGTTCGTCGATGCCGAGGGCAAGCCGGTGCGCATCGACAAGGCATTCTCGTGGGAGCATCCGCTCTCGGTGCACGGCTTGATGCACAACGTGATCACCAACGCCTGGCGCGGCGATCCCTACCCGATCGACACGCTGCTGATCTTCATGGCCAACATGGCCTGGAATTCGAGCATGAACACGACCCAGGTGCGCGAGATGCTCAACGACCGCAACGAGGATGGCGAATACAAGATCCCGTTCCTGATCGTGTGCGACGCGTTCCAGTCCGAGACCACCGCCTTTGCCGACCTGGTGTTGCCCGACACTACCTACCTCGAGCGGCACGACGTCATGTCGATGCTGGACCGGCCGATTTCCGAATTCGACGGACCCATGGATTCGGTGCGCATCCCGGTGCTGCCGCCGACGGGCGAGTGCAAGCCGTTCCAGGAAGTGCTGATCGAACTGGCGAGCCGGCTGAAGTTCCCTGCCTTTACCCGTCCCGACGGCAGCCGCAAGTTCCGCGACTATCCCGACTTCATCGTCAATTACGAGACGGAACCGGGCTCGGGCATTGGCTTCCTGGCCGGCTGGCGCGGCGCCGGCGGCGAAAAGTCGATGAAGGGCGAGCCCAACCCGCGCCAGTGGGACATGTACGCCAAGAACAACTGCGTGTTCCACCACAAGCTGCCGCCTTCCTACAGCTACATGCGCAACTGGAACAAGGGCTACATGGAATGGGCGCAGCGCCTGCGCATCCGCCGCTTCGCCGATCCGATCCTGATCCATATCTATTCGGATGTGCTGCAGCGCTTCCGCCTGGCCGCGCAAGGCAAGGGCGGGGGCAAGCAGCCGCCCGATCATTTGCGCAAACGGGTCGAGACCTATTTCGATCCGCTGCCGTTCTACTACCAGCCGCTGGAAGTGCAGAGCATCGATACGGAAAAATACCCGCTCAATGCCGTCACCCAGCGCCCGATGGCCCAGTACCACTCGTGGCACTCGCAAAATGCCTGGCTGCGCCAGATCCACAGCCACAACTACCTGCACGTGAACCCGCTCACCGCGCGCGCGCAGGGGATCGAGGACGGCGGCTGGCTGTGGGTCGAGTCGGCCTGGGGCAAGGTGCGCTGCATGTGCCGCTACAGCGAAGCGGTCGAGCCGGGCACGGTCTGGACCTGGAACGCGATCGGCAAGGCCGCCGGCGCCTGGCGCCTGGAGGCCGGCGCGAACGAAGCGCAAAAGGGTTTTCTGCTGAACCACCTGATATCCGAAGAGCTCCCGGCCCAGCCCGAGGGCAAGCGGATGTCGAACTCGGACCCCGTCACCGGCCAGGCCGGCTGGTATGACGTGCGGGTGCGGATCTACAAAGCCGGAGCGGACGAAGCCAAGGAGACCTGGCCGCAGTTCGCCCCGATGCCGGCGGCGCCCGGCACCCGGCGCCTCACCCGCATCTGGCTGGCCTATCGCGCCGGCGCAGGAGACAAGAAATGACCCAGCTGGCATTGGTAATCGATCTGAACGTGTGCGTGGGCTGCCATGCCTGCGTGACGAGCTGCAAGTCCTGGAACACCTCCGGCGCGGCCGGCACCCTGGCCGACCAGAACCCGTACGGACCGGACCCGACCGGCACCTTTTTCAACCGGGTGCAGACTTTCGAGGTGGGCCAGTTTCCGCAAACGGAAACGGTGCACTTCCCGAAATCGTGCCTGCACTGCGAGGAACCGCCCTGCGTGCCGGTATGCCCGACCGGCGCGAGCTACAAGCGCGCCTCGGACGGCATCGTGCTGGTCGACTACGACAAGTGCATCGGCTGCAGTTACTGTTCGTGGGCCTGCCCGTACGGCGCGCGCGAACTCGACGAGAAGCGCCAGGAAATGGGCAAGTGCACGCTGTGCGTGGACCGCATCGACAACCTGTCGCTGCCGCCGGAAGACCGCCAGCCGGCGTGCGTGATGGCGTGCCCGACCAGCGCGCGCCTGTTCGGCGACGTGCACGATCCGGAATCGGCGGTATCGGTGGCGATCCGCGAGCAGGGCGGCTACCAGCTGATGCCCGAATGGGATACCAAGCCGTCCAACCACTACCTGCCGCGCCGCAAGGTCGAGATCAAGCTGCACGTCGACCAGCTGAGCCGGGCCGACAATCCCCTGAAGATCGACGGCAAGCTGCCCAAGCCGAACGTGAACGAGCCGTCGCTGGACGATTCGACCTCATGGTGAGGGTGCGGCCCGGTCAAACAAAACGGGGCGGCGGCGCTTTGCACGCTGCCGCCCCATGTAGAAATCACCATTCAAAGCACATATGAATCCAGCTATTTCCGTTATCCTGATGACGACCCTGATCGGGGCCGGGCAAGGCTTGTTCCTGGCGCTCTACAGCGCCGAAATCCTCGGGCTGATCGGCCTTGTCGCCGAACCGGGCAGTCGCGTGCAGGCGCTCGGGAGCATGATCTCGGTCGCCTTCCTGGTACTCGGGCTGATCGCGTCGTTCTTCCACCTCGGCCACCCGGAACGCGCCTGGCGCGCCGCCGCCATGTGGCGCACCTCCTGGCTGTCGCGCGAAGTGATCGTCATGCCGGCCCTGATGGCCGCGGTGTTCGCCTATGGTGTCGGCCAATACCTTGGCGGGCACGGCGCGCCGGATTCGGCCCCCGCCCTGCTCACCACGGTAGCGGGGATGGCCGCCGTGGTCCTGTGCATCGCCCTGTTCATTTGCACCGGCATGATCTACGCGTGCATCAAGTTCATGCAGGAATGGGCAACCCCGCTGACCCTGATCAATTATTTCCTGATGGGCTGCGCGTCCGGCTTCACCCTGGCCACGCTGCTGTTCATGGCGGCGGCGCCCGGCCTGACCCGGATCTTCGGCATCGCCGCGGTGGCGTTCACGCTGGCCGCGCTGGCCGGCAGGCTCGCTTCGCTGTACCGCAATGCCCGGATCAAGCCGAAGTCGACCCTGCAAAGCGCCACCGGCATCCGCCATCCGCACATCGTGCAAAAGGCGCAAGGCGCGATGGGCGGCTCGTTCAATACCCGTGAATTCTTCCACGGGAAAAAGCCGGCCTTCATCCGTTCCGTCAAGACGATTTTCCTGGTGCTCGGCTTTCCGGTGCCGATCCTGCTGCTGACCGTCGGCCTGCTCACCGCATCGGTGGCCTGGCTGGCAGCCGCGTTCGTGCTGCAGTATGTCGGGCTGGTGTTCGAGCGCTGGTTCTTCTTTGCCCAGGCCAATCACCCGCAGAACCTGTATTACCAGCAGATTTCATAATGCGGCGGACAGGAAATAGGATGGATAGCCTCTCCGCGGGCTGCATGCGCTTCGCGTCAACGTTTCTGGGTAGGTTCTGATCATTCTTCGAATACTGTTTCCCTTTTTAGCGTGGCCGCGCCCGACCGCCGCCACGCTCAAGCGCGACGCACTGTCTGGCTTTAGCATCGGCCTGGTGCTGATTCCCCAGGCGATCGCCTACGCGACGCTGGCCGGCATGCCGCCCGAAACGGGACTGTATGCGGCCCTGTTGCCGGCCGTGGTGGGCATACTCTGGGGTTCCTCGCCGTTGCTCGGGGTGGGACCGGTCGCACTGACCAGCCTGCTCGTGTTCGGATCGCTGACGCCGCTGGCCCCGCCCGGCACCGGCTCCTGGGTGGTGCTGGCGATCTGGTTGTCGCTGTATGCCGGCGCCATCCAGTTCCTGCTCGGCGCCTACCGCCTCGGCCGTATCGCCAATGTGGTATCGCAACCGGTGATTGTCGGCTTCATCAATGCCGCGGCGATCCTGATCATGGTCTCGCAACTGCCGGCCCTGCTGGGCGTGTCGCATCTGCCGATCGGCGATCTCGACATGATCTTGCAGGTGCTGGCCCCCTCGACGGCCTGGCTGACCGCGCTGTTCGGATTTGTCACATTGGTCCTGCTGGTCCTCCTGAACCGCTACTTCCCGACCTATCCGACCCTGTTGCTGGTCACCTTGCTGGGCATCCTGGCCAGCTGGGCCATCGATTACGAGTCGTACGGCGGGCAAGTCGTCGGCACCATCAGCAGCGCTTTGCCCAGGCTGTCGATGCCGCCCTCGCTGTCGCTTTCCCAGCACCGCGACCTGTGGCCTGCCGCCATGGTGCTCGCGCTGATCAGTTTTACCGAAGCCATGTCCAGCTGCCGCGAAATCGCGCGCCGGCGGCGCGAGCAATGGGATGAAAACCAGGAGCTGATCGGACAGGGCCTGGCCAAGATCGTGAGCGGCTTGAGCGGCGCGTTTCCGGTCAGCGGCTCGTTCTCGCGTTCCGCGATGTATCTCTACACCGGGGCGGCGAGCGGCTGGTCTTCGGTTTTTTCCGCGCTGTGCGTGCTGGTCACCATCCTGTTCCTGACCGAACCGCTGTCGTATTTGCCGCTGTCGGTGCTGGCCGCGATCATCATCGTGCCGGTGTTCCGGCTGCTCCAGTTCGGCCAGATGCTGCGCCTGTTCAAGCTCTCGCGCGATGAAGGCACGGTCGCGCTGGTCACTTTCGTGAGCACGCTGGCGGCCGCGCCGCGCTTGCACTGGGGCGTGTTCGCAGGAATCGGGCTGACCATGCTGCTGTTTTTCTATCGCCGCAGCGATCCGCGCATTCTCGAAGTGGGCCAGCATCCCAACGGACTGCTGCGCGACCGGACCTTGTTCCAGCTGCCTTCGATCGCGCCCGATGTGTACGCGGTGCGGATCGATGCGGGCCTGAGCTTTTTCACCGCGGCCGCGCTGGAACGCACCATGCTCGACTATTGTGTGCGGCACCCCGGGGTCAAGCGCGTCCTGCTGTGCTGCGGATCGATCAATTTCATCGACGCGACCGGGATCGACACGCTCGAGTCGCTGCACACCTCGCTCAAGATGCAGAACGTGGAGCTGTACCTGTCGGCGGTGAAGCAACAGGTGCTGGACGTGGTCCGCAAGACAGCGCTGGCCGACCGGCTCGGGAGCGACCATCTGTTTCCCACCGATGCGGACGCGGTCGCGGCGCTGCGCCGAGGCCGGCTTGACGAAGCGGCAGCGCGTGCACGCGCCGAGCCGGAGCCGAGGGCGGCCGGGACAGTGTAACAAGCAACTGCCGGGCTCGCCACTGCCAGCCCGCGCCTTGAGCCTATGGACGAATCTGTCGCCTTGCCGTATCCTGAAAGTGCTTATAGTGTCGGCGTGGGTAGCGATGAACGCTCGCGGCGAAAGTCGGAGCGGGATAGCAGGCCGCATAAAGCCGGCCGGAATGTACCATTGCGATGTTCAATTACAGAGACTGGTTACTGACATGAACGCTTCGACGCGAACCAAGGCCGCATCGGTCATCCTTCTGGCTTTGCTATGCGCATGCACACGCGAGCCCGTGTCCCAGCCGCGTTCATTTCCATCCCAGGCAGCTTCGGTGCCCGCCCCGCCGCTTGCGGTGCCGGGCAAGCGCAGTTCGTTCGCAAGTCTCGACGTGTACAAAAACGATGTGGCCGAACACATCATGCGTTACAACAGGGCGCATACATTCAGCGGCCAGCTTCCACCCATGCTGCCGGCAATCGTGGTACTGCGCATTACGGTCGACAAGGGCGGCCGGATCACCACCATGTTCGTGCAGCGCTCGCGCGACGATCACGCCTCGCGCGTGGCGCTGGCATCGATGCAGCGCAGCGTCCCGCTGCCCAAGCCATTCAACCTGATCGGTGATGCGGAAAAGTTCCTGACGTTCTCGGAGACTTTCCTGTTCAATGCCGACTACCGGTTTCAGCTGCGCTCATTGGCGGGACAACAATAGCACTGACATCCCGTCATGGCACCGATTGACCGGGGCAGGGTCTCAAGGGCTAAGCGAGGTGGTTTTAGCGCAGCGCCGGCCACTCGAACAGCAATTTTCCATAGCCGTCGACAGAGTGCTTACGTCCGAGCTTCGACAACATCGACCACAGCATGGCCGGATTGCTCGCGATGACGGTGGTCTCGAGTTCACTTTCGATCCGGTCCAGGATCTTGAGCGGATCGAGCACTGCGCCCTGAAAGTAAATGGTATCGACAGTGCCCACTTCCCTCAATGCTTTGCGCGTGTGCTCGAAGACTTCGTCCGGGGTCAGCTTGATCGCGTCGCCGAGCAACTGAAAGGGACTCGGCGCGAGCGCCGCAACGCCAAGCTGTTCGAGATGGAGACGAATCAGTTCATTCAACCGTACATCGAATGGCGTCAACAAAAGAACCCGCTTGGCCGAGTAAGCGTTTAGTGCGTTGACGCAGGCATCCAATGCGGTGGCGACTGGCACGTCCACGCACGCCCGGAGCTCCTCGAAGATCCCGGGATTGAATACTTCCGTTGGCGCTGCAACCAGCATGACGCCATCCCATTTTCGTTCCTCGACCAGATCCTTGATCCTTCCCAGGATCAGCTCTTTCTTGTTTTCGATCGAATAAAGATTGTCACTGTATAGCTCCAGGCTTTCGATATCGACGATCGTGTTTTCAGGGACCAGCGGGCCCACGCCTGCGACATGAGAGCGCGACCTGGGGCCGCAAGTGATCAAAGCGATATGCGCCCCTTTTGTTTCAGTCATGTGCCATCCCTTCCTACCCGGCGTGGTTATGGTTCTCCTCAAAGTGGCGCGGCTCGAAGCCGACCCCGCCCGGCGCCGGTTCGGTCGGAGGTGCGCCCACCTGTTTCTGGAATAGCATGTTCATGAACATCATCATCGGCTTGGTCTTGAGCACCAGCGCGCGCCGGCTTAAGCGGATCGGAATTGAAATGCTGGTGCACGCAGTTGCTGTGCACAATCGCGATGTCGCCGGCGCTGCAGTCATAGCGCACGCCGTCGTGGATTTCGTAGCGCACGGATGCTCAACTTTCGTCCGCACGCTACTTTCATGGTGTTGCCCAAGCGGAACACTCTCGCGAACGCATATCCACCGGTACTGCGCCTGACAGGCCAAGCAAGAACTGCGATCCTTAGTTAGCGCGATTTCTTGTACCGATGGAAGCGTTCGTTCTCGCCCAAAAAAGAATATCCGCTTGCGCGACGCGTAGCTATCCCGTGCCGCAAATCTGCTTCGCCCGGCCATCGGCCATCGGTAAATTCTCCAACAAGCTTGAACTACGCCCGGTCCGGGTGCTACCAAATTGCAGCACTGCAGATGATGCAGAAGCGCAGCATTTGCGTCTATCGGCGTGGCCGCCGCGAGCAAAAAAATCGTTAAGCCATTGTTTATAAAAGGTTTTCTATTTCTGGCACGAAACTTGTTATAGCTACTAAAAAATCTGCTGGAGACGCGCGATGAGAAACCTTGATTTTGCGAAATGGGAGACCCCGGCCGTGGCCGCTCGATTCAGTGCGGAGGACTTCAAACGCACACTGTCGCGCTACGCCACCGGCGTGGCCGTCGTGACGACGGTCGATGACGAGCAGAGTCCGTGCGGGCTGGCGGTGAACTCGTTTACTTCCGTTTCAATGGAGCCCCCGCTAGTACTTTGGTGCCTGCGGCGGGTTTCGTCGGTATTTGACAAATTTGCCGCGGCTCCGCAATTTTGCGTCAACGTGCTGGGGGCGCACCAAGTCGATCTTGCCGGCCGATTTTCCGCAAAGCTGGGGGACAGGTTCGCTGGCATTGGGTACGAGATCGGTACCTTCGGCTGCCCTGTTCTCGCGGGCGTTGCGGCAACCCTGGAGTGCCGGACCGTCGCGCAGCACGCGGCCGGCGACCATCTCATTTTTATTGGCGAGGTTCGCGCTTGCACGCATACAGGCGCCTCGCCATTGATCTTCCATTCAAAGAACTACTGGACTGCCAGCGACACGGTCCAATGCCAAATTGATCATGCAGCCGATGTTGTTCGCGCAAGCTCGTTAGTGATGACGTAATCCGTTTTCGTATTCAGGAAGTCTATACAAGGAGGAGATAAAGATGATGAAGAAAAAAGTATGGTCCGCGTTGATGTTGGCGTTTGGCAGTTGTGTCTTGACGGCGCATGCGGCGCCAAGCGCCGCGGAGCTGGAAAAATTGGGGAAGGAGCTTACGCCGGTCGGCGCCGAGCGCGCGGGGAACAAGGATGGGTCGATTCCGGCGTGGGGCGGCGCTACCGCCAAGCCGCAAGGTAACTGGTCGTGGGGGAAAAACCGCGGCGACTATTGGAAGCACAAGGGTGAGAAATCAACGCTGTCGATCGATGCGTCGAATGTCGATAGATTCGCCGATAAGTTGAGCCCCGGGCAGCTCGCCATGGTCAAGCAGGTCAAGGGGTACAAGATGAATGTATTTCCGACGCAGCGAGATTGTTCCTATCCGGATTTTGTCTTGAGCAATACCGCGACGGGTGCCGTCAAATCGAAGATCGCAGCCGACGGCTGGTCGCTTGAGGAAGCCGCATTGCCGGGCGTGCCCTTCCCGCTGCCCAAGAGCGGCATCGAGGTGATCTGGAACTACCTGATGCGTTACCAGGGCGTGGGGATCGAGTGGCTGGACGCCAAGGCGACCGTATCGCCGCGTCCTGGCACGACCGGCGGGATCGTGACGCGTTACGAGCAGGCCGCCTACTACCCATGGGGCAAGAAGGGAACGACCTCGCCATCTCAGGTGAAGAATGTTCAACAAGGATACTTCTACGGTTACAAGGAGCCGGTGGCGCTAGCCGGGCAAGCCCTGGTGCAGCAGTATTTTACGAATAAGGATGCCGAATCGTTCTACTACTTCACCGGACAGCGGCGCGTGCGCCGACTGCCGAATTACGCTTACGACACGCCGATTATCGGCTTCGAGAACCAGCTGCCGAATGACGCCATGTATATCTTCTATGGCAATCCGGACCGCTTTGACTGGAAACTCGTGGGCAAGAAAGAGGTTTATATCCAGTACAACAATTTCGAAGCATCCAACCCACGGCGCCCGTCGCAGGGTACCGAGCAAGCTTTCATCGACAATGACCTGCGGCGCTATGAACTGCACCGTGTCTGGGTAGTGGAAGGCAACGTCAAGCAAGGCGTGCGGCACAGTTCGCCAAAGAAAGTGATCTATTTTGACGAAGATACCTGGTTGGCCGTCGCCAGCGAAGACTACGACAGTCAGGGCAAGCTCTGGCGCCACAAGGAAGCGGCAGTCTTCCCCGCATGGGAAATCGGCGCCTGCACCAACACGGCCATGTACTTCCTGCACGACCTGGTGAGCGGGCGTTATGTGACGGACTCGAACGTCTCCGGCGGCGGCAAGGACATCCGCTTTTACGCCGACAGCGAAGGCAATCCGCGCATGAAGGATGGTTTTTACACCTCGGAAAATCTGCGCGCCATCAGCGATCGCTAAGGGAAGGCGGCTGCGCACTTGCCAGAGCGGGTGCGGAGTCGGAAAAAAACAATTCAATTACAAGCATATTGGAGTCAATACATGGATCTGAAACAAAACCGGTCAATCGCCGTAGCCGTACTCGCGCTGATTGCCTCGCTATCTTCTCCTTCGCATGCGTTCACCTTTCAAACTGAATCCGGCGCGGTGCAAGGATCGTTCGATTCCACAATGACCATGGGCCTCGGCAAACGCTTGCGCGCGCAGGATTGCACCCTGGTCGGCGATCCCAACACCTTTTGCGGAGCAAGCGCCAATACGGCGCAGTGGTCGGCGGGCGATAACGGCGACCTGAACTATAACAAGGGCGACTTTTTTTCCACCTACCTCAAGGGCACGCATGAGTTCTTGCTGAAAATGCCGGAGCGCTGGAAATTCATGGCGCGCGCTAGCTGGATGCGTGACTTCAAGGCCGACGACACGCGCCGCACGGACCTGTCCGGCGACGCCAGGGACCAGGTCGTCAAGGATGTTCGCTTGTTGGATTTTTGGGTCAGCAAGGAGTTCAATATCGGTGAGCAAAATGCCCGGGTCAGACTGGGCAACCAAGTGATCAACTGGGGCGAAAGCCTGTTTGCCATCGGCGGCATCAATGCGACCAATGCGCTCGATCTCCAGCGCCTGATGGTGCCCGGCACGCAGATCAAGGAGGCCGTGCTGCCGGCCTCCATGCTGAGCCTGGCGACATCGTTGGGCGCCGGTCTGAACTTCGAAGGCTATTACCAGTTTCGTTGGAACCGCAATCGCGTTCCACCGGTGGGCTCGTATTTTTCAGTTGCGGACTACTACGACAAGGGACGTGAGCCGGTTTCCTTTTCCGGCGCCAATTTCAATGTGACCGGGCGTGATCCGGCTTCCCTGCTCGCCGCGAAATCGTTCAGCGCCGCCGCCGCGATGGCCGCCATCGGCGCCAATGGCGACTTTCCGGTGCCCATCGATCCCGATCTCAAGCCGAAGGATTCCGGACAATACGGACTCTCGCTGCACTACAAATCGGGCGATGTCGATTTCGGGTTTTACTACCTGAATTACCACGACAAGGCGCCGGTATTAAACCTGGCCAATAGCGGCACGAGTTATCAATGGCAGTTCAAGGAAGACCGCAAACTGTACGGCGTCAGCGCGAACTTCCCGCTTGGTAACTGGGCAATCGGATCGGAACTGTCTTACCGTCCGAAGGATGCGATCGCACTGTCAGGTTGCTATGGCGCGGGTGGCGCGCTGGACGTCAATACCAATGGCGCGGTGGTCGGCAATTGTCCGATGTGGGCCGACAATAAGAAGTATCAGTTGCACCTGACGGGCTTGCTGCAACTGACACCGGGCGATCACGGTCCTGTGCTCGACCTGCTGGGAGCCGATGCCGGCTTCCTGTCGGCGGAAGCGGTCCTGACGCGCTATCCCGGGGTGGGCCCAAACAAGCGGATCGGCCGCACGATTGACGGCGTCGCGGTGGAGCAGGTTCCGGCGGCGGGCTACCTGATTTTCCTGGACCGGCTCAATCCGGCCGCGCCCATCGCCAGCGGCGGCGGTAGCGCCAACTCCTGGGGCTATGTGGTCGATTTCAACGTGACTTACGATGGTAAGCTGATCCCTGGCTGGCAAGTAACACCGGGCATCACCTTCTCGCACTCGGTACGCGGTGAAACGCCAACCTTCACGGCGAACTATCTGGAAGGCGCAAAGGCCACCAACTTTTACGTGCTCTTTAACCAGAATCCAGCCGTATGGCAGGCCGGAATCAACTACACCACCTATTTCGGCGGCAAGGAAGATCCGACGCACCAGGTCTACAAAGACAGGGATTTCTTGGGCGCATTCGTGTCCAGAAGTTTCTGATCGCGGCTGTCGCGGGCGCCTAAGCGCCCGGGACAGGATTCCCAGCGCTGATTATCCCGAATGCTCGTGGGTCAGGTCGCCGCCGGCGTGACGGGAGTACCGGGTTCATAGATAACATTGAGAGAGGTTCCATCTTGGTCGGCTTGGTTCACAGCTTGGAGACATTTTTCTTCAGAAGGCGCTTTCTGGTGCTCTGCTTTTTTGCAGTGCTAACCGTTGTGATGGGAGCGTTTGGGATGCGCTTGAAAATGGAAGCGGGCTTTGAAAAGCAGATGCCCGTCGGGCACGAATACATCCAGACGTTCGAGAAATACCGCGACGAGCTGTTCGGCGCCAATCGTCTTACCGTGGTGGTCAAGGCACGCCATGGAACGATCTGGAACAAGGATGCCTTGGCGCGCCTCTATGAGGTCACGCAAGCGGTCATTTACCTGCCCAACATCGATCGCACCGGTGTGCAGTCGATGTGGACTCCAAACAGCTTTGTCAACGAGATCACCTTGGAAGGATTTCGCGCGCAACCGGTTATTCCGGGAACGGTGACCGTCGCGTCCCTCACGGCGGAGGCGATCGCCGACATCCGGCGCGCCACCAGTCAGGGCGGCTACATCGGGACCCTGGTATCGCAGGACCAGACCAGCGCCATGATCACCGCCGACATTGGTGAGCGCGACAAGGATGGCAGCAAGCTCGATTACGTCGCCTACAACCGAATTCTGGAAGACGCGATCCGGCACAAGTTCGAGGATCGCGACTATGAAATCCAGATTATCGGCTTTGCCAAGCAGATCGGCGATATTGCGGACGGCGCGTCCGGCGTGTTGAATTTCTGCGCCATTGCGCTGGTGTTGACGGCGCTGGCCGTTTATTGGTACTGTCATTCAGTGCGGCTGACCCTGCTTCCGGTGGCCTGCTCGCTGGTATCGCTGATCTGGCAATTCGGCACGCTCAAGCTGATGGGTTTCGGCCTCGATCCGCTGGCCGTGCTGGTGCCCTTCCTTGTATTCGCGATCGGCGTCTCGCACGGCGTGCAGCAGATCAACTTTATCGTGCGCGAGATCGCCCACGGCCGGTCCACCATGGAAGCGGCCCGCCATAGTTTCACGGGCTTGCTGGTGCCCGGCACCCTGGCCCTGGTAACGGCCTTCGTTTCCTTCATTACCTTGCTGCTCATTCCGATCCCGATGGTCAAGGAATTGGCCATCATTTCGTCGATCGGTGTTGGCTACAAGATTGCGACCAATCTGATCATGCTGCCGCTGGCGGCATCTTACTTTAACTTCAGCAAGGAATATGCCGACAACGCCATGCTCAAGCGCGAGCGCCGCTCACGTTGGTTGCGCGGATTGGCCCGTGTTGCCGAGCCAAGGAATTCGATGATCGTCGTGCTGATTACCTTGCTGGTGTTCGGCGTCTCCGTATGGGAAAGCCGGCATCGCGTGGTTGGCTCGGTACAGGCCGGCGCGCCGGAGCTGCGGCCCGACTCGCGCTTTAACCGCGACGCCGTCGCCATTGCCGGCGCTTACGATCTTGGCCTCGACTGGCTGACCGTGATCTTCCAGGCGCCGGAAAACTCTTGCGAGAATGTGGCGATTGGCCGCTTCCAGGACGACTTTGTCGGTGAAATGGAAAGCGTACCCGGCGTCCAGGCGATCAAGTCGTTCTCCGGGCAATTGCGCATCTACAACCAGGGCTATAACGAAGGCCACCCGAAAATGGCGGTCACGCCAATTGATCCCGGGAACTTTGCCGGCTTGGCGACCGAGATCGCGCGCACGCGCGGCTTTGTCAACAGTGATTGCAGCATGACGGCGGTGCATCTCTACCTGTCCGACCACAAGGCGAAAACGATCAACACGGTCATCGACGCCGTCAAAAAATTCCGCGCGGATAATTTGCAGAATGGCATCAACGTGCGCCTGGCATCGGGCAATGTCGGCGTCCTCGCCGCCATCAACGACGAGGTGGAACATAGCGAGCAACCGATGATGCTCTACGTGTACGCCGCGATCGCCATCCTGGTCATGCTCGCGTATCGCGACTTGCGCGCGGTATTGGCATGTTGTCTGCCGTTGACGGTGGCGACCTTCATTGGCTACTGGTTCATGAAGGAGTTCGAGATTGGCTTGACGGTGGCGACCCTGCCCGTGATGGTGCTGGCCGTCGGTATTGGCGTCGATTACGCCTTCTATATCTACAATCGTCTGCAAAGCCACCTGGCTGCGGGTCATGACATCGTCAAGGCGCTGGAGTATTCGATCCTGGAAGTGGGGATGGCGACCATCTTTACCGCCATCACGCTTGCGATCGGGGTGGCCACCTGGGCCTTTTCGGAGCTTAAATTTCAGGCCGACATGGGCAAGCTGCTGGCGTTCATGTTCATGGTGAACCTGGTGATGGCGATGACCGCTTTGCCTGCCTTTGCCGTCCTGCTGGAGAAGCTTTTCCCGAGACGTAAGCCGGTTCACGTTTCTGCCGCGTTCAGTCATTAAATGGGAGTAGGGAATTGATGAAGCTTCTTGTGTGGTGTGGCGCCGTATTCATGGCAATGATGGGTGTGCAGGCGCATGCCGAGGTGGTGCATGGCGTCGCAGACCTGGTCCAGAAAGCGGCCGTGCGATTGCCGATACCGTCGAAAGCACGCATTCTCGGCGCCACGCGCGCCGGGGCCCGCGTGGTGGCGGTCGGCGACCGCGGCGTGGTCTTATTGTCTGACGATGACGGAAAGTCCTATCGGCAGGCGAAAGCGGTTCCCACCCGGGCCAGCCTGACCTCGGTTTTCTTTGCCGATGACAGAAACGGCTGGGCGGTCGGGCATTGGGGCGTCATTCTTGCGACCCAGGACGGCGGCGAAACCTGGCGTCTGCAGAGGAATGACGTGAGCACGGACCAGCCGCTGTTTTCCGTCTGGTTCAAGGACCGTCAGACAGGAATTGCCGTCGGCCTGTTTTCCCTGCTTCTGAAGACCGGCGACGGCGGGAAATCGTGGCATGCGGTGACGCTGCCGCCAGCGCCGGGCGCGAAGCGCAGCGATGTGAATCTGTTTCGTATCTTCTCTGATCGCCGCGACAATGTTTTTATCGCCGGGGAGCAGGGTCTGGTTTTCATCAGCGCAGATGGCGGGACTTCATGGGAGTCGGTGCGCAGCGGAAACAAGGGAACATTCTGGGCGGGACTGGCATTGGACGATGGATCGATGCTGGTCGCCGGCCTGCGCGGCAAAGTGTACCGCAGCGCGGACCATGGCAAGACCTGGGACAGCGTAGACAGCGGAACGCAAAGCTCCATCACCGACCTGGTTCAACTGCCCGATGGTCGGGTGTTGGCTACCGCCCTTGATGGCGTGTCGCTGGCAAGCGAAGATCGGGGCCACAGCTTCAAGATTGCGCAGCGCGCCGATCAGCGCGCCTTGACCGCCCTGGCCGTCTCTGGCAATGGCGCAGCGATCCTGTTTTCCGATGTCGGGGTCGTGAAGGATTAGGGCGCTTTAAGCAGCATTGATAGATTTCCATTTTGAAAATTCAAGGCAGTTCTATGAAAATAGTAGTGGCGTACGATGATTCCATGCAAGCGCGCAAGGCGCTGGAGCGCTTGAGCTGGTGGCCAGCTGCGGCGCTCGACGTGTTGATTGTGACCGCGGTGCCAGGACCGGCGTTGAATGCGTTCGGCGATGCGGTGAGCAGGGACCCGGAAAAGGAAGCCGAGGCAGTTCGCTTCCAGGCTCAGGCTCTGGCCAGCCTGCGCTCGCGCGCGATCCGGGCCGAAGCGACGATCTGCACCGGCGAGCCGCACGATGCCGTGCTGGAAGTGGCCGCCCGGGCCCAAGCCGACCTGATCGTCACCGGTAGTCGCGGACGCAATCTTGCCAGCCGTGTGTTGCTGGGCTCGGTCAGTACGGATATCCTGAACCAAGCGCCGTGTCCGGTGCTTTTGGTGCGCTGAGCCAGGCAAAGCATGCATGTCGCCCCTGGTCCCTCGGTACACCCCGACCGCTCTGACATCTTCAAGGAACTGCATTCGAGCCCCTTTTTCGAGGTGCAGGCGCCGACCCGGCTATTTTCATTCGCGCTGTTTTTCGATGACGACAATGGCGCGCAATGGCGCTCGCTGCTTGGGCTGGCCGAAGAGCTTGGTCATGCCGGCCCGCCTGAAGGTGCGCGCAATTTTTCGGCCGGGAACAATGCGTTCCAATTTCATTGGTCGCTGCATACCGAATTTGCCCGTTACACCTTTGTACTGGGCGGCGCGGCGCTCGACTTGCCAGCGGCGCAAGTTGCGCTGGAAGTGTCGGCCGCTTGGCTGCACGCATTGCAGGGGCAAATTATTGCTGCGACCCAGTTTGCTATTGTCCCGGACGACTACGCCCACTGGGATGCGCTCAGGGAGCGCTGGTTCGGGTCGCATCGTCTGATCGGCGGGGAAATCGGCGAGGGACGGGGGCGCGCGTATACGGACTACCATCTGCATCCGGCCGGCGCGATCGATGGCGGGGCGACCAGGCATGTCATCTTTGACCGCCTGATGGGGCCGCAACAGGCCGGAAGAATGGTGCAGCGGCTCATCGAGATCGATACGTACGTCGCGCTGGCGCTGTTGTCGCTGCCATTGGCGAAGCGCCAGATGGCCGATCTGGACGTATTGGGCCTCGCGCTGCGCAGGCTGACCGAATTGACCGGGCGCGAAGAACTGCGCGACGAGAAAATGCTGAAGCAACTTGAAAATCTCGCCGCCGAACTGGAGTGCTGCATCGCTGAAAGCCAATATCGATTTTCCGCCTCGAACGCCTATTACAAGCTGGTGGAAAGCCAGGTGCATGAGCTGGAAGCGGGACCGCTCCCCGCCATCCAGCCGTTCAGGCAGTTCATCTGGCGCCGTCTCGGCCCGGCCATGATGACCTGCACCACGGTCGAGCGCCGCCAAGACCGCCTGGCGCAGCGGGTGCAGAGAACGACAGCCTTGCTGCGCACCCGCGTCGAGGTAACGCATGAGAAGCAAAACCGTGAATTGCTCGCCGGTATGGCGCAGCGTGCGGAGCTCCAGCTGCGTTTGCAGGAAACGGTGGAGGGCTTGTCGATCTGGGTGCTGACCTATTATGCGGTCGGGCTGTTGTCGCATGCGCTGGGCGCATTGGCAATGTTTGGCCTGGCGGACCATGCGGAGCTGGTGGTTGGCGCATCGGTGCCATTGGTCGCACTGCTGTTCTGGTTATGTACGCGCGCGGCAAAAAGAAAATTCAGGAAGCTTCATGCCGGCGGCGAGGCCGCGAAAGCATGACGCAAGCCCTTCCCCGGTTCGGGTTGGTGGCGCTCGAGCCTGTTCCGTTCGTCGCCAGCTCGCCTGCGGCGGCCATCGCCCATTCCGGCTGCATCGCCATCTTCATCTCACTCTGACTCCCAGGCCCGATGCTAAATCGCATCACTGAACGCCATTGATCGCTGCATGGATGCATCAATCCTCGCTGGCGCTGCGCTGCAAGCGCCCGCAATGGCGGGCTGCGCAAGGAATGTCGCCTTCGGTGCAAGGTGGCACGGATATTGATAAGGGGTACTGCGAAGGGAGACAGAAGCATGTTGCGTTCGCCCTGTTCATCAAACACGCTACCTTAAAGGAGAACTTATCAGTGGCACGCGATCCTAAATACGACATCCTGTTCGAGCCTATCAAGATCGGCCCCAAACAGGCACGAAACCGCTTCTTCCAGACATCGCATTGTGCGGGGCCCGGCTCTGAACGGCCCGGCGCACAAGCCCATTTGCGCGGCACCAAGGCCGAGGGAGGATGGGGCGTGGTGTTTACCGAATATTGCTCGATCCATCCCGAAGCCGATGAATATCCCTACACCTCGGCGCGCATCTGGGATCAGGGCGATGTCCGCAATCTCAAATACATGTGCGATGTGGCGCACAAGCATGGATCGCTCGCCGGCATCCAGCTCTGGTACAGCGGCGGCAACGCGCCATGTCTGGAGTCGCGCGAGATCGGTCGCTCGCCCAGCCAGTTCGCTTCGCCGATGTTTGCCACCCGCGGCGTGTACGGTTCGGAAATGGATGAGTCTGATATCTGCGCCGTGATCAACATGTATGTCGAAGCAGGCAAGCGCGCGGTGCAGGCCGGCTTCGACCTGCTGGAAGTGTCGGCCGGCGACGATACCGTGCCGATCCAGTTCCTTGAGCCGCGCTTTAACAAGCGCACCGACAAATACGGCGGTTCCTTTGCGAATCGCTCGCGCTTTTATATTGAGCTGCTGCAAGCGCTCAAGCGCAACCTGGGCGACCATAGCGCGATCACGACCCGCTTTGAAATGGACACGCTGCACGGTCCCGAAGGCGTCGAGGCAAGCGAAGACGGGGTGCGCCTGCTCGAGCTGTTCCGCACCGAGGGAGTGGTCGATCTGGTCGCGCTCAAGATTGGCGACTACGCTGAATGGGGCGAGGACGCAGCGACTTCGCGCTTTCGCAAATCGGGATGGATGACGCCCTTCATTGCGCAGGGGAAGGCGGCGCTGGGGCCGCACATTCCGGTGGTTGGCAATGGCCGCTTTACCAGCCCGGACGACATGGTCGGCATGATCCGCAGCGGCGTCGTCGACATCATCGGCGCTGCCCGTCCCTCGATCGCCGATCCCTTCCTGCCCAAGAAAATCGAGGAAGGCCGGCTCGAAGATATCCGTGAATGCATCGGCTGCAATATCTGCGTGTCCAAGTTTAACCAGGCCGGCCAGATCATGTGCACCCAGAACCAGACCATTGGTGAGGAGTACCGGCGCGGCTGGCATCCGGAAAAATTCGAGAAAACCAGCAAGCCTTGCTCGGTGCTGATTGTCGGCGGCGGTCCGGCCGGCATGGAGTGCGCGCGCGTGCTGGGCGAGCGCGGTTACGAAGTGCATCTGCGCGAGGCCGAGGCCGAATTGGGCGGCCACTGGAAGTGGGTCACCAAGCTGCCGCGCCTCAATGAATGGGGCCGCGTCACCACCTATCGTCAGATCCAGCTGGCCAAGCTGAAAAATGTGGAAGTGCATCTGGGCGTCGGCAAGATGAGCGCCGACGATGTGCTGGCGTACGGTGCCGACCGGGTCGTCATCGCCACCGGCGCCGCCTGGCGCGGCGACGGGGTCGGGCCCGGCTGTGGGCCGATCGAGGGGGCCGACGATGCGCTGCCGTATGTGCTGACGCCGGCCCAGATTGCCGCGGGCAAACCGGTCCCGGGCAAGCGCGTGCTGGTGCTCGACGCTGAAGGGCACTTTGTCGGCATTTCGCTGGCCGAGCTGATGATCGACCAGGGCAAGGAAGTCACCTATGTGTGCGACGCATCGGAGATCGCCGAATACAGCGCATACACGCTGGAGCTGCCCAACAACAAGCGCATGTTGTTCGAGAAGGGCGTCAAGATCTATCGCAACCACTGGATCAGCAAGATCGAGCAGGGTAAGGTGACCCTGACGTATCTGTACAAGCACGGCCCGGACCTGCTTGGCCCGACGCCGGGCGAGGTGCCGCGCAAGGACAATGGCGGCGACTTCGAGCTGGAAGTCGATGCCGTGGTGCTGGTGACCTCACGCAGCTCGGAAGATGCGCTGTGGAAGGAGCTCAAGGCGCGCAAAGCCGAGTGGGCCGACAACGATATCGCGGACATTTACCGGATCGGCGACTGCAAGGCGCCGATGCAGGTGAACCAGGCGATGTGGGAAGGTCACCGCCTGGCGCGCGAGTTCGACAGCGCGCACCCGGCTTATCCATTGCCGTGGATCCGAGAGCGTCAGCTGTGGGAAGGCGACACCATTCCGAAACTCGGCGATGTGCGGATCAAGGTCGAAGTTGACTAAGGGGATCGGGCCTCGATAGGCGTCCGTTTGGTACCGGACGCCGAAAGCGTCCGGCTATTTTCACACGTCTCACTCTGTCACCACACCAAAAATGGAAACTCGCGTTCTCTTCTGGGGGCTGCAATCCGCTGGGATTTTTGCCTTCTACGTTATCGGCGTCGCCGCCATGATCGCCTTCGTGTGGGGCTTGGCGCGCCATATCGTCAAATATCGCCGCGGTCGGGCGTCGCCGGTCCGGCTGGACCTGTGGGCCGGCGTGCGCCGCATGCTGCTCGACCTGGTGACGCACAGGACGCTGCGGCGGCGCGACCGCCTCGCCGGCGCGGCCCACATGGCGATTTTTTTCGGCTTCGCGCTGCTGTTCATCGGCACCGCGATCATTACCCTCGAATACGACATCCTGAAGCCGCTGTTCGGCTTGGTATTCTGGAAGGGAAATTTTTTCCTGTTGTTTAGCCTGACGCTCGATCTCGCCGGCCTGGCGGTACTTGGCGGCATCATCGTGATGATGGTGCGGCGCATGGTATTGCGCCTGCCCAAGCTGCGTTATCTGCGCAGTTATGCGGGCGAGACGCAATTGCGCCCGGCGGCGGCCAGCTGGCAGCGCGAAGACTGGCTCTTCCTGTGCGCGTTGCTGCTCATTATCCTGACCGGCTTCGTGCAGGAGGGCTCGCGCCATGCGATGGAGCAGCCTGCATGGGCCGCATGGGAGCCGGTCGGCGCCGCGGCCGGCATGCTGCTGGCGCAGCTCGGACTGAACCAGGCGAACGTGGGCGCGCTGCGCGCCGTCAACTGGTGGTTTCACGGGCTGGCGGCGCTCTGCTTCATCGTCGCGCTGCCATGGTACAAGGCCAAGCACATCATTGCCGCCATGGGCGCACTGGCCAGCCGCGACCCGCTTGCGCTGCGGCGCTTGCCGCCCGAGGCGCCTGAAGCGGCTAGCGCCGGGATCGGAAAAATCAGCGATTTTTCCTGGAAGGACATGCTCGATTTCGACGCATGCACGAAATGCGGCAGGTGCCACGATGTATGCCCGGCGCGCGCCGCCGGTTATCCGCTGAGTCCGCGCGACTTGATTCTCGACTTGCGGCTGCACAATGACCGGGCCCAGGGCAAGCCGGTTGCGCACACCGCGCTCATCGGTGGCGTCATCAGTGCAGACACCCTGTGGTCCTGTCGAACCTGCGGTGCCTGCGTCGAAATATGTCCGGTAGGCATTGAGCACCCGGTCAAGATCGTGCAGATGCGCCGGCGACTGGTCGAAACGAACAACATCGACCCGCTGCTCAAGAGCACGTTAAACACGATCGCGGTCTCCGGCAATAGCTTCGGCGAGCCGGCGCGCAAGCGCGCGGCCTGGACCCGCGAGCTCGAATTCAAGGTCAAGGATGTGCGCACCGAAGCGGCGCAATTTCTGTGGTTCGTTGGCGACCAGGCTTCGTTCGATCCGCGCAACCAAAAGATTACGCGCACCGTGGCGAGGATCTTCAAGGCCGGCGGCGTCGATTTCGGCCTGCTTCATGACGGCGAGAAAACAGCCGGCAATGATGTGCGGCGGATCGGCGAAGAGGGCCTGTTCGAAGCGCTGGCCGAGCACAACCTGAAGGAGATGGCCCAGGCGCAAGCGTTCAAGCGCATCGTGACCACCGATCCGCACACCTTCAATACCTTGCACAACGAATACCCGGAGCTCGGCCAGACGGCCCCGGTCACCCACTACACCGAACTATTGTGCGACTTGCTGGAAAGCGGGGCGCTGAAGGTCACCCGGCCGCTCGGGCTGCGCGTGACCTTTCACGACCCTTGCCATCTGGGACGCCTCAACAAGCGCTACGACGCGCCGCGGCGCGTGCTCGAACTGATCGGCTGTGAGATGGTGGAAATGCCGCGCAACCGGGACAACTCGTTTTGCTGCGGCGCCGGCGGCGGTCGCTTCTGGATTCCCGATATGCCCGGTACCAAAAAACCGTCCGAGCTGCGCATACGCGAAGCGGCCGAGCTGCACCGTATCGACGTGTTTGTCACTAGTTGCCCGAAGGACTTAACCATGTTTGAAGACGCAAGAAAAACCGCTGGCCTGGAGAGCAGCTTCGCCGTCGAGGACATCGCGGACCTCGTGGCCAAGGCAATCGAGCTGGAGAACCTGTCGCTGCGCGACTTGCCCAGCCTGGCCGAGCGCATCACGGCCACAGTTGCCGAGCGCGTCGCGCTGCTGGTCGGAGAACGCATAGAAAGCCTGCTTAACGAGCGCATCGCGCAAGCGCCGGCGCTGCCGGCTCTCGTTGTGCCGGGCAACGGCGCCAACC
>JBAQKU010000576.1:0-1548 GCA_049301315.1 Telluria sp.
GGCCGGCCGCGGGCAGCGCCAGCGCCAGGCCGCCCAGCACCGCCAGCAGGGTGCCGAGCGCCGACATCGACAAGGTTTCGGCCGCCGCCGCGACGCTCTTGCGCAGGAACGGCAGCGAGGTGTCGGGCGGCGCGAAACCGCCCAGGAATTCGGCGCTGGTCGAGGCCGCTTCGGCCGTGAAAAACGCGCCCCATTGCAGCGGCAGCGAGGCGAAGCTGGCCGCCACCAGCGCGAGCAGGGCCGCCACCAGCAGCATGGTCTGGAACGAGCGCGGGGGAGCGGACGGCATGCCGCGCGGCTTCATCCCAGCCCCCGGCGCAAGATCTTCGAGACCAGGTCGGCGGCCGCCACCAGCAGCACGAACACGATCAGCATGGTCGATACTTCGCCGCCCAGCATCATGCGGGTCGATTCATCCATGCGCTGGCCCAGGCCCCCGGCGCCCACGAAACCCATGATGGCCGAGCCGCGGATCGCGCATTCCCAGCGGTACACGGTGTAGGAAATCAGTTCCGAGGCCGATTCCGGCAGCGCGCCGTACAGCAGCGCGGAAAGGCGCCCGCTGCCGTTGGCGAGCAGGACTTCGGTGGCGTGCGCGTCGGACGATTCGAGGATCTCGGCATACACCTTGCCGAGCATGCCGCAGTAGGTCAGCGCGATGGCCAGTACGCCGGCCGTGGGGCCGAGCCCGACCACGCGCACGAACAGCAGCGCCCACACCAGTTCGGGCACGCTGCGCAACAACACCAGCAGCCAGCGCACGCCCTGGCGCAGCATGGCCGAGGCCCAGTGCATGCGTCCCGTTCCGAGCCGCGAAATCGAGAGCCGCTCGGTGACGATCATGGTGGCCGGTATCGCGCCCAGCAAGGCGAGGGTGAGGCCGGCGCTGGCGATGGCCACGGTTTGCCAGGTCTCGCGCAGCACCATTTGCAGGAACTCGAGCGAGTGCGCAGGCTTGAGGAAGTCGGCCAGGAAGCGTCCGGCCGCGCCCAGGCTTTGCAGGTCGAACAGGATCCACGGCTTGAATTCGCTTAGCACCAGCGCCGGCCACAATAGCGCCAGCCCGATCAGGGTCATCGCCACGCGCGTGCGCCAGGCGGGGTCGGGATGAAGGCAAGCCTGGTGCGACATGGGCGTCAGAAGCAGGCGCCGACCGCGAGGCGTTCGGGCGTTTCGTGACGCGGGGGCGCAGGCGAGGCGTTCACTTCGTTCTGATAAAGCGCCGCGATCATCGCATCGCTGACGTTTTCGCGCGCGGCGTCGAACACGATGCGCCCGTCGCGCAGCCCGACGATGCGCGCGAAATTGGCGCGCGCCATGTCGACCTGGTGCAAGCTGCAGATAAGCGTCGCGTTGCGCGCCGACGCTTCGCGCTGCAAGGTCGACAATGTCAGCTGCGCCAGCGCCGGGTCGAGCGCCGACAGCGGTTCGTCCACCAGCAGCACCTGGGCCGACGACAGCAGCAGGCGCGCCAGCCAGCAGCGCTGGCGCTCGCCGCCCGACAGGCGGTCCACGCGGGCATACAGTTTGTCGCCCAGGCCGAAGCGC
>JBAQKU010000577.1:0-4083 GCA_049301315.1 Telluria sp.
TCTCGGTTGACCACATTGCGAGCAACAATTACCAGGCCGGTCCGGGCGCAGCTTCGCACTATGACAACGATTTTCTCTGCGTGCGCCAGGACATCCGCTGGCGGCCGGGCCGCCACTACAACAGCGAGCCGTGCCCGGACCCGGGCATTCAGAGCGCCATCGTGGTGGGCCCTTCCGGCTCCGACATCCACACCGATGGCTACGGGCGCGTGAAGGTCCAGTTCCACTGGGACCGGGTGGGAAAATACGACGAACAGAGCTCGCCCTGGATCAGGGTGATGACGCCTGCGGCCGGCCACCAATTCGGAACCATCCGCTTACCGCGCGTGAAAGAGGAAGTCGTCATTCGGTTCCTCGACGGGAATATCGATCACCCGATCATCATCGGCGCCGTCTACAACCAGGACCACATGCCGCCGTGGAAGCTGCCCGAACAAAAGGCGCTGGCCGGGGCGCGCAGCCGCGAGCTTGCCGCCGGCCCGGGCCGCAGCAACCATCTGCTACTGGACGACACCAACGGCAAGATCCAGGCGCAGCTGAAAAGCGACCATCAGCACAGCCAGCTCTCGCTCGGCCACATCACCCGCATCGAAGACACGGCCGGGCGCAAGGACGAACGTGGCGAAGGCTGGGAACTGGCCACCAATGCCTGGGGTGTGGCACGCGCAGGAGGCGGCATGCTGATTACCACCGAAGCGCGGCCGAACGCGGTATCGCACATCAAGAGCATGGATGAAACGGTGCGGCGCCTGGCTACCGCTGGCGACCAGCACAAGGCTTGGGCTATCACCGCACAGGAGCATGGCGCCCAGGAGTCGCCGGCGCTGCAAGGCGCAGTCGCGGACGCGGTAAAAGCGCAGACCGACGCCATCAAAGGCGCAGGCAGTAACGGCGCTTCCTTCCCGGAATTGGCGGCGCCGCATCTGGTGCTGGCCAGCCCGGCCGGAATTGAAACGACGAGCGCCAGGTCGACGCACATTGCCAGTGCCGCGCACACGGCAATGACAACCGGCCGCAGCCTCTCCATCGCGACCGGCGACAGCCTGTTTGCCAGCATCCGCCATACCTTCAGCCTGTTCGTGCACAAGGCCGGCATGAAACTGATTGCCGGGTCGGGAAAAGTGACAATCCGCGCGCAGAGCGACGACATCGAGGCAATTGCCAACAAGCTGCTCTCGCCAAGTCGGGCAGAACCAAGGACGAGCTGCCGATCATGCACGTGTTCATCGTCATCCCGGTTCCGGAACGAGCCGGCATGGTTCCGCGCACCCACGATACGCTGGCGACGCTTGGGCAGCACGGCGGCATGACGGGGCAAAACGAACTGATCGCGACGTCGAACGAGAAGACGGCGACACGACGCAAGGCGGTCTCGGAACAGAAATGGCTACCGGAAAAAGTGGCAACGGCAATTAAGGATGTCGTGCTCACGACACCGGAAGTTGTTCAGCACGCCAACAGCATCGAAAAACCCGACCTAAAGAAACTGGAAAGCCAGTACGGGCTGAAGATATGCACGGCGATGCTGAACGTCAGCGCGTTTGTGGGGGATCGCTGGCGCTACCGGGAAATCTACATCCATTCCAAGCTGATGCTTGTGGACGACCTGTACTTCACCTTGGGAAGCGCCAATTTGAACCAGCGCAGCATGGCTGTCGACAGCGAAATTAATTTGGTTTCGGTAAATCCGCAATTGGTTCAGCGATTACGGCGGCGGATATGGGGGGGGAGTTGGCGGAAATGCTATTGACGGTGGGGATGGAACAAGGGAAGAAATTGTAAGAGCATTTAAGGACTGGAGTCAGGTAATGAAAAGCAATAAGAACCGAAAACTCGAAAAGTCCGAAAGTGCCAGAGACAAAAAAATGGTTGGTTTCCTTTTACCTTTGGAAGACGATCGAAAATCTACCATCCGTCTGGGTTGACCATGCAACGCTCTCATTGCATGTTTTTTCGTCTGCAACGTGCCTCGTTCGCAGCCCTGCTATGCATTCCTTTACTCGCTTGCAAAATGACAAACGACACGAAAAACGGCTTGCCACGGAACGAAAATCTGCCGCTGTTTCAGCCGCACGTAACCACGTTTGTGTGTGAAGTGGAGGCAACCAAAGTACCTGCGATCGACGCACAAGCGGAGGCTTGGTTCCTTGAGGCGCGCGCACTTGAAGACCCGAACAGCTATGCGGTCGATCCCGACTACAAAAACATCGTGCGGCTGACGCGGCTGGCCGCCGAGCGTCGGCACTGGAAAGCAATGCTCAACCTGGCTAGCCTGTACTTGGAAGGGCAGGACCCGCCACATGATGTCGAGGATGCCGTCAAGCTGGTGGAAGAGGCAATACGGCTTGGCATACCCGCTGCATATGATCGGATGGGCACCTATTACATGAACGGCACTGGCGTTCACGCCGACTCTACGAGGGCCTACGCGTTCTGGCAAAAGGCAGCCGGAATGGGTAATCCACAGGCGATGACCTATTTAGGCGACAGGTTAAGAGCGGGAGAGGACGGTGCCATTGCCGGATACTGGGCGAATATACCGGTGGCCATTAAAATGTTGGAATGCGCGCTTGGACAAGGATACGGGCCAGCTGCCTACAATCTACATTTCTTATATGCGGCACCACGTGCAGCCGATGGAGAAGTGATCGGTGAGCGGACGCGTGAGACCAAGGCGCGCGCGCTCAAGGCACTTCATGACGGAGTCAGGTTCGGATGTATGGATTGCGCGAACGCTCTGTACATCGAGTTTGATCATCCGTTCGATCTCGGCGATATGCTGGTTCCGCATATCGACAAGGCCCGCGGAGAGCGCTATGGAATTCTGGGCGACGCGCTTGGTTTCAATCCCGACCGCCGCTTTCCGAACTTAGACAAAATCCTGCCGCTGCCCCCAGCCGACCTTCCGCCATGGGATGGAAAAAAAGCGACTCTGCTCGCGGCTGCCATGGGCGTGACCCCGCTGTCGCCAGCGCCGAAACCGACTGCCGCTTCACAGGCTACCGGCCGCCACTTTCTCGACGCCGAATACGTGCTGCGAGCAACTGGCGAAACGACCGCCGCAGTAAAGACGCCGATGACCGGCTACTGGCTGCCGGCCTCACCCCAGCAATCGGAACACCTTAGCGCGCAGCTTATGTACGTGCTGCCTGGCCTATATCGCGTAAACGAGAATTTCGACCGCTGCTATCCCGTGCGCGGTGAAGGTGCCGCTGCTCATGCCGGCGTCGTCTGGGAGAGATGGGAAACGATACGGCACAACCATGGGGCAATCGAGCCGCGTGCAGCACGTGGCCTGGTGCGGGAAGTCACACGTCCCGCCGTATTCGAAGCGGGCGTCAGAACGCCGATTTGTCCCGCGACCGGGGTATGGCAGCCGTGGGTATCCTGCGACCACCCACTTCAAGCCATCGTCAACCAGCACTGGCGGCAGACATGGCTGATTGAAGGCCAGCCGTTTCCGCGCCCCGAACAGGACTGGCTGCTCCCGTTCGCCCTAGAAGACTTGACCTGGTACCTGATGGATGACAACGGCGCAGCCGCGGCGGAGGTGTAGTAAAAAGCGCAATTCACCGTATGGATGGGCAAAACCCACACGCCATGGCCTTCTTGGGTGAACCGCGCGTGGGCGCCAGGCGGCGGAACAGGCAACGCTTTGCGCGCCTGTTCGGTGGATAGCCGCTGGGAAAAAACGTCGATAATGTCATCTGCCGAGCCTGTCCGAGCGTCGTGTGGAACGTGGGCAGGCGATAACAGGAGTCGACGATGGCAGAAGACAGCGACGCAGAAAAGACCGAATCAGCGTCACCCAAGCGATTGGAGCAGGCCCGTGAAGACGGCGACGTGCCCCGATCGCGAGAACTGGCAACATTTACCGTGCTGATGACAGCCGGCGCCGGGCTGTGGTTTACCGGCAATGGCCTGGTGCGCCAGCTCAACGCCGTCATGGTGTCGGGGCTGTCGCTCGACCGCGAGCAGGTGTTCGACGCCAATGTGCTGATCTTGCGCGTGGCCCACGATATCGCCGCCGTGATGCTGGCCTGCCTGCCGCTGGCGCTGGCCATCATGGTCGTCGCGCTCGCC